>NZ_WKFH01000003.1:1440000-1740000 GCF_014884385.1 Phycobacter azelaicus | reverse complement strand
ATTTCCTGTTGAGCCAGCCCAGCCTGCCCGACACCTATGTAGAGGTCAAAAGCGTGACCCTGTCGCGCAAACCTGCCCTGGCGGAATTTCCAGACAGCGTGACCGCGCGCGGCACCAAACACTTGGGAGAGCTGGCCAATATGGTGGCAGAAGGTCACCGTGCGGTGATGCTCTATCTGGTGCAGCGCAGTGATTGCACGGACTTCGCCATCGCTTCGGATATCGACCCTGCCTATGCCGCCGCCTTTGCCGCTGCTCAAAAGGCAGGCGTTGAGTGTCTGATCTATGGCACGCAGCTCTCGCCCGAGGGAGTAGAAATCGCCGGAGCGCTTGAAAACAGGGTTGCAGGGTGAAAACCTCGATTTGGTCAGCCCCTCTGGCCCTTTTTGCAGTTTGCACCTAAATAGAGCGGTGAAACCCCAGCGATGGAGCCCCCGCCCATGAGATCGAAAGACGGTCGCACCACCAAAGACGGCATCCGCATTCACGATGAGGCCGATTTTGCAGGCATGCACGTGGCGGGTGCGCTTGCGGCAAAGATACTCGATGATATTGCGCAACATGTCTTTCCGGGGCAGACCACCGGTGAAATCGACCGTTTGATCACCCAGATGGTCGAGGACGCAGGCGCCAAGTCAGCCACCATCGGCTACAAGGGCTACCAGCACGCCAGCTGTATTTCGGTGAACCACGTGGTCTGCCACGGGATCCCCGGCGACAAGAAGCTCAAGGACGGCGATATCCTCAACATCGACGTGACGGTGATCGTCGATGGCTGGTTCGGCGACACCAGCCGAATGTACGTGGCGGGCAAGCTGTCGCGCAAGGCCGAGCGGCTGATACAAGTCACCCATGATGCCCTTATGAAGGGGATCGAAGCGGTGAAACCCGGCAATACCTTTGGCGACATCGGCCACACCATTCAGGCGTACGTAGAAAGCCAGCGGATGAGCGTGGTGCGCGATTTCTGCGGTCACGGACTGGGACAGGTGTTCCACGCGCCGCCCAATGTGCTGCACTATGGCCGTCCCGGCACCGGTCCGGTTCTTGAGGAAGGCATGTTTTTCACCATCGAACCCATGGTGAACCTTGGCCGTCCCGAGACCAAGATCCTGGCCGATGAGTGGACCGCGGTCACTCGCGACAAATCCCTGTCTGCGCAGTTCGAACACTCGATCGGTGTGACGGCGGACGGCTATGACATTTTCACCCTGTCACCCGGCGGCAAATTCCACCCGACCTACGGCTGACTGAATTCAGCGCGCTGACGACACGGCTTCTGGCAGTCCGATCAGCGCCGGAACCTGTTCCATCCTCGTGAAAACTTCTGCGCCTTCCTGCGCCAATCCCTCTTTTGTGCCATGCGGTACAAAACCAAGGCAGCGCATGCCTGCACGGGCCGCTGCGAGCGCGTCTGTGGGGCTGTCCTCGATCACCAGTTGCGGCGTAGGATAGGTCTTGGGCATCTGATGCACCTTCAATACTGCCTAAACGAATACCACCAACAGCTATTGCCTGAACCGACAGCAAGCAAATGCAACGCAGGGCCGTTTCCCGCCGCGCCCATTTCACCCTGAAACATTGCGCCACATCAGGGAGATATGGGTATCCCCATACTTGCGGCTGCCCTGCACCTCATACCCTAAGGGCGGCTGCATGGGAGCGCTTTCCTCCCAGACGATGAGTGCGCCAGGGGCGATCCAACCGCCTGCCTCTGCAACGGCCAACGCCTTTTCCCCAAGCCCCTTGCCATAGGGCGGATCGAGGAAGATCACGTCATAGGGCGCGTCCGGGTTCGGACCCAGTTTCAACGCGCTGCGACGGATCAGGGCGGTGCGATCCTCGGCCCGGCAAAGCGCTATGTTCTTGCGAATGAGCCCCTGCGCAACGCGCCCGTCATCCACAAAGGTGACCGAAGCCGCCCCGCGCGACAAAGCCTCGAGCCCCAGCGCACCGGTGCCCGCAAACAGGTCGAGCACCCGCATGCCGTCGAAATCGATCTGATGCGCCAAAACGTTGAACAGGCTCTCGCGCACCCGGTCCGTGGTGGGCCGCAGATGCGCGCCTGCATCGCCCTTGCCCACGGCCGCAAGGGCGCGGCCGCGAAACTCGCCCGCGATGATCCTCATGCTTTCAGAAGGGGTTTCAGATCGGCCTCGGGGTCGGCCACCACCGCCTTTTCAGCCGTCTTGCCGCCATCGATCAGCCGCTTGCCCACCATGTAGGCACGCGGATCGTTCATCGCATCGACCGCCACCAGCTGATCGCCCTTGTAGTACCAAAAGGACACGGTCTGCCCCTCTCCCTTGCGGGTGACCACGTTGTCATAGCCGCTGTTGAGGCCCGCGATCTGCAATTTTACATCGTATTGATCCGACCAGAACCAAGGCTGCGCCACATAGTCCTTGCCCGCGCCCAGCATGTTCTGAGCGACGACTTCGGCCTGATCGATTGCATTGGGCACGCTTTCCAGACGGATCCGTCCGCCTTGATAGGGGAAAGACGCACAATCCCCCGCCGCCCAGATCGAGGGATCCGAGGTACGCCCCTGCGCGTCCACCCGGATGCCGTTCTCAAGCGTTAGTCCCGCCTGTTCGGCCAAGGCCGTTGCCGGGGCAATGCCGACACCAACCACCACGAAATCCACGTCCAGCGTGCTGCCATCGCCCAGCACCGCCCGCGCGACCTTGCCGTCCTCGCCTTCCAGCCGCTCCAGCCCGGTGCCTTCGCGGATGTCGACGCCGTGCCCCTGATGCAGCGCGCGGAAGTAGTCAGAGGTTTCAGGTGCTGCCACCCGTTGCAGGATCCGGTCGGCCATCTCCACCAAAGTGACGTTGAGGTCCCGTTTGGCGCAGACCGCGGCGGCTTCCAGCCCGATATAGCCTCCGCCCACGATCAGCACGCTCTTGCCTGCCGTCACATGAGGCGCCATGGCATCCACATCCGGCAGGCCACGGACAACGAACACCCCGTCCAAATCGCCGCCAATGGCAGCAGGCAGGCGCCGTGGCTCCGATCCCGTGGTCAGCGCAAGCTGATCATAGGCAATGGTCTCATCCGCAAGGCTGACCGTCTTGGCCACCGGATCAATCCCGGTGACGGCAGCGCCCAGTTTCAGGGTGATGCTATTGTCGGCATAGAAACTTTCGGGGCGCAGGAACAGCCGTTCTTTCTCCATTTCACCCAGCAGGTAGGCCTTGGACAGGGGCGGACGCTGATAGGGTGGTGCGGTTTCGGCACCAATCAGGGTGATCTCCCCCTCGAAACCCTCCTTGCGCAGCTTTGCCACAAGTGAGGACCCCGCCTGCCCCGCTCCGATTACCACGATATGGCTCATGTCTCCCCTTGCCTCCTGCCCCAGTTCTGGTCACGTTCACTGCGGACCCTATATGGGTGACCAAGGGAAACGCAATCACGTCAGAAGAGGAACGCGCGATGATTTCAGTCGGAGACAAACTGCCGGACGCAACGATGGTGCAGATGGGCGCCGAAGGACCGGAGCCGGTGCAGATCGCGGACAAGGTCAAGGGCCGCAAGGTAGCGATCTTTGCTGTGCCGGGTGCCTTTACACCCACGTGCCACTCGGCTCATGTCCCGAGCTTTATTCGCACCAAGGATCAGTTCGACGCCAAGGGCGTGGATGAGATCATCTGCATTTCCGCCAACGACCCCTTCGTGATGAAGGCCTGGGGCGAGGCAACTGGCGCAACCGAAGCCGGGATCACCATGCTGGCCGACGCCGAAAGCGCCTTTACCGATGCGATCGGCATGCGCTTTGATGCACCGCCCGCCGGTCTGATCGGCCGCTCGCTACGCTATGCGATGCTGGTCGAGGACGGCGAAGTCAAAGTTCTCAACCGCGAAGAAAACCCCGGCCAGTGCGAGCTGTCCGCCGGCGAAGGCCTGCTGGAAAGCATGGGCTGATCACATGGAAAAGCCACGCGCCGGTTCCGTCGGAGCGTGGCGCTCCCAAGCCTTCAGCAGCTGGATGCCCTGAGCTGCGCCGGTCGTATCGAAACGCAGGCCGGGAGATCTTATGATCCGCCGGGCAGATAGATACCTCAGCGGCCAGAGGCGTTGCAGCGCGCAACACTTGCAATGTCGCAGCGACGCAGACCGATGTCTGCCAACTCCCGATCAGTGAGACTTTGCAGCGCACGGTAGGTCCGGCGATACTCGGACCGCTGCTTCAACATGTTGCGGATACCCTCAACGATCTGGCGCAAGCGGGCGGGGGCAGAAGCCGCATGGTCGGTTGTCAAATTTGTAAATGCCATTGTGATCGTCCTTGTTCAGCGCTCCAGGCCCCTACCCGGAAAATGGGATTCTGCTTCGGAAACGCTGAAATATGGTGCAGGCAGTGAACCGACAAGTGACGCCATGGTCTTCCTGCTATGCAATTTCGGAATGATCGTGAACCACATCACACAATGAAAAACGCCCCCGCAAAGCGGAGGCGTTTTGAAGACTGTGCCAATATGGCTTAGTCTTTTTCTTCGATGATTTCGACCATGTGGGGGATCTTGTTGATCATGCCACGCACGGCAGGGGTATCTTCCAGCTCGCGGGTCTTGTGCATCTTGTTCAGGCCCAGGCCGATCAGCGTCTGGCGCTGCTTGGCGGGGCGGCGGATCGGAGAGCCGATCTGCTTAACAACGATGGTCTTGGCCATGTGTCCGTCTCCTTACGCTTCAGCGGCTTCGGCAGCCGGTGCTTCGTCCCGCTTGGGCAGGATGTCGGCGACCTTTTTGCCACGACGCTGGGCAACCGCACGCGGGCTCTGCTCTTTGGTCAGGCCGTTGATGGTTGCGCGGATCATGTTGTAGGGGTTCTGCGAGCCGATCGACTTAGAGACGACGTCCTTGATGCCCAGCATCTCGAAGACGGCACGCATCGGACCACCGGCGATGATACCGGTACCTTCAGGCGCGGTGCGCATGACGACCTTGCCGGCACCGTGACGACCGTTCATGTCGTGATGCAGGGTACGGCCCTCTTTCAGCGGCACGCGGATCATCTGACGTTTGGCCTGCTCGGTTGCCTTGCGGATGGCCTCGGGCACTTCTTTCGCCTTACCCTTGCCAAAGCCGACGCGGCCTTTCTGATCGCCGACAACGACGAGCGCGGCAAAGCCGAAGCGCTTACCACCTTTTACGGTTTTCGAAACGCGGTTGATCGCGACCAGGCGATCTGCGAATTCCGGTGTTTCCTCTTCGCGGCGGCCACGGCCACGGCGGTTTTCACGTTCTGCCATAAGGCATTCCTTTCACTTGGCGCGTCACAAAAGCAGGCGCCCATTTTGCCAATCCTGGTGAGCAAGGCAGAGGTCTGCCCTGCCCCCGGATCATCGGGGCGGCACATAGCGCCGCCCACATTACTTTAGATCTTCAGACCACCTTCACGCGCAGCGTCGGCCAGAGCCTTCACCTTGCCGTGGAACAGGAAGCCACCACGATCGAAATAGGCCTCGGAGACGCCAGCCGCCTTGGCGCGCTCGGCGATGACCGAACCCACTTTGGTGGCTGCTTCGATGTTGTTCTTGCCAACAAAGCCGAGATCTTTTTCCAGGGTCGAGGCTGCTGCCAGGGTCTTGCCCGCGACATCGTCGATCAGCTGAACAGAAATGTTCTTGTTCGAACGGTGCACGGAAAGACGCAGACGGCCTGCGTTGACCTTGCGAAGCTTGTTCCGGACGCGCAGGCGACGCTTCAGAAACAGGGTACGTTTGCTGTTTGCCATTTTGCTTGTCCTTACTTCTTCTTGCCTTCCTTGCGGAAGATAAACTCGCCCTTGTAGCGGATACCCTTGCCTTTGTAGGGCTCGGGACGGCGCCATTCGCGGATTTTCGCCGCGACTTCGCCAACCTGCTGCTGGTCGTTACCTTCCACAACGATTTCGGTCTGCTTCGGCGCGGTGATGGTGACACCTTCCGGAGCAACGAAGTCGACATCGTGGCTGTAGCCGAGGTTCAGTTTCAGGGTGTTGCCCTGCATCTGAGCCCGGTAACCCACACCCTGGATCTCCAGCTCTTTCTTGAAGCCGGTGGTCACGCCGGTCACGAGGTTCGCAACCATGGTGCGGGACATACCCCATTGCTGACGGGCACGCTTGGACTTGCCGCGCGGCTCGATCTTCACAATGTTGTCCTCAACGGACAGGGTGACGTCGTCGGTGGCGGTGAAGCTGCGGGTCCCCTTGGGGCCTTTCACTTCGACGGTCTGGCCGGAAACGCTCGCGGTGACACCGCTGGGCAGTTCGACCGGTTTCTTACCAATACGGGACATCTGTAAGCCTCCTTAGAAGACGGTGCAGAGCACTTCGCCGCCGACGTTGGCTGCGCGTGCGTTTGCGTCCGACATCACACCTTTGGAGGTGGAGACAATCGACACGCCCAGGCCCTGACGGACCGACGGGATGTCATCGACGCCCATGTAAACGCGACGACCGGGTTTGGAGACCCGCTTCAGCTCACGAATAACAGGTTCGCCATCGAAGTATTTCAGGCTGATTTCCAGCGCCGGGTGGCCGCGTTCGTCAGTCGCCTTCTCATAGCCGCGGATGTAACCTTCGTCTGCCAGCACATCCAGAACCCATGCCCGCAGCTTGGAAGCCGGGGTCATGACAGTGGATTTGCCGCGCATCTGAGAGTTACGGATACGGGTGAGCATATCGCCGATAGGATCGTTCATATCTGTCTCTCCCTTACCAGCTCGATTTCACCATGCCGGGGATCTGGCCATTGGAGCCCAGTTCCCGCAGAGCGATACGGCTGATCTTCAGCTTACGATAGTAAGCGTGCGGACGGCCGGTCAGCTGGCAGCGATTGTGCAGACGGGTTGCCGACGAGTTGCGCGGCAGTTTCGCCAGTTTCAGACGCGCTTTGAAACGCTCTTCCATCGGGCGGCTTTCGTCATTCGCGATTTCTTTCAGCTCGGCGCGCTTTGCGGCATATTGTGCCACCAGACGCTCGCGCTTCTTTTCGCGTTCGATCATGCTTTTCTTAGCCATGTCTCTTCCTTCCCGCGCTTAGCTGTTGAAGGGCATGTTGAAAGCTTTCAACAGCGCCTTTGCTTCCGCGTCGGTGTTCGCGGTGGTGCCAATCACAATGTCCATGCCCCAAGGCTCGTCGATCTTGTCGAAGTCGATCTCGGGGAACACCATGTGTTCTTTCAGGCCCATGGCGTAGTTGCCACGACCGTCGAACGAGTTACCCGATACGCCGCGGAAGTCGCGGATACGGGGCATTGCGATGGTGATCAGACGATCCAGGAATTCGTACATCCGGTCGCCGCGCAGGGTCACCTTGGCGCCCATCGGCATGCCTTCGCGAACCCGGAAGCCGGCGATGGAGTTCTTGGCAACGGTGGTCAGAGCCTTCTGGCCCGCGATTGCGGTCAGGTCGGCCTGAGCGGACTTGGCTTTCTTGCTGTCTTTGACGGCAGCACGGCCACAGCCGATGTTCAGAACGATCTTGTCCAGCTTGGGGATCATCATCTCGTTCTTGTAGCCGAATTCCTCTTTCAGGGCGCCACGGATGGTGTCCTTGTAGAGATCCTTCAGACGCGGGGTGTAGTTTGCGGAATCAAGCATCGATCACGTCCCCCGTGGTCTTGGCAAAACGCACTTTCTTGTCACCTTCCATGCGGAAGCCAACGCGGGTTGCTTTGCCGTTTGCGTCCAGTAGAGCCAGGTTCGACAGGTCGATCGGCAGGGCCTTGGGCAGGCGGCCGCCTTGGCTTGTCTGGCTCTGACGGGTGTGGCGGATCGCCATGTTCACGCCGTCGACAACAGCTTTACCGGCTTTGGGGTCAACGGAAGAAATGGTGCCTTCCTTGCCCTTGTCCTTGCCGGCCAGCACGACGACCTTGTCGCCTTTGCGGAGTTTCGCAGCCATGATTACAGCACCTCCGGAGCAAGCGAGATGATTTTCATGAAGTTCTTCGCGCGCAGCTCACGAACAACCGGGCCAAAGATACGGGTACCTACCGGCTCGTTGTTGTTGTTCAGGATGACGGCGGCGTTGCGATCGAAACGGATCGCGGTACCGTCTTCGCGGCGGACTTCTTTGGCGGTGCGCACGACGACGGCCTTACGGACGTCACCTTTCTTTACGCGACCGCGCGGGATGGCTTCCTTGACCGAGACGACGATGATGTCGCCAACGGATGCGTACTTACGCTTGGAACCACCCAGAACCTTGATGCACTGAACTCGGCGCGCGCCGGAGTTGTCAGCAACATCCAGATTGGTTTGCATCTGGATCATGTGGTTTCTCCCGACCTTTGGGGCAGCGATGCGTGCTGTGATCCCCCAGGGTTTCGACTGTGCTAAAAAGCCTAGTCGCCAGGAGCCTTGTTACAGGCTCTTAGGCTTCCAGAACTTCCCAGCGTTTCGTTTTCGATTTCGGCGCGCATTCGATGATGCGTACGGTGTCGCCGACCTTGAAAGCGTTCTTTTCATCGTGAGCCCGGTATTTCTTGGACTTACGGATGGTTTTCTTCAGAACCGGATGCGTAAAGCGGCGCTCTACGGAGACAGTCACGGTCTGTGCGTTTGCGTCGGAGGTCACGACGCCTTGCAGGATACGTTTGGGCATCTGAGTAGCTCCTTATTCAGCCGCTGCGGCGGCTTTTTCGTTCAGGATGGTTTTCACGCGGGCTGCGTTGCGGCGGGCCGCACGTACAGCAGCGGTGTTTTCCAGCTGACCGGTTGCCTGCTGAAAGCGCAGGTTGAAGCTCTCTTTTTTCATGGATGCAAGCAGATCGCGGAGCTCGTCCACGGTCTTTTCGCGCAGATCATTGGCGTTCATCGCCTTTGTTCCTTTTCCTTGGCACCAGAGGGCCCCTTTTGTTGGGTCACCCTTGGGTCTGGTGGGTTATGTCGCCCGTGTCCGAAATGGTCCGGGCACGAAAAGTGGATCACCGCGACTCATCACTGAGCGCGGTGATGGGTCCGTATAGGAGAGATGGCGGATGGGGGCAAGGGAAAGATTGAGGGAATGTCGCAAGCGGTTCACCTCCCGTTCAACACCCCTTCTTTAAGCGCAGCCGAAACCATTCGGACGTTTGGTCGAATGGGCAACTGCCGTCAGCAACGGCAACCACGAGGTCATCAATCGGTTCATCGTCAGGGATATCCAAGTAATATCCGCTTCTCTCAATCAGGATCTCAGTAACCAGCCACGCGGTTCGTTTGTTGCCATCCACGAACCCATGATTTGCAACCATGCTTTCCAGCAAAGCGGCAGCCTTTCGGTGGATCCGCAGATGATATCCAGAATAAGGGCGCCCAAGGGCGGACTCGATCAAGTCCAGACTGCTTACGCCGGAACGCCCTCCGTAGCTAAGCGCCTCGTCATGCGCCGTAATCGCATCGGCAAGCGTAACCCGGTAGTGCCGCCTACCGATTGACCAAACGCTTCATCGCCTCTTTTCGTTTTGACGAAGCCCCCTTCACCACACTTTCGGTAACCGGGCTGGCTTTGTCGTTACCTCGGACAGTAGACACCATCACGAAGCGCCCGGTCTTGGCGCTGCGACCGATCTTTCCACCCTTGACCGTTTCGTGCTTCAATTTCTCTGCCACGGTATTGCCCTTTTAACCCAATGTTCTGAACTCAGACATCACGTAATACCCTGAACGATACAATGAAAGGGTGAGGAAATCACTCCCACTTGTAATTAAAGCTCACCGAAATCCGTTCGTCCTCGGCCATGTTCAGCGGCACCTCGTGGCGGATGAAGCTTTCCCACAAGAGCACATCGCCCACATTGGGGGACTGGTAGACGAATGTCCTCAGCTCCTGGCGGCAGTCCTTGCGGCGCGGGGGGTGGGCCATCATCATCGCATGGCGGGGATCTTCCAGCTTCAGCGCGCTGGCACCTTCGGGCATCGACACATAGGTGGTGCCCGAAATCACCGAATGGGGGTGAATGTGGCTGGCGTGGGTGCCGCCTTCGGGCAGGATGTTGATCCAGAGATCCTCCAGCACCAGTTTGCGGTCATCGAGATCCAGCTCCAGGTCCTCGGCAAAGGCGGCCACATGGGCATCCAGCGATTTCACCAGATCGGCGAAGATCGGGAACCGCCAAGGCAGATCCGTCAGCGAGGCATAGGAGGTATAGCCGGGATAGCCGTTCTCCTCGCACCAGTCCTGGCCGGCCTCGTCATCCTCCGCGATGACAAGGCAGGAGTTTTCGAGTTCGCCCGTGTCGACCTTGGGTCCAAGTTCGGACAATTGAGCGCGATAAAGACGGGTTACGAAGAGAGAGTCGATCTGTGCCATGCCGCCTCTTAACGCGGACAGGGCGCCATGGCGAGTCCTGCCCGCAAAGAGCCGCCCGCTGCGCCGCCGAAAAAACCGATGTGTCAGGCATGCATGACAGATTCCACACCAGTGCATGGCCCAAACAACAGTATCTTAATTTCCGCCACGTAAAATCGAAAGAAGCCGAGTCGCATGCATCCCTAAGAGACGAGTATCCGCAAAATGAACTTCAAGGTTTCAATAAACCTCGCCATCCTGTCCATCATTGCCTTGGGCGGGGCGATCATGATCGCCCTGGCAGGAACCTCCCTTTTCACCCACCAAGTGCGCGATGACATCCAGAAAGAAGTAGCGACCATCGAAGAGCTGTTTCTCACGCTCGATGAAATCCGTATCGACTTCCTGATGGCGCGCCGCGCAGAAAAGGACTTCCTGCTGCGGCGCGATGAACGCTACGTTGAAAAACACGCGGCCACCATCGCCAACATGCAGGCTCATATCGAACGCGCCGAGACCTTGATGGCTTCACATCCTGAACTCAGCGGGAAAAACGCAGAGCTTGAGCAGATCACCACCTCCATTGACGGCTACACCGCTGCCTTTGCACGTCTCGTCGACAGCAACCTGAGCCTCGGCCTTGATGAAAACTCGGGGCTGGAAGGTCAGCTGCGCGCGGCCGTCCGCAATGTTGAGGGCGAGTTGAACGAGCTAAACCAACCCGAAATGCAGGTCAAAATGCTGATGATGCGTCGTCACGAGAAAGACTTCATCATGCGCAAGGCTTCGAAATATCTCGACCGCCTGAATGCACGCGTCGACGAATTCCTGACCTTCCCATCATCCTATTATGCAAACGCCGAGCAGGAAGCCGCGATCAAGGGGCTTATTGCTACTTATCAGCAATCCTTCGCCGCCTTTGTCGATGAAACGCTGCGCGAGGACGCGCTGCGCAGCGACGTATCCGCTTTCTATGCCGAGGCCGAGCCGGTTCTGGAACAGGTGCATGCGGATGTGCGCGTGGTTCTGGAAGAAACCCTGGCAGAGTCCACTGTTCTCAGCCAGAAGGCACAGCGCACCTCACTTCAGGCTGGGATTGCCGGGGGCGTGGTTTTTGTTCTCGTCGCCCTTCTGCTGGCCCGCGGCATCTCGCGTCCGCTCAAGCAGATCGACCTTGTTCTCAAACGGATGATCAAGGCGGATTTCAGCCCGAACATCCCCACATCGCGCATCCATGAACTCTCCGCCATCAGCAATGCGGTTGCGAGCTTCCGCGCCAATGAAGAAACCAAACACCAACTGACGCAAGAGATCTCGACCGTTATTTCGGCCTGCGCCGAAGGCGATTTTTCCAAGCGGGTCACGGTCTCAAAGGATGGCGGCACCTTTGCCGAGCTCGGCCAGGGCGTAAATACCATCGGCGAAGTTGCCCAGAAAGGTCTTGGAGACGTACAGAAAGTTCTTGCAGCTTTGTCCAAAGGCGACCTCAACCAGGCTATGCCCAAGGGTCACAAGGGGATCTTCCACGACATCGCAAACGACATCGATCACCTTACCGACTCGCTGAGCGGGATGATGGCGCAGCTGACCTCCAGCAGCAGCATGCTGCACAACACGGCGGCCGAAATCTCTGCTGCTGTGGATGATGCATCGCGCCGCGGGGAGACCACGGCCGCATCACTCGAAGAAACCGCTGCTGCCCTGCAAACCGTGAGCGACACGGTGCGCGGCACCGCAAAAAGCGCGCAGGAAACACGGGAGATTGTAAATTCTGCCCAGTCCAAAGCAGAACAAACCCGCGATGTTGCGAAGGACACGGTCGCAGCCATGCACCGGATCAAGGAATCCTCGGACGCGATCTCCAAGATTACCGGCATGATTGACGATGTGGCTTTCCAGACCAACCTTCTGGCGCTGAACGCCGGGGTGGAAGCCGCACGCGCCGGCGAAGCAGGCCGCGGATTTGCTGTGGTCGCCTCCGAAGTGCGCGCCCTTGCGCAAAGGTCCTCTGATGCCGCCCGTGAAATCAACAGCCTTATCGCCACCAGTACCGCCGAAGTCACCTCTGGCGTGGATCTGGTCGATGAAACAGGCACCGCGCTGGAAGCCATCGTCCAAGCGATCCAACTGGTCGTCGAAAAGGCGAATGTCATCGCCGAGAACACCGTAGACCAGTCCAACGGCCTCTCCGAAGTGAACGTTGCCGTTGAGGCACTGGACAGTGACACCCAGAAGGGCGCGGCCATGCTGGAAGAAACGGCCGCTGCGGGTCAATTGCTGCGTCAGGAAGCGGACAATCTGTTGACAGCGATCTCCGGCTTCCGGCTGAAGGATTCCAAGGGCGGCACAGCAGGTTCAACCGTCAGCGAGGATAGCTGGGCCGCTTGAGACCCAAGCTGCAAGACAGTGAAATGGCGGCCCGCAGGTTTTGCTGCGGGCCGTTTTCGTGGTCCCTGCAATCCCCCGACCGAGCTTGCCCACTCCCACCCCATCGTGCATGACAGCAGAGCCCTGCCGTCACAATGTAATGGCAGTCCTCCCCACCCACATGCCCAACCGTATCGAATGCAGCCTGCTCTCTTCAGGGCGTCAGACCTAACCTGCAGGGCAACGAAAACCCCCGCCGATCGCTCGGCGGGGGTTTATATTGTTGCGCTTAAACCGGGCTTACCAGTCTTCGCGGACCACAACGCGGGTCTTGATCGGCAGCTTCATCGCAGCAAGGCGCAGGGCCTCGCGGGCGATGTCGTCATTGACGCCATCGATTTCGAACATCACGCGACCGGGCTTTACCTTGCAGGCCCAGAAGTCCACGGAGCCCTTACCTTTACCCATACGAACTTCGACGGGCTTGGAGGTCACGGGGGTGTCCGGGAAGATGCGGATCCATACGCGGCCCTGACGCTTCATGTGACGCGTCATGGCACGACGTGCAGCTTCGATCTGACGGGCAGTTACGCGCTCGGGCTCAAGAGCCTTGAGGCCGTAGGTGCCGAAGTTCAGATCAGAACCGCCCTTGGCCAGCCCCTTGATCCGGCCCTTCTGCATCTTGCGGAATTTCGTACGCTTGGGTTGAAGCATCTCATACCCTCCTTAGCGACGACCGCCACCAGCACCACGGGGTGCAGGGCCGTCCTGGATTTCCTGAGACTTACGATCACGCGCCTGCGGGTCATGCTCCATGATCTCGCCTTTGAAGATCCAGACCTTGATCCCGATGATCCCATAGGGGGTCATGGCTTCGGAGTGAGCGTAATCGATGTCGGCGCGCAGGGTGTGCAGCGGCACACGACCTTCACGGTACCATTCGGTACGGGCGATCTCGGCACCACCAAGGCGGCCCGCGACGTTCACCCGGATACCCAGGGCGCCCATGCGCATTGCGTTCTGAACGGCACGCTTCATCGCGCGGCGGAAGGAAACACGACGCTCCAACTGCTGAGCGATGCTCTCGCCAACCAGCTGTGCGTCCAACTCGGGCTTGCGCACTTCAACGATGTTGAGGTGCAGTTCCGAGTCGGTCATCGCAGCGAGCTTCTTGCGCAGCACCTCGATGTCGGCGCCTTTCTTGCCGATGATCACGCCCGGACGCGCGGTGTGAATGGTCACACGGCACTTCTTGTGGGGGCGCTCGATGATCACGCGGGCAACACCGGCCTGCTTGCACTCATCCTTGATGAACTCACGGATCTTGATGTCTTCCAGCAGAAGATCACCGTAATCCTTGGTGTCGGCGTACCAACGGCTGTCCCAGGTGCGGTTGACCTGAAGGCGCATGCCGACCGGATTGACTTTATGTCCCATTAGGCTTGCTCCTCAACTTGACGCACCTTGATGGTGATCTCAGCGAACGGCTTCAGGATCTTGCCGAAACGACCACGGGCCCGCGGACGACCGCGCTTCATGGTCATGTTCTTGCCAACCCATGCCTCGGCGACGATCAGTTCATCGACGTCCAGGTTGTGGTTGTTCTCGGCGTTCGCAATGGCGGACTGAAGGCATTTCTTCACGTCCTGAGCGATCCGCTTGTTGGAGAAAGTCAGGTCCGTCAGGGCCTTGTCCACTTTCTTGCCACGGATCATCTGAGCCACCAGGTTCAGTTTCTGCGGGCTGGTGCGAAGCATGCGGGTTTTCGCCATTGCTTCGTTGTCGGCCACGCGGCGGGGATTTTTTACCTTGCCCATGACTTACTTCCGCTTCGCTTTCTTGTCCGCAGCATGACCGTAATAGGTCCGGGTCGGCGAATATTCACCGAACTTCTGACCGATCATGTCTTCCGAGACGTTGACAGGGATGTGCTTCTGGCCGTTGTAGACACCAAAGGTCAGACCCACGAACTGGGGCAGAATGGTGGAACGACGCGACCAGATCTTGATCACTTCATTGCGGCCCGATTCACGTGCAGCTTCGGCTTTCTTAAGCACATAGCTGTCGACGAAAGGACCTTTCCATACAGAGCGAGACATAGATTAACGTCCCTTCTTCTTGGCGTGACGCGAGCGGATGATAAGCTTCTGCGACGCTTTGTTTTTGTTGCGGGTACGCTTACCCTTGGTCGGCTTGCCCCATGGGGTCACCGGGTGACGACCACCAGAGGTACGACCTTCACCACCACCGTGCGGGTGATCGATCGGGTTCATGACCACACCACGAACACTCGGGCGTTTACCCTTGTGACGCATCCGGCCAGCTTTACCGTAGTTCTGGTTGCTGTTGTCAGGGTTGGAGACCGCACCAACGGTGGCCATGCATTCCTGACGGACCATGCGAAGTTCACCCGAGGACAGGCGGATCTGCGCGTAGCCACCGTCACGACCAACGAACTGAGCGTAAGTACCGGCTGCACGGGCGATCTGGCCGCCTTTGCCGGGCTTCATTTCGATGTTGTGAACGATCGTACCGATCGGCATGCCCGAGAACGGCATCGCGTTGCCCGGCTTGATGTCTGCCTTTGCGGAGGCAACGACCTTGTCACCAACTGCCAGACGCTGAGGGGCCAGGATATAGGCCTGCTCGCCGTCCTCGTACTTCACCAGGGCGATGAAGGCAGTCCGGTTGGGGTCATATTCAATGCGCTCGACGGTTGCGGCGACATCAAATTTGTTCCGTTTGAAGTCAACGATCCGGTAAAGACGCTTTGCGCCACCACCACGGCGGCGAGAAGTGATCCGTCCGGTGTTGTTCCGGCCGCCCGATTTGGTCAGACCCTCAGTGAGAGACTTGACCGGACGCCCTTTCCAAAGCTCCGAACGGTCGATCAGAACCAGCCCACGCTGGCCCGGCGTCGTCGGTTTATACGACTTAAGTGCCATGCTTTCTGTCTTCCGTTTAGCGTGCAGGCCCTTAGGTTCTTGTCTTTGGACCCGCTATGTTAAAGCCCCCTGCCATTCCAGCATTCCCCTTTGGAGGGGAAACTGTTCATTGGTCAGGTGACCGATCTGAAGGGCCCCGAAGGTCCCAGTTTATTCATGATCCCGACAAAAGAGACAGCCCCGGACGAATCCGAGGCCTTCAGGATTGGTGCCGTTTAGCAGAGGTTCGTGGGGGTGGCAATGGGGTCGATCCCGCGAAGCAGCCAGGACGTTACCAAAATTGTAAGAGCGAGCGCTCTCAGGGCCGAATTATGCCCTTTTTGATGAACTCGTCCCTCAGTCCAACCATTACCTTATCGCACAAAACTTTGTAGAACATGCAAAGTTCCGCCACCACATCCTTTGGGATTGAGATCTTCTGCTGCGCGTCGAAGGAAAGTTGCCGTGGAGAGTAATGAATTACAAACTCGGCCTCACCCTCGCCGGGCAGCGCCCTTAGATCAATGGGCATAGTCTCAGCCTTGATTGTCGCGCCCCCACGGGTGACGCTTACGTCAAACCCAAGCCACTTGACTGTAAGAACGGTACGATTCTCATCATTGCAATCATTGGGTGCCCGAACAAGCCCAGCGTTGTGAGTTAAACAATTTCGCGCCAGACTAAGAGAATTTAGCTCTTCCACAAAACTCTCAATTGAAAGCTTCTGCGCAATCATTTCTTGCTTCGCCGCTACATTGGTCTTCTTGGCAAAGGACCCATCTAGCGCATGATTCACTTTTACGGTCTCCTCATGAAGTTGGCTCAACTCCAAAGCGCGCCACACCTTATCCTGAAACAGTTTATAGAATTGATCCAGTTCTCGCAGACAATTTCCGACCAACCAAGCCTTGTATTCTCTCTTCGCTTCCTCTCGGTGCTCGTCAGTGATCTGTTGTGGCCAAAAACTGTAGACCATTTTGGAGGCGATCTGAAAGTCTCCCCCATCACGTAGGTCTAATTCATCGAGCCCAAACCGATAGAAGGCACTCACACGTCGTATTGCTAAGTCGACCACACCTGACATCTCAGAAAAATTGATAGTCACGTTGGCTGGCACTGGATCGGGCAATCTGCGCTCCCCCAAAGCATGATTAAGAAATCGGTAGAGTTAGAGTAATTTTGTTAAGATCTAGTATTATCACATACTCCAAAGGCTGCCACTATTTCACAGTGTCAAAACAAAGAAAGGCCCCCGCTTTCGCGAGGGCCTTCGATCTTCTTGAAAGAAACAGATCTCAGAGTCCGGTGGACACGTCGATGGTGTTGCCTTCTTCCAGGGTCACATAGGCTTTCTTGACGTCCTTGCGACGGCCGATCTGGCCGCGGAAACGCTTGACCTTGCCCTTGGTGATGGTGGTGTTGACCGCTTTGACCTTCACACCAAAGAGCGCCTCGACGGCCTCTTTGATCTGGGGCTTGTTGCTGTCGATCGCCACTTCGAAAACCACTGCACCGGCTTCCGATGCCATGGTGGATTTCTCGGTGATGATCGGCTTGCGGATCACGTCGTAGTGTTCTGCCTTCGCGCTCATTTCAGTCGAGCCTCCAGTGCTTCGACACCCGCCTTGGTGATCACCAGGGTGTCACGCTTGAGGATGTCATAGACGTTTGCACCCATCGTCGGCAGGATATCCAGACCTTCGATGTTGCGCGATGCTTTGAGGAAACCCTCGTTCACCGAGGCACCGTCGATGACCAGCGCACGCTTCCAGCCCAGGTTCTTCACCTGTTTGGCCAGAGCAGCGGTCTTGCCTTCTGCGGTTGCGTCCTCGATCACGACCAGTTCACCCGCTTTCGCCTTGGCGGACAGCGCGTGGCGCAGGCCCAGCTTGCGGAACTTCTTGGTCAGCTCGTGGCCGTGGCTGCGCGGGGTCGGGCCCTTGTAGATACCACCCTTGCGGAAGATCGGCGCGTTGCGGTCACCATGGCGTGCGCCACCGGTGCCCTTCTGGCGGTAGATCTTCTTCGTCGAGTAGGAGGTCTCCGAGCGGGTCTTGACCTTGTGGGTACCGGCCTGCGCGTTGTTGCGCTGCCAGCGGACCACACGGTGCAGGATGTCCGCACGCGGCTCCAGACCGAACAGGTCTTCGGACAGTTCGATATCGCCTGCCTTGCCGCCGTCGAGTTTGATCACATCAAGTTTCATGCTTCACCACCTTCCGCGGGCGCTTCTTCCGCCGGTGCTTCGGTTGCTGCTGCCTTCAGAGCCGCCGGGAAGGGCAGACCTTGGGGCGCTTTCTTCTTGACGGCATCCTTGACGGTTACCCAACCGGATTTCGGACCGGGCACGGCGCCTTTGATGAACACCAGGCCACGCTCGGCGTCGGTTTTCACGACTTCGAGGTTCTGGGTGGTCACGCGGGCAGCACCCATGTGGCCGGCCATCTTCTTGCCTTTGAAGACCTTGCCGGGATCCTGACACTGGCCGGTGGAACCGTGCGAACGGTGGGAGATCGACACACCGTGCGAGGCGCGCAGACCACCAAAGTTCCAGCGCTTCATGGCGCCTGCGAAACCTTTACCGATCGAGGTGCCGGTCACGTCCACTTTCTGACCTTCCAGAAAGTGCTCGGCCGAGATTTCGGCGCCGACTTCGATCAGGGCATCCGCGGGGACGCGGAATTCGACCAGCTTCCGCTTGGGCTCAACCTTTGCAGCGGCAAAGTGGCCACGCATCGCCTTGGAGACGCGCTTGACCTTGGCCGAGCCTGCGCCCAGCTGAACGGCGGTGTAGCCGTCTTTGTCTTCGGTGCGTTGCGAGACGACCTGCAGACCGTCCAGGTGAAGAACGGTAACAGGGATCTGCTTGCCGTCTTCCATGAACAGCCGGGTCATGCCGACTTTCTTTGCGATAATACCAGAGCGCATATTCATTACCCTCCGATCTTACGACTGCAGCTTGATCTCGACGTCCACACCAGCAGCGAGGTCGAGCTTCATCAGCGCATCCACGGTCTGGGGGGTCGGATCAACGATATCCAGCATACGCTTGTGCGTACGGATCTCGAACTGGTCACGGGATTTCTTGTCCACGTGGGGACCACGCAGAACGGTGAATTTCTCGATCTTGTTCGGAAGCGGGATCGGGCCACGAACCTGCGCGCCGGTGCGCTTTGCAGTGTTCACGATTTCCTGGGTGCTGGCATCCAGCACGCGGTAATCGAAAGCCTTCAGCCGAATGCGAATGTTTTGACTTTGCATTTCGTCAGCCTTTTGTAGGCGTTGGAGTTGAGAGGAGGGCCCACGACCACCGCACACCCTCATCGAACCCAAAGGGCGGGAATCACCCCGCCCTGTTCCCGACATGCGGGATGGGGCCGTATACGTCCGATGAGGTCGTTTGGCAAGGGGGCCTCCGGGCCCAAATTTGGCCAATGGTCCCAAAACAGAAGATCGGAGCCCGCTGGGCTCTACGTTCCGGTCCCGCCTTCTACATAACTGCCTTGAAAAGGCGAACGTTTTTGGCCGCCGCGACCATAGCCAAGGAAACACAAAAACCGCAAACCCCAAGAATCCAGTTGGGCGCTGAGTGCGGCAGAAGAGCAAATGAGCTGATTGCAGCCAGAACTGCAGGGTGGAGTAAGTACACACCCAAGGCGAGGTCGCCAAAACTTGCCATAGCATCAGATTTCGGCAATCGCACTGACAATGCCAACAAGCACAGCGGCAGCGCAATCAAAGCCTGCAGCGAACCGCTTCCGATGCCAAAAGCGAAACAGATCAGCGCAGAGATGCCTGCGATAAGCAAGGCAATACTTGTGTGGTCTCTCCTTGTGGCCGCGACAAACCCGGTCCAACATACAGGAATAGAAACCACCCACTGCGCAATTGGGCTTGGCAACTGCAGCGCGGAATGAAACCCGGCCGAAACCGCGAATACAAGTGGAATTGAGCCAAGCGACCACCAAAGTCCACTACGGCCGAAGCTACTCATGCCTGCAAGTGCAACACAGACCAGAAACGCAAATGGCAAGAACCAAAGGTGGATGATGGGACCGATTAGGATATCCCCCCAATGGAAATTGGACGGTGGAAACTGCGCCTTTCCGTCTGCAAGCAGCAACCCCCAATACACAGCACACCAAAAACCCCACGGCACGAGAAGGCGTTTGAACCTCGACCACGTGTAACCTGTCGACAACTCGCGGCCCGCCGCATGATAGCCAAGAAAGAACAGAAACACGAACATCCCGGAGTACCAAGCGCCCTTGTAGGCGGCGTTCGCATGAAACATTACGACACCAAGCGCAGCGATACATTTTAGCCCGTCGTAGAGAACCAGCCGATCAGAGTTCAACGTGTTTCCAATTCGCGAAGCCCTCGCAATCATCAAAAAACCCAATCCCATAGCCCCAAACAATGCCTTCGGACACAAATCGAAATAGACCGTAGTGCAAGAGCCTCTTGTAGGAAACACGCTTTCACCCGTTGCCAGGCGAAATCGCCATTGCATGCCTCGGTCCCTACACGCCTATCGGCTCGAAGAGCACTGATGCCGAATTTGTGCGCGCTATCGGCCATGGCTGGCCAGATTTCGCGCCCCCAAAAAAACACTCATTCAGACGTCCAAACGACAAAAGACCTCCCTTGGGAGGCCCTTTCTATTTCGACGCAGTCCTGATGGTGCGCCTCGGGATCATCGCACTCAAACAAAAAGGGCGCCGCGGAGGCGCCCTTTCCGTTTGATCATTCGCAAGTGCGAATTACTCGATGATCTTCGACACAACGCCAGCGCCGACGGTGCGGCCGCCTTCACGGATGGCGAAGCGCAGACCGTCTTCCATCGCGATCGGTGCGATCAGCTCAACCGAGAACTTCAGGTTGTCACCCGGCATCACCATCTCGGTGCCTTCCGGCAGCGTCACGGTGCCAGTGACGTCGGTGGTGCGGAAGTAGAACTGCGGACGGTAGTTCGCAAAGAACGGGGTGTGACGACCACCTTCTTCCTTGGTCAGGATGTAGGCTTCGGCTTCGAACTTGGTGTGCGGGGTCACGGAACCCGGCTTACACAGAACCTGGCCACGCTCAACCGACTCGCGGTCGATACCGCGCAGCAGCGCGCCGATGTTGTCGCCTGCTTCACCGCGGTCCAGCAGCTTGCGGAACATTTCAACGCCGGTGCAGGTGGTCTTGGTGGTGTCTTTGATGCCGACGATTTCGATTTCGTCGCCAACGTTGATCACACCGCGCTCAACACGGCCGGTCACAACGGTACCACGGCCCGAGATCGAGAAGACGTCTTCGATCGGCATCAGGAACGGCTGGTCAACAGCGCGCTCGGGGGTCGGGATGTACTCGTCCACGGCCGCCATCAGTTCCTTGATCTTGTTCTCGCCGATTTCCGGGTCACGACCTTCCATCGCCGCCAGAGCGGAACCTGCGATGATCGGGATATCGTCGCCGGGGAAGTCGTAGGAAGACAGCAGCTCACGGATTTCCATTTCGACGAGCTCCAGCAGCTCTTCGTCGTCGACCTGGTCAACCTTGTTCATGAAAACGACCAGCGCAGGAACGCCAACCTGACGCGCCAGCAGGATGTGCTCGCGGGTCTGGGGCATCGGGCCGTCGGCTGCGTTCACAACCAGGATCGCGCCGTCCATCTGCGCCGCACCGGTGATCATGTTCTTCACGTAGTCGGCGTGGCCGGGGCAGTCGACGTGGGCGTAGTGACGCGCGTCGGTTTCATACTCAACGTGGGCGGTCGAGATGGTGATGCCGCGGGCCTTCTCTTCGGGCGCGCCGTCGATCTGGTCATATGCCTTGAAGTCACCAAAGTACTTGGTGATCGCTGCGGTCAGCGTGGTCTTGCCGTGGTCAACGTGGCCAACAGTGCCGATGTTGACGTGCGGTTTATTACGCTCAAACTTTTCCTTAGCCATGATGGCCTCCTTTTTGTTGGAAGAAGGTCCGCGCGGGCCGCGAACCTTCCAATGTCATGACGCTTACGCGTATTTCGCCTGGATCTCTTCCGAGATGTTCTGCGGAACCGGATCGTAGTGATCGAACTGCATGGTGAACTGGGCACGGCCCGAGGACATCGAACGCAGGGTGTTGATGTAGCCGAACATGTTCGCCAGCGGCACGAGTGCGTCGATCGCAATCGCGTTGCCGCGCGGCTCCTGGCCGGACACCTGACCACGACGGGAGGTGAGGTCGCCGATGATACCGCCGGTGTACTCTTCCGGGGTGATCACTTCGACCTTCATGATCGGCTCCAGCAGTTTGGCGCCAGCTTTCTTCATGCCTTCGCGCATGCACATACGTGCTGCGATTTCAAAGGCCAGAACGCTGGAGTCAACATCGTGGAACTTACCGTCGATCAGGGCAACCTTGAAGTCGATCACAGGGAAGCCTGCCAGAGGTCCGCTGTCCATGACGGACTGGATGCCTTTTTCCACACCAGGGATGTATTCCTTCGGAACAGCACCACCAACGATGCGGGATTCAAAGGAGTAGCCTTCGCCGGCTTCGGTCGGCGAGATGATCATCTTCACCTCGGCGAACTGACCCGAACCACCCGACTGTTTCTTGTGGGTGTAGGTGTGCTCGACCTCGTGACCGATGGTCTCGCGATAAGCCACCTGCGGCGCGCCAATATTGGCTTCCACTTTGAATTCGCGCTTGAGACGGTCCACCAGGATGTCCAGGTGAAGTTCGCCCATGCCCTTCATGATGGTCTGACCGGACTCGAGGTCGGTTTCGACACGGAAGGACGGATCTTCGGCGGCCAGACGGGCCAGACCCTGGGACATCTTCTCCTGGTCGCCCTTGGTTTTGGGCTCAACCGCGATCTCGATCACCGGGTCGGGGAAGGTCATGGTTTCAAGAACGACGGGTTCTTTCGCGTCGCACAGAGTGTCACCGGTGGTGGTGTCTTTCAGACCCGCCAGCGCGATGATGTCGCCCGCAAATGCTTCTTCGATCTCTTCCCGGTTGTTGGAGTGCATCATCATCATACGACCGACGCGCTCTTTCTTGCCCTTGGTCGAGTTGAGAATGCTGTCGCCCTTGTTGATCACACCAGAGTAGATCCGGGTGAAGGTCAAGGAGCCAACAAAGGGGTCGTTCATGATCTTGAACGCCAGGCCCGAGAACGCCATGTCGTCGTCCGCGCGGCGGGCGATGTTACGCTCTTCGGTTTCGTCGCCCGGCTTGAAGCCCATGTAATCAACAACGTCCAGCGGGCTGGGCAGGTAGTCGATCACAGCGTTGAGCAGGGGCTGAACACCTTTGTTCTTGAACGCGGAGCCACCCAGAACCGGAACGAAGTCCAGCGCCAGAGTACCCTTGCGCAGCAGTTTGCGCAGTGTCGGAACGTCGGGCTCGTTGCCTTCCAGGTATTCCATCATGGCGTCGTCGTCTTGCTCGACGGCCGCTTCGACCATCTTGCCGCGCCATTCTTCGGCCATGTCCTTCAGCTCGTCACGGATCTCGGTCTGGATCCAGGACGCACCAAGGTCTTCGCCCTGCCACAGCCATTCCTTCATGGTGACCAGGTCGATCAGGCCTTCCAATTCGGATTCCGCACCGATCGGAATACCAACCGGAACCGCGCGGGCGCCGGTGCGGTCTTCGATCATGCGAACGCAGTTGAAGAAGTCGGCGCCGATCTTGTCCATCTTGTTCACGAACACCATCCGCGGAACCTTGTAGCGGTCAGCCTGACGCCACACTGTTTCGGTCTGGGGTTCAACGCCGGCGTTGGCGTCCAGAACACAGACTGCACCGTCGAGAACCGCCAGCGAACGCTCAACTTCGATGGTGAAGTCAACGTGGCCGGGGGTGTCGATGATGTTCAGGCGGTGCTTGGGGGTATCGGCGGTCTGACCATCTTCGGTGCGTTCCCAGAAGGTGGTGGTCGCAGCCGAGGTGATGGTGATGCCGCGTTCCTGCTCCTGCTCCATCCAGTCCATGGTGGCTGCACCATCGTGCACCTCACCGATGTTGTGGGATTTGCCGGTGTAAAACAGGATACGCTCCGAGCAGGTGGTCTTACCTGCGTCGATGTGCGCCATGATACCGAAGTTACGGTATAGTTCGAGCGGATATTCGCGTGCCATGGTGTGTAGCCTCTGAAGGGTTTACCAGCGATAGTGCGAGAAGGCTTTGTTCGCCTCTGCCATCTTGTGGGTGTCTTCGCGCTTCTTAACGGCAGTACCGCGGGACTGTACAGCGTCCAGCAGCTCACCGGCGAGGCGTTCTTCCATTGTGTTCTCGTTACGACCGCGGGCAGCGGTGATCAGCCAGCGGATGGCCAGGGCTTCGCGGCGCTCGGGACGCACTTCGACGGGAACCTGGTAGGTGGCACCACCCACACGACGCGAGCGAACCTCAACCGAGGGCTTCACGTTGTCGAGGGCTTCGTGGAACACTTCCACGGGTGCGCGCTTGATCTTGGCTTCAACGCGGTCAAACGCGTTGTAGACGATCTTCTCTGCGACCGATTTCTTTCCATCGATCATCAGGTTGTTCATGAATTTGGTCAGCACGCGATCGCCATATTTGGCGTCGGGCAGAACTTCGCGTTTTTCAGCAGCGTGACGGCGTGACATCTGTGCTTATCCTTCTTCTTACTTAGGACGCTTCGCGCCATACTTGGAGCGGCGCTGCTTACGGTCTTTGACGCCCTGGGTATCCAGAACACCGCGAAGGATGTGGTAACGCACACCGGGAAGGTCTTTTACACGACCGCCGCGGATCAGAACCACGGAGTGTTCCTGAAGGTTGTGGCTTTCACCCGGGATGTAGGAAATCACTTCGAAACCGTTGGTCAGGCGGACCTTCGCAACCTTCCGCATAGCGGAGTTCGGTTTCTTCGGCGTGGTGGTGTAAACGCGGGTACATACGCCACGTTTCTGGGGGCACTGCTCCAGATGCATGGACTTGGAGCGTTTTACTTTCGGCTGCCGCGGCTTGCGGATCAGCTGTTGAATCGTTGGCATTCCGGTCTATTCCCCGTTTCGCAACTGTCATGTCATGCACGCGATAAAGCGTGCGGCTCATATTTCCGGCACTTACGCGTCCGCAAGCGCAAAAACCGCATTCGTTCCCATTCCGAGGTGAACGACGCGGTGGGTCTACAGAGGATCCGGGTGATAAAAGTGCCCGAACCTTGATCCACTACAATAGTGATATCGGCTTTAGGGGCGGCCCCCGGATGCCGGATAAGCGCGCGTATATGGGGAGTCGCAGGAGTTGTCAACTACAGCAGGCCCTTTCGCGCTGCACCGCGCCGGTATCTGCCGGGGTGGAGCGACAGAGGGCCGCCCACAACCGCAGGGAACACTGTTCTTGCCCGGCGACCGGGCGCCATGCATAGTCCAGACGCGCAATGGATAATCAGGACGCCTCAATCATGCAAGTCATCGGCCTTTGCCGCTTTTCCTACCCAGCGATCGGCGGCTTCCAGGTCGAGCATGACAGTCTCGAACAGCGGATCGCGTATCTCTACGGAGAGCAGCGTCTGGAAGAGCGGTTCCAGTTGATGGAAACCGTCGCCCTGCCCTGCCTGCGCGAACAGACGGATCAGGATTTCGAGCTGATCATCGTCATTGGCGACAGTCTGCCAAAACACCACCGCAACCGGCTACACGATATCACTGCGGGCATGCCCCAGGTGCGCATCCACAGCGAGCCCCCCCGCAAACAGCGGCAAGTGATGAAAGAGATCCTGAACAAGGCCCGCCGAGATCCTGCCGCGCCCTGCCTGCAGTTCCGCCATGACGACGATGACGCGGTTTCCGTGGATTTCATCGAACGCCTACGGCAAACGGTTGGGGACTGCCCGGGCCTGATCGAAAGGAACAGGACCGTCGCCGTGGACTTCAACCAGGGCTATGTGGCCGAAGTCGGCGCCGAAGGGATTGCCGCGACTGAAATCCACCGTCCCTATTACGTGGCCTCGCTCGGCATGTATGTACAGGGGGGCTGCAACCTCACGATCATGAACTTTGCCCATGAAAAGATCCTGCGCTTCATGCCCACCGTGACGATCAGCGATCAGCCGATGTTCGTGCGCACCCACAACGGCTATAACGATTCCCGTCAGAAGCCGGTGAAACCCGTGCCGGTGACACCGCTGACGCTTGAACAGATCGGAGAATTCGAGGCCCGCTTTGCCATCCGGCAGGACCATGTGCGCCGCGTCTTTGGTGCCGGATAGGCCCTGCCCTACGAGCAAGAAAAGGATCCGCCATGCAGGTCATCGGATTGTGCCGTTTCTCCTATGTCGGGCTTGGTGGCTACAAGATCATGCACGACAGCCTCGAAGAGCGCCGTGCCTTTCTCTATGCGCCCGGACGGCTTGAAGAACGCTTCCGCCTGTTTGAAACCATCTGCCTGCCGTCCGTGATTGGGCAGACAGATCAGGGGTTTCAACTTCATGTGGTGGTTGGGGAGTGCTTCCCCGAAGCCTATCTCGAACGATTGCTGGCCTTGACCGAGGATTTGCCGAATGTGGCAATCTCCGTTCAGCCTCCCGAACGCCACCGCCGTCAGATGATCCGCGTATTGAACACCGCCCGCGAAAACCCCAATGCGCCCTGCCTGCAGTTTCGGCTTGATGATGACGATGCCATGGCGGTGAATTTCATCGAACGGCTCAAACAGGCGGCACGCGATCTGGCCCCCGTCTGGCAAAGTTACCCTTTGACCACCATCGACTTCAATCGAGGCTATATCTACAGCGCAGGACCAGAGGGGCTGTCGATCGCGCCCGACCGCGAAGCCTATGCGGCGCTGTCTCTTGGCGTGGTGGTGCCGGGTGGCTCGGACCGGACGATCATGCATCAGGGCCATCACATCCTGTGGAAGGAGACCCCGACCCTCACCTTTCCCGATGGCGATATGTACATGCGCGGATACAACGGATTCAACGACTCTCGCTCGAAAGGGCGCGGCAAGAAAGTGCGCCCCTTCCCTGTCACGCCCGAAGAGGCCGAGCACCTGAAACGCACCTTCAATGTGGACAACGCCGCCGTCGCGCGTGCCTTTTCATGCCCCGGCCTGCTGCCGCTCCCGGTAAAGAGTGAATAGGCCTGCCGCCACAACGATGACCGCACCGATCAGGGTCAACCCGCTAGGCCAATCGCCAAAGACCAGCCAGCCCAGCAGCAAGGCCCACAACAATCCGCTGTATCGGAACGGGGACACCACGGCGACATCGCCGACGCGCATGGTCATTACCGAAAACAAATAGCCGCCAAAGATAAAACAGGCCGCACCCAACAACATGCCAAGATGCCAGGCCTCAATCGGCTGCCAGTCCTGCTGAGTGCTATAGACCAGCCCGAAGCAAAAGACCGTCAGCGAGGCCATCAAGGTTACGGTCATCGAGGGTACCGCTGCCGACATTTTCCGGGTGAACAGATCCCGCGCGGTCACACAGCCCACGGCGCCCAAGGCATAGAGGGACGCACTATCAAACCCTGCCGGGCCTGGCCGTACGATCAGGAGCATACCGACAAAACCCGCCAGGATCGCCGCCATGCGCCGCCAGCCAATGCTTTCGCGGAAAAACAGTGCCGCCCCCAGGGTGACGGTCAGCGGCAGCATCTGCAAGACTGCCGTCACATTCGCCAGCGGCATCCGCATCAGCGCGCTGAGAAACAGAAAGGTCGCACCCGCCTCTGACAGGCAACGGCCCAAGACCAGCATCCAATCGCGCGGCGGAAGGTTCAAATGCAGGCTGCCCAGATACCGCGCCAGCAGAAAAATCAACACCGTCGCCAACCCGCCGCGAATGACAAGGATCTGCGATAGCGGCAGATCCGCACCCACCATTTTGACCAGCGTGTCATTAAAGGTGAAAGCCGCCATGCTGCCCATCATCAACAGGGCGCCAGTCTGGTTTGGGGTCATCAGGCACTCCGTCTTGGCTGAAGGTCCGCCGGTTGGCGCCTCCTAGCATGATGTACTGACCTACTCATTCTTCCCATATCGCAAGAACATCCAGAACAATACGGCACAAGAAACGGATATCGGGATCATGATGTCAGTGTAGATGTGGAACTCGCGAAGTAGATACCATACTCCAAAAGCTAAAAGGGGCACGAAACGCACTAGAATATGCATTCTCATCTCAAAATTTTCCTTCATCAAAAAGCCTTAGACGCATTTCAGTGGTTCAAAACGGTATCAAGGCATTTCGGCCTCAGTTCGTCGATTTAGCCACGCATCGTCCTCTTGCGACAATAGCAAATCAGCGCGTGCACCCCGCAACAGGCTTTCAACACGCCGTGCCTTCAACCCAAAAGAAAACCCCCGCACCATCGGCGCGGGGGTCTTTAAATTTCTCATGTGATCAGCAGATCAATCGCGGCTTTCCGGGGTTTCCACCAGATTGTCGAAATCGCCGCCCGACAGATCGTCGTCCATGACCGGAGCAGCCAGAGCCGCTGCGGCCTCGGCTTCTTCGCGGCGGGCTTCCAGCACCACGTTGTCGCGGCTTTGAGCGACCTGACGCATCTGCTGGGTGGCCCCACCGGTACCGGCCGGGATCAGGCGCCCCACGATGACGTTCTCTTTCAGGCCAACCAGCTTGTCCTTCTTGCCCTGAACCGAAGCCTCGGTCAGCACCCGTGTGGTCTCCTGGAAGGAGGCCGCCGAGATGAAGGAGCGGGTCTGCAAGGACGCCTTGGTGATACCCAAGAGGATCGGCTCGCCCTGAGCAGGACGCTTGCCACGTTTCAGCGCCTTTTCATTAGCGGCGTCAAACTCCTGCTTGTCCACGTGCTCGCCTTTCAGCAGCGTCGTGTCGCCAGAGTCGGAGATCTCCCACTTCTGCAGCATCTGGCGAACGATCACCTCGATGTGCTTGTCGTTGATCTTCACACCCTGCAGGCGATAGACGTCCTGAACCTCGTCGATCATGTAGTTCGCCAGAGCCTCGACACCCATGATGGAAAGGATGTCATGCGGCGCCGGGTTGCCGTCCATGATGTAATCCCCCTTCTGCACGAAGTCGCCTTCCTGCACCGGGATGTGCTTGCCCTTAGGCACCATGTATTCGACGGTTTCCAGCGTCTCATCTGCCGGTTCGATCGAGATGCGGCGCTTGTTCTTGTAGTCGCGGCCAAAGCGCACGTAACCATCGATTTCGGCGATGATCGCGTGATCCTTTGGACGACGTGCTTCGAACAGTTCGGCCACACGCGGTAGACCACCGGTGATGTCTTTGGTCTTGGCGCCTTCACGCGGGATACGCGCAACAACGTCACCGGCCTCGATCTGCTGACCGTCCTCACAGGACAGGATCGCATCGACGGACATCGGGTAGGTCACCGGGTTGCCCAGATCGTTGCGGACCGGTTCGCCATCGCCATCCACCAGGATGATTTCCGGCTTGAGGTCGTTGCCCTTGGGCGCCGCACGCCAGTCGATCACGATCTTCTGGGTCATGCCGGTGGCTTCGTCGGTCTCGTCGCGGACCGCAAGGCCCGATACCAGATCGACGTATTTCGCCGTACCCGGCTTTTCGGCGATGATCGGCAGGGTGTAGGGATCCCATTCGAACAGCTTGTCGCCGCGCGCAACCTTCTGACCATCGGTGACGAACAGCTTGGAGCCGTAACCCAGCTTGTGGCTGGCACGCTCTTCGCCCTGATCGTCCTGGATGATGACCTTCATGTTGCGGCCCACCACCAGCATTTCACCACTGGAGTTCTTCAGGGTCTGCGCATTCTCGAAGACGATGGTGCCTTCCTGGCTCGCCTCGAGGAACGACTGCTGGCCACCCTGGGCAACGCCGCCGATGTGGAATGTCCGCATGGTCAGCTGAGTACCCGGTTCACCGATCGACTGCGCGGCGATGATCCCAACAGCCTCGCCCGAGTTGACCATGGTGCCGCGTGCAAGGTCACGACCATAGCACATGGCGCAGACACCCTCTTCGCTTTCACAGGTCAGCGGCGAACGGATACGCGCGGTGGCGACACCGGCCTCCTGAACCGCATCCGACATGCGTTCATCGATGAGCTGGCCCTGCGCGACCAGGATCTCGTCGGTGCCAGGACGCTTGATGTCCTCGGCAGCCACACGGCCCAGGATACGCTCGCCGATGGAGGCAACCACTTCACCGTCGTTGACCGCGGCTTCTGCGGTGATCGCACGCTCGGTGCCGCAATCATGCTCACGCACGATGCAGTCCTGCGCCACGTCCACCAGACGGCGGGTCAGGTAACCCGAGTTCGCCGTCTTCAGAGCGGTATCCGACAGACCCTTACGGGCACCGTGGGTGGAGTTGAAGTACTCCAGAACGGTCAGACCCTCTTTAAAGTTCGAGATGATCGGGGTCTCGATGATGTCGCCGTTCGGCTTGGCCATCAGGCCCCGCATACCGCCCAGCTGTTTCATCTGCGTAACCGAGCCACGAGCACCGGAGTGGGCCATCATGTAAACCGAGTTCGGTTCCATCACAGCACCATTCTCGTCTCGCTTGTCGGCAGAGATGGTGTTCATCATCGCATCGGTGACACGGTCGTTACACTTGGACCAGGCATCGACAACCTTGTTGTACTTTTCGCCCTGGGTGATCAGGCCGTCCATGTACTGCTGTTCGAAGTCCTTCACCTGTTCGCGAGTATCGTCCACGATGGTCCACTTGCCATCGGGGATCACCATGTCGTCCTTGCCGAACGAAATGCCCGCCTTGAACGCTTCGCGGAAGCCCATTGTCATGATCTGGTCACAGAAGATCACCGACTCTTTCTGACCACAGTAGCGGTAGACGGTGTCGATGACCTGCTGAACCTCTTTCTTCCGCAGAAGGCGGTTGACCAGTTCGAACGGCGCCTTGGCGTTCTTGGGCAGCAAAGCACCCAAGCGCACACGACCCGGCGTAGTCTCGAACCGCTTGAGAACCTCGTTGCCTTCCTCGTCGATCTGCGGGATGCGCGCGGTGATCTTGGAGTGCAGGTGCACCTCGCCCGCATTCAGCGCGTGTTCGACTTCCTCGATGGTGCCAAAGACCTTGCCTTCACCCACCATCCCTTCACGCTCTAGGGTCACATAGTAGAGACCAAGGATCATATCCTGCGAAGGAACGATGATCGGTGCGCCGTTTGCAGGCGACAGAACGTTGTTGGTCGACATCATCAGGACACGCGCTTCCAGCTGGGCCTCAAGGCTCAGCGGGACGTGCACGGCCATCTGGTCACCGTCGAAGTCGGCGTTAAAGGCCGAGCAGACCAGCGGGTGCAGCTGGATCGCCTTGCCTTCGATCAGCGTGGGTTCGAATGCCTGGATACCAAGACGGTGCAGCGTCGGCGCACGGTTCAGCATGACCGGGTGTTCACGGATCACTTCATCAAGGATATCCCAGACCTCGGGGCGCTCTTTTTCCACCAGCTTCTTGGCCTGCTTCACGGTGGAGGACAGGCCTTTGGCCTCCAGACGCGAGTAGATGAAGGGCTTGAACAGTTCGAGCGCCATCTTCTTGGGCAGACCACACTGGTGCAGCTTCAGCTCAGGCCCGGTCACGATGACCGAACGGCCCGAGAAGTCCACCCGCTTACCCAGAAGGTTCTGACGGAAGCGGCCCTGCTTACCTTTCAGCATGTCCGAAAGCGATTTCAGCGGACGCTTGTTGGCGCCGGTGATGACGCGACCACGGCGGCCGTTGTCAAACAGGGCGTCAACGGATTCCTGCAGCATCCGCTTTTCGTTGCGCACGATGATGTCAGGTGCGCGCAGTTCGATCAGACGCTTCAGACGGTTGTTCCGGTTGATGACGCGGCGATACAGATCGTTCAGGTCGGAGGTCGCGAAACGGCCGCCATCCAGCGGCACCAGCGGACGCAGTTCCGGCGGGATGACCGGGATCACGGTCATGATCATCCACTCGGGACGGTTGCCCGACTCGAGGAAGCTTTCCACGACTTTCAGGCGCTTGATGATCTTCTTGGGCTTCAGCTCACCAGTGGCTTCGGCCAGTTCGGCGCGCAGCTGTTCGGCTTCGGCTTCCAGATCGATCGCAGCCAGCATTTCACGGATCGCTTCGGCGCCGATATTGGCGGTGAAGGCGTCCATGCCGTACTGGTCCTGAGCGTCCATATACTCTTCTTCGGTCATCATCTGACCGTAGGTGAGATCGGTGAGGCCCGGCTCGATCACCACGTAGTTCTCAAAGTAGAGAACCCGCTCCAGATCGCGCAGGGTCATGTCCAGCATCAGGCCGATGCGGGAGGGAAGCGACTTCAGGAACCAGATATGCGCAACGGGTGCGGCCAGTTCGATATGGCCCATACGCTCGCGGCGGACCTTTTGCAGGGTGACTTCCACACCACATTTTTCGCAGACAACGCCGCGATATTTCATGCGCTTATATTTGCCGCAGAGGCATTCGTAGTCTTTGATCGGGCCAAAGATACGGGCGCAGAACAGACCGTCACGCTCGGGCTTGAAGGTCCGGTAGTTGATGGTCTCCGGCTTTTTGATTTCGCCATAGGACCAAGACAGGATCCGTTCCGGCGACGCCAGCGAGACCTTGATCTCATCAAAGACCTTGGGCGGCGTCAGCGGGTTGAACGGGTTGTTGGTGATTTCCTGGTTCATTTTGATACCTCAAATCTTGCGGAAGGGGGGACGGGAGAAGGGCAAGCGCCCTTACTCCTCAACCTCCGCATCCAGGAGTTCCATATTCAGGCCGAGACCACGGACTTCCTTGACCAGAACGTTGAACGATTCCGGTACGCCCGCTTCAAAGTTGTCTTCGCCCTTGACGATGCTTTCATAGACCTTGGTCCGGCCTGCGACGTCATCCGACTTGACGGTGAGCATCTCCTGCAGGGTGTAGGCGGCGCCGTAGGCTTCCAGAGCCCAGACCTCCATCTCCCCGAAACGCTGACCACCGAACTGCGCCTTACCACCCAGCGGCTGCTGCGTGACGAGGGAGTACGGACCAGTTGAGCGCGCGTGGATCTTGTCGTCGACCAGGTGGTGCAGTTTCAGCAGGTACTTGATGCCAACGGTCACGGGACGCGCGAACTGCTCACCGGTGCGGCCGTCGAACAGGATCGACTGGCCAGAGGTGTCGAAACCAGCGCGAACCAGTGCATCGTTGACGTCTGCCTCTTTGGCACCGTCAAAGACCGGGGTTGCGATCGGCACACCGCGGGTGACGTTGTGCGCCGCCTCAATGAGGTCGGTTTCGCTCATCTCGGCGATGCCTTCGTCATAGACGTTCTCGCCATAGGCGTGATGCATCGCATCGCGCACCGGGGTGAGATCGCCGGAGCGACGGTATTCCTGCAGCGCCTCGTCCACCTTGATGCCGAGACCGCGCGCGGCCCAGCCCATATGGGTTTCAAGGATCTGACCGACGTTCATACGCGACGGAACGCCCAGCGGGTTGAGACAGAAATCGACCGGAGTACCATCTGCGAGGAATGGCATGTCCTCCATCGGCACCACTTTCGAGATCACACCCTTGTTGCCGTGACGGCCGGCCATCTTGTCGCCCGGCTGCAGCTTGCGCTTCACGGCGATGAAGACCTTGACCATCTTCATCACACCCGGCGGCAGGTCGTCGCCGCGGCGGACCTTTTCGACCTTGTCTTCAAAACGGGCATCCAGAGCGCGCTTCTGCGCTTCGTACTGCTCGTTCAGGGCCTCAAGGATCTGGGCGTCTTTCTCGTCCTCAAGGGCAAGCATCCACCACTGACCACGGCTGAGGCTATCCAGCAGCTCTTCGGTGATCTCGGACCCTGCCTTGATGCCTTTGGGGCCTTTTACAGCGGTCTTGCCCAGCAGCATGCCACGCAGACGGGCGTAGATGTTGCGATCCAGGATCGCCAGCTCGTCGTCGCGGTCACGGGCAAGGCGTTCAACTTCCTCACGCTCGATCTGCAGGGCGCGCTCGTCTTTTTCCACACCATGGCGGTTGAAGACACGCACCTCGACCACTGTGCCGTAGTCGCCCGGCTTGACGCGCAGGGAGGTGTCGCGCACGTCCGAGGCTTTCTCACCGAAGATGGCGCGCAGAAGCTTTTCTTCCGGCGTCATCGGGCTTTCGCCCTTCGGAGTGATCTTGCCAACCAGGATGTCGCCCGGCTCCACGTCTGCACCGATGTAGACGATACCCGCCTCATCGAGGTTGCGCAGCGCTTCTTCACCCACGTTCGGGATGTCGCGGGTGATCTCTTCCGGGCCAAGCTTGGTGTCACGCGCGGCGACTTCGAATTCCTCGATATGGATCGAGGTGAAGACGTCGTCACGGGCAATCCGCTCGGAAATCAGGATGGAGTCTTCGTAATTGTAGCCGTTCCAGGGCATGAAGGCGACGACGACGTTCTTGCCGAGGGCCAGTTCGCCCATATCGGTCGAGGGACCGTCAGCAATCACTTCGCCTTTGCGCACTTCCTGACCCACCTTCACCAGCGGTCGCTGGTTGATGCAGGTGTTCTGGTTCGAACGCTGGAACTTGCGCATGCGGTAGATGTCGACGCCCGCATCGCCCAGCTCCAAGTCAGAGGTCGCACGGATCACGATACGCTGGGCATCGACCTGGTCGATGATACCGGCGCGTTTCGCCATGATCGCAGCGCCCGAGTCGCGGGCCACGATTTCCTCGATACCGGTACCGACCAGCGGTGCCTCGGCGCGCAGGAGCGGAACCGCCTGACGTTGCATGTTCGAGCCCATCAGAGCGCGGTTGGCGTCGTCGTTTTCCAGGAACGGAATGAGCGAGGCCGCAACCGAGACCAACTGCTTGGGCGACACGTCGATCAGGTCGACGTTTTCACGCGGGGCCAGGGTGTAGTCGCCGGACTGACGGGTCGAGACCAGATCGTTCTGGAACTTGCCATCTGCATCCAGCGCCGCGTTGGCCTGGGCCACAGTGTGGCGCATTTCCTCGGTCGCGGACATGTAGTGCACTTCGTCGGTGACCTGCGCGTCCTTCACGACACGGTAGGGGGTCTCGATGAAGCCGTACTTGTTCACGCGAGCGAAGGTGGCCAGCGAGTTGATCAGACCAATGTTCGGACCTTCCGGCGTTTCAATCGGGCACATCCGGCCATAGTGGGTCGGGTGAACGTCGCGGACCTCAAAGCCCGCGCGTTCGCGGGTCAGACCGCCCGGCCCAAGCGCCGAGAGGCGGCGTTTGTGGGTGACTTCGGACAGCGGGTTGGTCTGGTCCATGAACTGCGACAGCTGCGAGGAACCGAAGAATTCACGCACCGCGGCCGCGGCCGGTTTCGCGTTGATCAGATCCTGCGGCATCACCGTGTCGATCTCGACCGAGGACATACGCTCCTTGATCGCGCGCTCCATGCGCAGAAGGCCGACGCGGTACTGGTTTTCCATCAGTTCGCCGACCGAACGCACGCGGCGGTTGCCGAGGTGGTCGATGTCATCGATGTCGCCCTTGCCGTCACGCAGTTCGACCAGCGCCTTGATACAGGCGATGATATCTTCCTTGCGCAGGGTACGTTGGGTGTCTTCGGCGTCCAGCGCCAGGCGCATGTTCATCTTCACACGGCCAACAGCGGAGAGGTCATAACGCTCGCTGTCAAAGAACAGCGTGTCGAACAGAGCCGAGGCGGCCTCGACGGTGGGCGGCTCACCCGGGCGCATCACGCGGTAAATGTCCATGAGCGCGGTCTCGCGGCCCATGTTTTTGTCCATCGCCATGGTGTTGCGCATGTAGGGACCGACATTGACGTTATCGATGTCGAGAACCGGAATCTCGGTCACGCCCGCATCAACCAGTTCCTTCACGGTACCACCGATCAGGTCGCCGTCCTTGTCAAATTCAAGGGTCAGCTCATCACCGGCCTCGACGTAGATGGCGCCGGTTTCCTCGTTGATGATGTCCTTTGCGACGAATTTGCCGACGATATGTTCAAACGGCACCAACAGCTCGGTAATGGTGCCTTCGTCGATCATCTTCTTGACGGCGCGGGGGGTGACCTTCTTGCCGGCTTCGGCAAAGATCTCTCCGGTGGCGGCATCGACGAGGTCATAGGTCGGGCGGGTGCCGCGCACACGCTCGGGGAAGAACGGCGTAACCCAGCCGCGGCTTTTCTCAAGCTTGTAGGTGACGGTGTCGTAATAGGCATCCATGATGCCTTCCTGGTCCAGACCCAGAGCGTAAAGCAGGGTGGTCACAGGAAGTTTGCGACGGCGGTCGATGCGGGCAAAGACGATATCCTTGGCGTCGAACTCAAAGTCGAGCCAGGAGCCGCGGTACGGGATGATGCGGCAGGCAAAGAGCAGTTTGCCCGAGGAATGCGTCTTGCCTTTGTCGTGGTCAAAGAACACGCCGGGCGAACGGTGCATCTGGCTGACGATCACACGTTCGGTGCCGTTGACGACAAAGGTGCCGTTCGGGGTCATCAGGGGCATGTCACCCATGAAGACGTCCTGTTCCTTGATGTCCTTGACCGAGCGGGCGCCGGTGTCCTCATCGACATCAAAGACGATCAGACGCAGGGTGACCTTCAGCGGCGCGGAATAGGTCATGTCGCGCTGCATGCATTCTTCGACGTCGTATTTCGGCTTTTCCAGCGCGTATTTCACGAACTCCAGCACGGAGTTTTCGTTGAAATCCTTGATCGGGAAAACAGATTGAAAAACACCGTTGATGCCTTCGCCGTCTTGAGGCGCTTCGGCGTCGCCAGAACGAAGGAACAGATCGTAGGAAGATTTCTGAACCTCAATGAGGTTCGGCATATCCAGCACTTCGCGGATCTTGCCATAATATTTGCGAAGACGTTTCTGGCCAAGGAACGTTTGAGCCATGTCAGATGTCACCTTTCGAATTTCTCACCGGACAAGGATGCCGCCGGGCTTCGGCATCTTGCCCATACGAGATAGAGCGTTCGGATCAATTCATGGCTGCCGTCCCGAATGGCCGCCTCCCGATCACGTGAACCGCATCTAAGAAAAAGACCTGGGCGATAGGTCCCTTTCTGAGACAGGTTCGGCTGGACCCGGGTTTTCCCCGGATCCAGCCAAATTCTGAGGGAGCGCAAGGCAGGGTTTGAAAGAAACCGCCGCCCCTATGTCCCGCAAGCGAGGCTTAGGCCAGCTCGACTTCGGCGCCAGCTGCTTCCAGCTTGCCTTTGATGTCTTCTGCTTCGGCTTTGTCCACGCCTTCTTTGATCTTGCCGCCGGCTTCGACCAGTTCCTTGGCTTCTTTCAGGCCCAGACCGGTGATGCCGCGAACTTCTTTGATCACGTTGATCTTGGACGCGCCGGCGTTCTTCAGAACGACGTCGAATTCGGTCTTTTCTTCCTCAGCTGCGCCACCGGCGTCGCCACCAGCTGCAACCATGACGGCGCCGCCAGCTGCGGGCTCGATGCCGTACTCGTCTTTGAGGATGGTTTTCAGTTCTTGTGCTTCAAGCAGGGTCAGACCAACGATCTCTTCTGCCAGTTTCTTCAGATCAGCCATTTTATCAGCTCTTTCCGTTTTAAAGTGTGTGTTTCCAGCGTGTGAGCATAAGCCCCACACCGGCCATTCAGTGCCAACCGCTTATGCAGCTTCCGCCTTCTCTTCGATGGTCGAAAGGATGCTTGCGATGTTGCTTGCAGGTGCGCCAATTGCGCCGGCGATGTTGGAAGCGGGTGCGCCAATGCAGCCAACGATGGAAGCAATAAGCTCCTCGCGGGACGGCATTTTCGACACGGCTTCGACGCCTGCGCGGTCCAGAGCGTTCTCACCCATTGCACCGCCGAGGATCTCAAACTTCTTGTTATCCTTGGCGAAGCCCTCGGCCACCTTGGCAGCTGCCACGGGGTCCTCGGAATAGGTCAGAACGGTCATCCCTGTCAGCAGGTCGGCCATGCTTGCACACGGCTTACCCTCGAGGGCGATTTTGGCGAGCCTGTTCTTGGCAACACGCACGGCACTGCCCGCTTCGCGTGCACGCGCGCGCAGGTCCTGCATCTCGGCAACTGTCAGACCGGCGTAGTGAGCAACCACCACGACGCCAGAGCTTTCGAAGATCTGGCCGAGTTCCTCGACCAATTTCTCTTTCTGGGCTCTATCCACAGTTCTCTCCAGGTTTTGGGGGGCTTGCGCTCCCCGGCTCTTTGATGTGCCAGACCAGATGGCCCGGCGTTCAAGTCCGCAATACGGGGTTAGCCAAAGTCGCCCGAGGGTCAAGAAACCCTCGATCTATTGGTCTTTCCCGTCTCAGGAGGGAAATTAAGGCCCGATCGAAAGGCCACCCACCATCTTGGACGAAATGAAATAAAGCGCACGACGAATCGCACGCTTTACCTCAAGGGCTTGATAGTCGCTTCGATGCAGATTTCCAAGAGGTAAATCACTGCCTCGCAAAAACTTGCCAGCCCCGGCAGTTCCCAGCGTTTTCATGCCCCTGAAAAGAAACGGCCCGCACGAGGATCTCGCACGGGCCGCTTGGAATTCAAAGAGTGCAGCTTACTCGCTAACGGCCTGATCGACGTCGACAGTCACACCGGGGCCCATGGTCGACGACAGCGCGATCTTCTTCATGTAGGCACCTTTTGCGCCCGACGGCTTTGCCTTGGCAACAGCCGACACGAATGCGCGGACGTTTTCGACCAGCTTGGCTTCGTCAAAGGAGGCTTTGCCAACACCTGCGTGCACAACACCGCCCTTTTCCGCCTTGAACTGGACTTCGCCGCCCTTGGCCGCTTCAACAGCTGCCTTGACGTCCATGGTCACGGTGCCAACCTTGGGGTTCGGCATCAGGTTGCGCGGGCCCAGAACCTTACCCAGACGGCCAACGACGGGCATCATGTCCGGGGTTGCGATGCAGCGATCGAAATCAATGGTGCCGCCCTGGATGGTTTCCATCAGGTCTTCTGCACCAACGATATCCGCGCCGGCTTCCTTGGCTTCATCCGCCTTGGCGCCGCGTGCAAACACAGCAACGCGCATGGCTTTACCGGTGCCGTTGGGCAGACCAACAACGCCGCGCACCATCTGGTCTGCGTGACGGGTGTCAACACCCAGGTTCAGAGCGATTTCGATGGTCTCGTCGAACTTGGAGGTTGCGTTAGCCTTGACCAGTGCAACTGCTTCTTCGACGGTCAGGTTCTCTTTGCCTGCGAAGGCTTCGCGTGCTGCGCGGGTACGTTTACCGAGCTTTGCCATCTTACTTCACCTCGATGCCCATGGAGCGGGCAGAGCCCAGGATGATCTGCATCGCCGCTTCAACATCGTTGGCGCTCAGATCTTTCATCTTCGCTTCGGCGATCTCACGCACCTGAGCGGCGGTCACGGTGCCGACGGTCTCACGCGAGGGGGTCTTGGCGCCGGATTTAACCTTGGCGGCCTTCTTCAGGTAGTAAGACGCAGGCGGCGTCTTGATGTCCATGGTGAAGGACTTGTCCTGATAGTAGGTGATCACGGTCGGGCACGGCGCGCCGGGCTCCATTTCCTGCGTCTTGGCGTTGAACGCCTTGCAGAATTCCATGATGTTGATGCCGCGCTGACCCAGCGCCGGGCCGACCGGCGGGGAGGGGTTGGCTTGACCTGCAGGAACCTGCAGCTTCATTGTACCAGCAAGCTTCTTGGCCATCTGGTGTTCCTTTCAACTGGGGCGAAACGCGTTCCACCCGGTTTTATGTTGCGTGGTCCGGTTTCAGGGTCGCGACCCATAGACCTCCCACGAGAGAATCTCGCCCGAAGACGATAGAGGCGGCGTGTACAGGGGAATGGTCGGGTTGGCAAGGACTTTGGCTGCAAGAGCCCTGTGTGCAGGGCCAAGGGTAGCCTTCAGGTGTTCAGCATTGCAGCAGCAAGGTGATGGCGCATAGGCTCCACCCAATCAGATAACACCCCGAAGGCGCTTCAGAACAAGAGATTTCCCTCATGATTGATATTGATCAGGTCCGTTCGGACACACCGAGCTGCGCAAATGTACTGCATTTCAACAACGCAGGCTCATCGCTGATGCCGAGGCCCGTTTTTGACGCCTTGCAACGGGTTCTGCGAGACGAAAACGAAGTCGGCGGATACGAGGCAGAGAGGCGAGCGCAGGAGGACATTCAGGCCTTTTACTCCGAATTCGCGGCTCTTCTGAACGCAAAGCCTGATGAGATTGCCTTTGTCGAGAACGCTACCCGCGCCTGGGACATGGCGTTTTATGGCCTGCATCTGGAGCCGGGGGACCGGGTGATCACCCATGCCTCTGAATATGCCTCCAACTACCTCGCCCTTTTGCAGCAGTCGCGTCGGCTCGGGTTTGAAATCGACCTTGTGCCGTCGGATCAGACCGGCCAGATCGATGTGGCGGCGCTGGAGGCCATGATCACCCCCCGCACCAGGCTGATCGCCATAACCCATGTGCCGACCCAGGGCGGGCTGGTGAACCCCGCCGCAGAGGTCGGCGCCATCGCGAAAAAGCACGGCGTTCTCTACCTGCTGGATGCCTGCCAATCGGTCGGGCAGATCGCCGTGGATGTGGAGCAGATCGGATGCGACATCCTATCGGGCACCGGGCGCAAGTTCCTGCGCGGGCCGCGAGGGACCGGGTTCCTTTACGTCCGCCAGAGCATCCTTGATCGGATCGACCCGCCCTTCATCGACCTTCTGTCAGCCAAATGGACCGGGACAGACAGTTATGAGCTGGCCCCCGGCGCCAAGAGGTTCGAGAACTGGGAAAGCTATGTCGCTGGCCGTGTCGGGCTGATGGAGGCTGTCCGCTATGCCCGCAGCATCGGCCTTGCCAATATCGAGACCCGCGTGACCACGCTGGCCCAGGACCTGCGCGATGCGCTTGGCGCGATTGACGGCGTGTCAGTACATGACCTTGGCGCCCGAAAATGCGGGATCGTCACCTTCACAAAGGATGGTATCGACCCCAAGGGCATCGCCGATGCGCTACGCGCCAGCCAGATCAACGTCTCCGTCTCCCCCGTGACCTGCGCCCGCCTCGATATGGATGCACGCGGATTGAATGCCCTGACACGGGCTTCGGTGCATTACTTCAACACCCACGATGAGATTGGCCACTTCGTGAATGCCATGAAGCAGGTTTAGACAAGGGCGACATGTAAAGGAATAGCAGGGTCGGTAGACGGGCAATGACCGGCTCCTGCAGTGACCGCTTGGAGCGCAATTCAAATATTGGCTTCCTCATTTTGTCCTTTGGTATCTTACAAGCACTCCGTCATGCTCCTCTTCCTCCAAAAACACCTCTGCGCTGGCATCGAAAGAAATCAACAGTATTTGGTCATCTATCCATTCCAATTCCGCATATGGACCGCCCCATTCGCCAACAATTGAAGCACTATCACTCGTTGTCGCGACGAATACATTTCCCCCACCAACAACCGACTCGCCTTCCCCAATAACTGAAATTTGCGTGGAAAAGTCGGTGGTTGCTCCGCAGCTTCTCTCGAATAGAATTGCTCTCGAAACACCAGTGGGGGATCTCAACGAACTTACCAACGTGTTTTCACACATTCCTGTGGCAGTAGACTCCCAGACCATTCAAGCTATGCCCCCAGCAAAAATCAGTCCAATAGCCATTGATTTGAACATCATTTGCAAGCCCAACAAAACCCTTGGTATTGAAACAGTAGCAACCATGTTATTGGCAACTTCAGCAAAAATTCCAAGGTCTGCTTCGCCCCGAGTAGATGCAGTCGGCACAAACTAAAGAAAACGCCGCATTGCATGAAGCAACACGGCGCCTTGAATTTCAATCGCGAGGGTGATCAGCCCTGCTTGGTGACCTGGGTGAAGTCCAGCTCGACCGGGGTTTCGCGGCCGAAGATCGACACGGTAACCTTGAGCTTCTGGTTCTCGTCGTCCACGCCCTCGACCATGCCGTCGAAATCCTCGAAGGGGCCGTCGTTGACCTTGACCTTCTCACCGACCTCGAAGGAGATGAGCGTGCGCGGGGCTTCTTCGCCTTCCTGAACGCGGCCCAGGATGCCCTGCACCTCGGCGTCGCGCATCGGCATCGGGCGGCCTTGCGGACCCAGGAAGCCGGTGACGCGGTTGATCGAGTTGATCAGGTGATAGCCCTGGTCGGACATTTCCATGTGCACCAGCACGTAGCCGGGCATGAAGCGGCGCTCGGTGGTGACCTTCTTGCCGCGGCGGACCTCGATCACCTCTTCGGTGGGGACCAGAACTTCGTCGATCTCGTCCTCAAGGCCGTGTTCGGCAACCGAGGCGCGGATCTGCTCTGCGATTTTCTTTTCGAAGTTCGAAAGAACGCTGACCGAATACCACCGTTTCGCCATGAGCCTGATCGTCCTTGTTTTACAGGGCGCTGTGCGCCGCATTCATCATAATTCGGTTTTGGCCAGGGGCGACTGCCCCTAACAAAAAGCGGCGCGCAACACGATTCGCCGCACGCCCATGCCAGAGTTACCGGCCCAACTACCCTCAGCAGGGAGTGAGATCAAGAGGCTGCGCGGCTTTTACGGGCGCATCAGACCTCTGCCACACCCGTCTTGCCGGGTATCAGCCAAACATCCCCAATAGCCCGGCAAGCCCCGTACGGATCAACAGGTCCACAAGCGCAAAGAAGGCCGCGGTCAGGGCCGCCATGATAAAGACCATCACGGTGGTCAGCAGCACCTCGCGGCGGGTCGGCCAGACGACCTTGCTGACTTCGGCGCGGACTTGCTGGATAAACTGAACTGGATTGGTCATAGCCATGTGGCGTGATCTCTCTATAGGCGGGTTCGCCGGGATTTAGCTGCTACGGGCCGCAAATTCAAGCCCCGCCGGGGCCTGTCCTCAGACCGATACGTCAACATGAGGCGATGCCGCTGCAGTATCCTCTGCAAGCTGCGCAAACATGGCTTTCAGGATCAAGGCGCCAAAGGCTCCGTTCTTGTGAACCGGGTCCTGCAATTCGATCGCACGGCTTGACGCATACTCAATCCGGGTCAGGCATCCACGCGTCACAGTTTGCTCGGGCTGCGCTATCAGCGTGATGCCGTCCCGATCCATACGCTGCGCGACGCCCTCCCACAGGGCAGAGCGCTCGGCAGCCGTGGCCTGCTGATTGATCGATCGGGCAACCACTTTTTCATCGAGCACCTGATCGTTCATGAAAGAAGCCGGAGCAAAGAACACCCGCGTCTTGCCCGATGCCGCAAAGGCACGCGCTGCGCGGTAGGAGCGGCAGCCGGTCAGCCAGCGTTCCAGAACCGCATCGCGCACCGCCTGGCTGAGGTATCCTGCCTCATCCTGCGCCCGCCAAAGCATCGGCACGATATAAGACTGCGCGCGCAGGCGGCTTCCGACAAAAAGGAACACGTCAAAATCCTCGGGCGCCAAACTGCCGCGGCCGGTGCCACTGATCATTTTGACCTGTTCTTGCGCTTCTTCGGTTAGGGGCTGCAAGCGCCGGTCCTTCAGATGGATCCCGCGAAAGGACGGGCCGCTGGCACCCCAGAATTCGAGCCTCCCAAACGGCACGGAGACGCGGTTTTCATCCAGCGCGTGTTTGATGCATGCAATATGGCTGTCGCCAAAGACGCAGATGGACTGTTCAGCGTGCGAAAGCATCAAGCATTTCCTCTTCGCATTTCACCGCCCGGCCACCGCGATCCGCTACCCCTACCCCAACCTTTCTACCTGTCCGGCCCGTTTTTTGCGGAAACCGGGAGTGCTGCGCTTCAAAGAAACTCTCCATCACATGGTCCACGCCCTTGGCCACGACGCTGCGCTGGTTGCTGGCGTAGAACATGCCGCGAAAGGCCGGATGAGTGATGATCTCATAGGACGGGAAGTAATCGACCCAGTCGTGGTCCGCAGCGAGATCTCCCGCCACGGCGCGCAGCACGGACTTGGAATAGGATGTGGCGGTCAGCACATGCTTTTCCGAAGCGGTTGCAGTCAGCGGCACCGGGGACACCGTGAGCAAGACCCTGAGGCGCGGATTGTTCTGTCGCATCAGGTTCAGGGCCGCGTTCATGTCCGTCTGGATTTCCGGGTAGCGTTGGTTGTGAAACGCATGCTGCTGCGGATCGAAGACACCGCCAGCGGTGCCGGGGCACAGTGCGTATTCCACACCGGCGGTTCGGTTGCGCCAACTTTCGGTCAGCCCCATAGTGAAGACAAAGACATCTGCCTCCCGCACGGCCTTGCGCACTGCGGCAAGCGTTGCGTTGCGGCAGGCAAACAGCTCGTCCAGCGAAGCGAAACCACCGGTTTCTATCACCGGACGCAAGGGGTCCTGGAAACGCCCCTGTGCCTCCCATGTTTCCCGCCATTCAGCCATCTGCGAATCCACCTCACCAAAGGCAAGCTGAAGCCACTGACGCAGCATGCGCGCCGTGTAGATGTTCCCGGTGCGGGCCGAAAATATCCCGTAATTGAAACTGCGGGCCTGCTCCTCGGTCAGCAAGGTGGGTGCAGGTTCGGCATCCAGCCAATCATAGCCACGCGCGATGAGGGCGCGGCTGAAATGCTGGGCGAAACAAGAACCGAAAGTGACGACCTTATCCTTGGATGTAACCGCGAATTTGGGCGTCCAAAGGCCCGATATTTCAAGCGGATTATGCGCTGCGACAGCGCTTTTCCAAAAGGCTGTTTCCGGCAAATCGGCATAGGGGTTTGGGGGCGTCGAGCTGCGCATTATGAACCGTTGTCCTGGGTCTGCAGGCCGAGCCTACGAGCAGAACCCGGTGATTTCAATCAATGCCAGAGATCCTGCGTACCCGGCGGTGAAACCGCGGCGCAGATCCCACAAAACGACCACAAATTTCGATCAATCGATTTTTAATTCTCTTCGGCCATGGTCACTCACAACGGCCCGGTAAGTCATCAGAAGGTGCAGCGGTCGAGAATAGCATGCAAGTGAGATAGGACTCCATGACCATCGCAACTTCTTTGAGCAAAGCTCAACGCTTGGAACGTGACGCAAGACTGGATGACGCTGCACGCGTTTATGGTGACATCCTCAACAAGTTCCCAAAGAACACCCGTGCCCTCAAAGCCCTGAAGTCTCTCCAGCAGCGGATGCAATCTGAACAGAACCCGCCGGAGGAAACGCAGAATGCGCTCATGCAAAGTTTTGCAGCCGGCCAGTTTCAGGCAACTGCATCGTCCTGCGCCACACTGCTGAATTCTTTTCGGCGCTCTCACTTTCTTTGGGACCTTCTGGGCCAGTCTCACCTAAAGGTCGGCAATCTGGATGAAGCTGCAACCTGCCTGCACAAGGCCTGTGAGCTTAACCCCCGGGCGCCGGGAACCTATGCGGCAATGGCAGATGTCTGCACCGCAATGGGGCGCAAGAATGATGCCGTTGCACTTTACAGAAAATGCCTGTCACTCGATGCCGACCACATCATGGCCCTGAACAGTCTCGCCAACATCCTGACCGATCAAGGCAACCTGACCGAAGCATTGACCCTATTGGAGCGGGCCGATCAGAATTGCCCGAACAATCCGCGGCTGATCTACAATCGCGCCAATACGCTGCGACGCCTCGGCAGAGTAGAAGAGGCCAAGGATCTGTTCCAGCAAGCCTGTGAGCTGGCGCCGGAGCTGACAGAAGCCCGCTTCAATCTTGGCCAGATGGAGCTTCTGTCCGGCAATCAGGAGGACGCGATTCGCAGCTTTGAAGACGTCCTGAGTAAAAATCCCGGAAATGACCGTGCCCGCGCGCAAAAACTGCATATGATGGCACAGCTGAACGATTGGAACTGGGTTGGCGAGTACAACGAACATCGCCGGGTTCTGGGCCTTCAGGGCATTTCATGCTCGCCATTCATCATGATGACTTTGGAGGACAATCCCGACCTCTTGCGCCTACGCACCCAGGCCCATGCAAACGAGCTGATCCCCAGCGTACCCGCCGCCGCACCGGCCCGGTCGGCGCAACGCCCCGCGAAACTGCGTATTGGCTACTTCTCTTCGGATTTCCAGGATCATGCGACAATGTACCTGATGGGAGGACTTTTTGCCGCCCATGACAAGAGCCGGTTCGAGATTACCGCCTACTCCTATGGAACCGCACCGGCGGACGCCGCACGCGAACGCGTTATGCGCGATGTCGCCCAGTTTCGGGACGTCTCCAATCTGTCCACCGCCGAAGTGACCGAGATCGCTCAGTCCGATCAGCTCGATATCGCGATTGACCTGAAAGGCTATACCGGCGACTCCCGCGCTGAACTCTTTGCCAACCGGCTCGCCCCTCTGCATGTGTCCTACCTCGGCTACCCGGGAACCATGGGCAGCACCGCCTTTGACTACCTGATCGCAGATTCCATCACCTGCCCGCCCGGCAGCGAGCGCTACTTTGACGAACACCTGATCCGCATGCCCCACAGCTATCAGGTGAACGACCGTGAGCGCCCGATCTCGGGTCAGCAGTTCACGCGCCGTGATTGCGGCCTCCCCGATCAGGGTGTGGTGCTCTGCTGTTTCAACAACAGCTACAAAATCACCCCGCGCGAGTTCGACATCTGGATGCGGATCCTGAAGCAGACCCCAGACAGTGTTCTGTGGTTGCTGGATGGTGGTCCCGTTTCCAAGGCAAACCTGCGCAAAGAGGCCAAAGAGCGTGGCATAGACCCAGACCGCCTGGTGTTTGCCCCGCGCATCGCGGTTGATGAACACCTTGCACGACACCGGGTTGCCGACCTGTTTCTCGACACCTTCACCGTGAATGCGCATACCACCGCAAGCGATGCGCTTTGGGCGGGGCTGCCCGTCCTGACCATGCCCGGCCGTCAGTTTGCAGCACGCGTTGGCGCCAGCCTTGTCAACGCAGTCGGCCTGCCAGAACTGATCGCCAAGAATGAAGCCGAGTATGAAGAAAAGGCCTTGGTGCTCGCCAATGATCTGGAGGCCTTGACCTCGCTTCGTGCGCAACTGAAGCGCAAGCGTCTGTCGTCTCCGCTGTTTGACACGCGCGGTTTTGCAGCCGATATCGAACGCGGATTTGACATGATCTTTGAGCGCCATCTCCAGGGGCTACCTCCGGCGCATCTGGATATTCCGGCCAAGATCGACACGCCTCAATCACGGTCGGGTGGTAAGGTGAACGCCGCAGCCTGATCTGCCACCAATGATGTTCGATCCTGTGCGAACCGACATTTTCCGTTTCACCGCAGTCTCTGTGGTGGAACGTTTTTTTCGGGCCACCCGCCACCACTTGTGATCGCGCGAGCGTCCTGTTGATCGGTCAGGTGGATGATACAATCTGTGCAGTCTGGGAAATGGCAGGGGCAGCAGGGCTCGAACCCGCGACCTACGGTTTTGGAGACCGTCGCTCTACCAACTGAGCTATACCCCTACGGTGCGGCAGTTCCTAAGCCACCGCCGCGTAGGAGGCAAGAGGGAAATGGCGCCAAAACCGCTCAATCCACCCTTTCCCAACCCCGGGCTGGCAGCCGCCCGGTTGCTGGATTATGAGGAGCAGCGAAAGGAACCCTGCCGTGAGCCTCAGAAAACGCATTGCCGACAGTCCGCGCTTCAATCGCACCATTGAGGCCATGTTTGCCTCTTACGTCCGATTCGCCCATCGCACCTCGCGCTGGCAGCGCAGTGGTTTTGAGGACATGGACGCCTGCGTCGCCCGTGGCGAGCCCGTGATTTTTGTGCTCTGGCACCAAAGGCTGATCATGGCCCCCTACCTTTTTGACACCTCCCTGGGACGGATCTGCGCATTGACCTCAGCCGCGCGGGCCGGGCGTCTGGCCGGGCAGATCCTTGTGCGTCTGGGCTTTGAGACCATTCCCATGGCCAGCTATCAGCGCCATGTCGCCCTTTCACGCGAAGTGGTACGCCGCACCAAAGAAGGCTGCTCGATCGGCATAGCGGCCGACGGCCCCCGTGGTCCGGCGCGGATTTCCTCCACCGTTCCGATTGTCTGGGCGCGTATGACGGGCTGCCGGGTTTTCACCGTGGCTTTTGCAGAAAAGAAGGTCATGAAACTGCCCACATGGGACAAGCAGATGCTGCCTCTACCCTTCTCGAGCGGGGTATTGATGTGCCAGGAATGGACAGAGACGGTTCCCAAACGCCCAACCGAAGAAGAAGCCGAAGCGCTGCGCCAAAGCCTGGAAGCCTGCCTGGATGAGATTACGGACAAGGCAGACCGGGCCGCTGGGCGGAAGCCGGAGCCAATCAAAAGCCCTAGCTAGAGCGGCCGGACGTTAGGCGGGCTGAACCCCAGCTGAACCCCAAAAGGGTGACAGGCCTACCCTACGTCCAACATGCCGGATCTGGCCTGTTGTCCCATTGGCCAAGACGGCAAGATGTTTCGCGCGCGAAACGGTTGCGGGTGGGGCGGACGGTGGGTTTGGGGATTGTCCCGGCTCGGAAATGATGGGCTGCGTTGGATGGAGTGGTCTTCACATTCGCTGCAAAGCAACCTTGTAGCCGCGAATGATTTCTTGGACCGCTTCGGCATCCGCAACAGCGCTTTCCGCGACCCTGTCCAAGTATGAAAGCAGCATAGACTTCTGCCCGCCGTCCATGCGCTTCCATAGGTACTCAATGCGGGTAGATAACCTGTGGTGTTTGCGGAACGCCGTTCCGACCCGATCTGGGTCCGAAAGCAGGCGTTCCATGGCCATGGCTAGAAAATGCTCGGAGCGACACTCCCAGTACATGTTTGCCCCTAGATAGTAGAGTGCACAATCGTCGGGGAAAAACGCGTGACAGAGGGTGTAGGTTTCAAAGTCCGATACTTTTAGATCATCCCACGACTTGCCCTCAAAGTAGGCTGTTTCTTCATACGCTTCCGAGGCTTTCCATTGCGGTCGCCACTCCGGAAATTTGGGAGGCGCTGAAGCTTCGAATTTTTCCTTAATTCCCAAGATCAATTCATCCATTCGAGAATGCTATCGCTTACTACGCACGCCGACAAATGGCGGCATGCATTCGCTGGAAAAGTCCTTCAATACCTCTTGAGTGCAAAGCCTAGCCGGACGCCCCGCGTTCGGGCCGCGCCGAGGCTTTCGCCTCCTGCGCCCTCAAAAGCTCCACTGGAGCTGTTGTCGGACACTGCCCTGATCCGCCTGTGCCGCATGAAAAAAAAGGGCCTCCCGAAGGAGGCCCTTTCTATTTGCTACCGAGTTCCTCTCGGGACATCCGCGCCGAGGCGCGGATACCCGGCCGCAACCATCACAGCAAAGCTGTGATTACTCGATGATTTTGGAAACGACGCCAGCGCCGACGGTGCGGCCGCCTTCACGGATGGCGAAGCGCAGACCGTCTTCCATCGCGATCGGGGCGATCAGCTCAACCGAGAACTTCAGGTTGTCGCCCGGCATCACCATCTCGGTGCCTTCCGGCAGAGTCACGGTGCCAGTGACGTCGGTGGTGCGGAAGTAGAACTGCGGACGGTAGTTCGCAAAGAACGGGGTGTGACGACCACCTTCTTCCTTGGTCAGGATGTAGGCTTCGGCTTCGAACTTGGTGTGCGGGGTCACGGAACCCGGCTTACACAGAACCTGGCCACGCTCAACCGACTCGCGGTCGATACCACGCAGCAGCGCGCCGATGTTGTCGCCTGCTTCACCGCGGTCCAGCAGCTTGCGGAACATTTCAACGCCGGTGCAGGTGGTCTTGGTGGTGTCTTTGATGCCGACGATTTCGATTTCGTCGCCAACGTTGATCACACCGCGCTCAACACGGCCGGTCACAACGGTACCACGGCCCGAGATCGAGAAGACGTCTTCGATCGGCATCAGGAACGGCTGGTCAACAGCGCGCTCGGGGGTCGGGATGTACTCGTCCACGGCCGCCATCAGTTCCTTGATCTTGTTCTCGCCGATTTCCGGGTCACGACCTTCCATCGCCGCCAGAGCGGAACCTGCGATGATCGGGATATCGTCGCCGGGGAAGTCGTAGGAAGACAGCAGCTCGCGGATTTCCATTTCGACGAGCTCCAGCAGCTCTTCGTCGTCGACCTGGTCAACCTTGTTCATGAAAACGACCAGCGCGGGAACGCCAACCTGACGCGCCAGCAGGATGTGCTCGCGGGTCTGGGGCATCGGGCCGTCGGCTGCGTTCACAACCAGGATCGCGCCGTCCATCTGCGCCGCACCGGTGATCATGTTCTTCACGTAGTCGGCGTGGCCGGGGCAGTCGACGTGGGCGTAGTGACGCGCGTCGGTTTCATACTCAACGTGGGCGGTCGAGATGGTGATGCCGCGGGCCTTCTCTTCGGGCGCGCCGTCGATCTGGTCATATGCCTTGAAGTCACCAAAGTACTTGGTGATCGCTGCGGTCAGCGTGGTCTTGCCGTGGTCAACGTGGCCAACAGTGCCGATGTTGACGTGCGGTTTATTACGCTCAAACTTTTCCTTAGCCATTCTCTTGGCGCCCTTTTGAAATGTGGGGTCCATCTGCGACCCGGTTTCCTCTGCGCGCGCCGATTATTTGGTTTACGCGCAAAAATCAACCCGTTCCTGCTTGACAGATGCGGATTTGGCCAAGTTCGGCCTGAATGATCGGATTTCAGACCAAAGCCCGGGGCTTAGCCCTCTTCGCTGGCCTCTTTGCCTGTCTCGGCTCGAGGAGCAAACCAGCCATTTTCCTTGTGCTGCTCAGCCATCCATTCCTCAACTGCATCAGCGATGTTGAGTGCAAGGCCAGCGATTTGCTCTTCCTTGGTGCGGCTATGGCCCGAGCCGACAATCGCGCTTTCTCCTGTGGTGTCCTCAAACACCTCCATCTGATGTTTGTCGGCGAGGAATTCCTCATTGGCGACGTCATAGACAAAGACATTCACAACGGCGACGCTTTTTGGATTGAACAGGACCGGAACGCCCGGAGGTGCCAGCATGAAGCCCTCAAGCGTCACAGCCACATCGTATTCCTGGCTGCCCTCGTAACGGCGCAGGCGCGCTTCAAGCGCCGCCTTCATTGGCTCAACCCACTCGGACTGCTGCGCGTCACGAGACATCGGCCATTTCAGGGCCTTTTCCGTGTAGACATGAGCCACCCTTACCTTGAAGGCTCCCAAATCTTCGGGCGGCTCGTTGAGTTGCGTCTCGCTGCAGGCCGTGACCAGGGCAAATAGGCCCAGGAAGGTCAAAAGTCGGATCATGTCTTGTTCCCTGTGTCGCACCGGAAGAGCCGGTCGCCGCCAGATAGCCAGAGCGGGCAGCGCCGGTAAACCCCGGTGGCGATTATTTGAACTTGTAGTTGCGGGGGAATCCGTAAGGCGGACGCTTGCCAACCCCGGCCCGCTTGCCCAGCCACTGACCCAGATCAGTCTCATGGCGCGTCTTGCCGCCGCCCATTTCCCAAGAGAGGCCCTCGTCCCAGTTGAAGGTCGTGACATCGCTGAGGCCACCGTCCAGTTCGAGCGAGCCCTGCTTGCCACGCGCCATGTTGTACTTTTGCAGGCGCACCCCCTTGCCACGGGTGAGTTCCGGCATTTCCTCGACCGAGAAGACAAGGAATTTGCCGTTCTCAGAGACCACAGCCACGTGATCGCCCAGAACGGGGATGCAGATCTTGGCTTTCTCGTCATCCTTGACGTTCAGCACCTGCTTGCCGCCACGGGTCTGGGCCACGATGTCTTTTTCCGCGCAGATAAAGCCGTTGCCCGCCGAGGAAGCGACCAGAAGCCGACCTTCGGGGTTGTGGATCAGGATATCAACGATCTCCACCTCATTGGGCAGATCCACCATCAGGCGGACAGGTTCCCCCATGCCGCGACCGCCGGGCAGGTTGGAGGCCGACAAGGTATAGAATCGCCCGTTGCTGCCAAAAACCAACAGCCGATCGGTGGTCTCAGCATGGAAGATGAAGCGCGCGCCGTCACCGTCCTTGAACTTCAACTCTCGCCCTAGATCAATGTGGCCGGTCATGGCCCGAATCCAGCCCATCTGGGAGCAGACCACGGTGATCGGCTCACGATCGATCATCGCCTCTAGCGGGACATCCTCGACCTCGCCCGCCTCGGCAAAGCGGGTGCGGCGGGCGCCGCCCTCATAGTTCTTGCCAAAGGTCTTTTTCGTCTCGCGCAGCTGTTCGGTGATCCGTGTCCACTGTAGCTCTTCCGAGCCGAGCAATTCGACCAGCCCAGCGCGTTCTTCGCGCAGGGCGTCGCGTTCGCGGGTCAGCTCGATCTCTTCCAGCTTGCGCAAAGAACGCAGGCGCATGTTGAGAATCGCCTCGGCCTGAACCTCGGTCAGCTCCCCTGCCCCGGCAGCGGGCGTCAGATAATCGGCCTCGTCATGGGCGCGGGGGTGATCCCTGGACCAGTCCTCGCGCATCAGGGCAGCCTTGGGGTCTTCATCATAGCGAATGATGTCGATCACCCGGTCGAGGTTCAGGAAGGCGATGATGAATCCGTCCAGTACCTCCAGCCGGTGATCGATCTTTGCCATCCGGTGGCGCGAGCGGCGCTGCAACACGTCGCGGCGATGATCCAGAAAGGCCCGCAGCACCTCCTTCATCGAGCAGACCTTCGGCGTGACCCCATCGATCAGCACGTTCATGTTGAGCGAGAAGCGCACCTCAAGATCGGAGTTGCGGAACATCAGCCCCATCAGGATCTCGGGATCGACATTCTTGGATTTCGGCTCCAGCACGATGCGGATGTCGTCGGCGGACTCATCGCGTACATCGGCAAGGATCGGCACCTTCTTGGTCTGTATAAGCTCGGCGATCTTCTCGATCAGCTTGGACTTCTGGACCTGATAAGGGATCTCGGTGACCACGATCTGCCACTGGCCGCGGCCCAGATCCTCGATCTCGTACGTCGCGCGCAAACGGAACGAACCGCGCCCGGTGCGATAGGCCTTGGCGATATTCTCTTTGGGTTCGACGATCACCCCGCCGGTGGGAAAATCTGGGCCGGGCACGTATTTCAGGAGCGTGTCGTCGTCTGCGCCGGGCGCCTTGATCAGGTGAATACAGGCGTCGATCAGCTCGGTAATGTTATGCGGCGGGATATTGGTCGCCATGCCCACCGCGATGCCGCTTGCGCCATTGGCCAGAATATTCGGGAAAGTCGCAGGCAGAACCGCCGGTTCGGTCAGGCGCCCATCGTAGTTGTCGCGAAAATCAACAGCATCTTCGCTGAGGCCCTCCAGCATTGCCTCGGCGACAAAGGTCATCCTCGCCTCTGTATAGCGCGAGGCCGCCGGGTTATCGCCATCGATATTCCCAAAATTGCCCTGCCCGTCGACCAACGGATAGCGGACGTTGAAGTCCTGCGCGAGGCGGGCCATGGCGTCGTAGATCGCCGCATCCCCATGCGGGTGGAAATCCCCCATGGTATCACCGGAAATCTTGGCCGATTTCAGGAAGCCCCCGGTCGAGCTGAGCCTTAGGCGATTCATCGCGTAGAGGATCCGCCGATGCACCGGCTTCAGACCGTCGCGCGCATCCGGCAGCGCCCGGTGCATGATCGTGCTGAGGGCATATGTCAGGTAACGCTCGCCAATGGCGCGGCGCAGGGGTTCCAGCACTTCGCCATTCTGCGGCGCGGAGGGGAGGTCGGGGTCTTCTACCAAGTCGCTCATATCGTGGTAATACTGCCCCCTTGTGGCTTGGTAAAGCGGCGCGTTGCCCGCCACGGACATGCCGCAGGGCCTCGGGGGAGAAGGAAATGGACTCTCCCCCTGTGTAGACTGGCCAGTTTCACGTAACATTAAGCCTGTGCCGCCTATGGTCCTAGCGCCTGCCCGGACCCATTTTCATGGTCCGAGGAGCAAGCATATGGTCCAGCTGTCACGGGCGGATTGTCGTTGATGTGTTTTCGGGGGATGCGCCATGTCGCGCTTTGTTTTTGTGTCTTTTGCCTTTCTGGGCTGGGGCTTCTACGAGCTCAGTGGCGGGGCGGACTTCACGCCGCCAGAACGCCCGGTCACAGAAATCGCCGAGGCCCCTACCCCCGTCACGAACCGTGGATCACAGAATGGGATCACCGTCTCTGCCACATCGCTGGTGACCCGCACCATGATCGAGGCGCGCCATAAGGATCTGGTCCGCGCCCGCGTCGAAGAACGGCAATCGCCCCCGGTGCTTGCCCCACAAGACCAAGACGGCGAAGCGCACGAAGCTGCGCCACCGGCATCCGCCAGCCTGTTCACCGCAGGCCTGAGGGCCGGTGGGCTTCAACTGGCTTCGCTCGAAGCAGGGCTTGGAGGCGGGGTGCAGTCCCAGTCCCCCGAACGCGCAGCGCCTGCGGCAGCCACGCCCGCCTCGCCATCCGTCCAAGCCGCCGAAGTCGATCTGGACCTGCGCAACATTCGTGCCGCGCGCGTCAACATGCGGCAGGGGCCAGGCACGGCCTACCCGATCATCACGCGCCTTCTGGCCGGAGACGAGGTGATCGTCATTGATGACAATGGCTCTGGCTGGCTGCACCTGCGCACACCAAACAACGAACACTTCGGCTGGATCGCCGCTTCACTGGTGAGCAAAAAGACCCCATAACGGCCCCCGAGTTTGAATGGATACGGCGTGGGGGCCTTCATGCAGAAAACAATCCTGATCACTGGCTGCTCCTCCGGTATCGGCCTCGACGCAGCGCGCGGCATGAGGGATCGCGGCTGGAAAGTCTTTGCCTCCTGCCGGCAACAACGAGACTGTGATCGGATGCGCGCCGAGGGCTTTGAAAGTCCGCTGATCGACTACACCGACCCCGAAACGATCGCCTCCGGACTGCAAGAGGTGCTTGCGGCCACAGGGGGCACGCTGGATGTGCTGTTCAACAATGGCGCCCATGGGCTGCCCGGCGCGGTCGAGGATCTGCCGACAGACGCCCTGCGAGACATCTTTGAAAGTAACTTCTTTGGCTGGCACGAACTGACCCGGCAAGTGATCCCGGTGATGCGGGCGCAAGGCCACGGGCGCATCGTGCAGAACTCATCGATCCTGGGAATGGTCTCTTTCCCTTGGCGCGGCGCCTATGTGGCGACAAAATATGCCGTTGAGGGGCTGACCGATACGCTGCGGATCGAACTGATCGACACCGACATCCACGTCGTCCTCATCGAACCCGGCCCCGTGACCTCAAAGATCCGGGAGAATTCGATCCCGCATTTCGAACGCTTCGTAGACTGGCAGGCCTCGCCCTTGCGGGACCTCTACGAGAAAAGCCTCCTCAAGCGCCTTTACGAAAGCAAGGGGCCGGATACCTTTGAGCTGCCCGCCTCGGCAGTGACCGCAAAACTGATCCATGCCTGCGAATCGCGCCGCCCCCGGCCGCGTTACTATGTAACTACTCCAACGCATATCGCCGGGTTCCTGCGCCGGATTTTGTCGACCCGGTCAATTGACCGCATCCTTGCCCGCCTTAGATAGCGGATTCGCGGTCGCCATCTGCAAACCCAGGCGATAGACCGAGGCTAAGACCAAAACTGGGCAAATGCGAAGGAGCATGAACTATGGGTGATCCGCTCTTCATTTTGGCCGTCGTGGCCATGGCGGCAGTGGTGATCGTGCTGGTGATCGGCATGGGCGGCTTTGGCAAAGGCGGCGCCTTCAATCACAAGTACGGCAACAAGATGATGCGCCTGCGGTTGCTGTTCCAGTTCATCGCGGTGGTGCTCATCGTTGGTTTTGTCTATCTGCGCTCGCAAGGAGGTCAGTGAACCATGGTCGTTCTGAGCAAGATCTATACCCGCACCGGCGACAAGGGCGACACCGCGCTCGGAGATGGGCAGCGCGTGGCCAAACATTCTGCGCGAGTAAGCGCCTATGGCACCTCGGATGAGCTGAACGCTTTTGTCGGCGTCGCACGACTTGAGGCGGAGGGCGAAATGGACGAGGCCCTTGCTCGTATCCAAAACGATCTCTTTGACCTTGGCGCCGACATGTGCCGCCCGGACATGGCCAAGGATGCCGAGGCCGAGTATCCCCCCTTGCGAATGGCAGAGGCGCAGGTCGAACGGCTTGAGGCAGAAATCGATGTCATGAACAAGGATCTGGAACCTTTGCGCAGTTTCGTTCTGCCGGGCGGCTCGAAACTCTCGGCCCATCTGCATGTCTGCCGCACCGTCGCGCGCCGTGCCGAACGGCTCGCCACGGAACTGGCCACGTTGGAAGAGGTGAACCCGGCCGCCGTGCGCTACCTCAACCGGTTGTCCGATTGGTTCTTCGTCGCGTCGCGCATCGCAAACGAAAACGGCACCAAAGACGTTCTGTGGGTGCCGGGCGCAAACCGTTAGCCTGCCGCAAATCACCCGAATCGCCTGGGGCATGGCTGCCCCGGCGCTTGGCCTGCATTGAGAACCTGCCGTTGCGGCAGATCTCTTTGCGCTGCGAAACATTCCTGCAAAATTGATGACCCAAACAGACAGACGCGACGTCCGGGGCCACCAACGTGACGATTTTTCACTGTTGCCCGCATGGCTGACCCGGTATCAACGGCGCGAGAGCATCAAGGCCCGCCGCCCACGCGGCAGGCCATTTGTTAAGGAGAGAACGCAAAATGAAGGTACTCGTGCCTGTCAAACGCGTGATTGACTACAACGTGAAGGTCCGCGTCAAAGCGGACGGCAGCGGTGTCGATCTCGCCAACGTCAAGATGTCGATGAACCCCTTTGACGAAATTGCCGTCGAAGAGGCCATCCGCCTGAAAGAAGCCGGCAAGGCAGACGAGGTCGTTGCGGTCTCGATCGGCGTGAAACAGGCCCAGGAAACCCTGCGCACTGCGCTCGCCATGGGCGCCGACCGCGCCATCCTGGTGGTTGCCGCCGATGACGTGCACACCGACATCGAACCCCTGGCCGTTGCCAAGATCCTCGCCAAGGTCGTCGAGGAAGAGCAGCCCGGTCTGGTTCTCGCCGGCAAGCAAGCGATCGACAATGACATGAACGCCACCGGTCAGATGCTATCGGCGCTGCTCGGCTGGTCGCAGGGCACCTTTGCCTCTGAGATCGACATCGAAGGCGACAGCGCCAAGGTTACCCGCGAAGTGGACGGCGGTCTGCAGACCATTTCTGTCAAGATGCCGGCCATCGTTACCGTGGACCTGCGCCTCAACGAGCCGCGCTATGCCTCGCTGCCCAACATCATGAAGGCCAAGAAAAAGCCGCTGGACGAGAAAACCGCCGCCGACTACGGCGTTGACGTCTCGCCGCGCCTCGAAGTGGTCTCCACCAAAGAGCCCGAAGCGCGCTCGGCCGGTATCATCGTGGGCTCGGTTGACGAGCTGGTTGCGAAACTCAAAGAAGCGGGGGCTGTGTAATGGCTGTTCTTCTCCTTGCCGAAGTGAACAACGGCGAACTGGCGCTGGACGCCACCGCCAAGGCCGTATCCGCCGCCAAGGCACTGGGTGACGTGACCGTTCTGTGCGCCGGTGCATCCGCTGCCGCCGCCGGGGACGCCGCCGCCAAGATCGACGGCGTGGCCAAGGTTCTGGTTGCCGAGGACGCATCGCTGGGTCACCGCCTGGCCGAGCCGACAGCGGCGCTGATTGTCTCGCTGGCAGGCGACTACGAGCATATCGTTGCCCCGGCCACCACCGACGCCAAGAACGTGCTGCCGCGCGTTGCGGCCCTGCTGGACGTGATGGTGATCTCTGACGTGACCGCAGTGGTGGACGGCGAAACCTTCGAACGCCCGATCTACGCCGGTAACGCAATCCAGACCGTGAAGTCGAAAGACGCCAAGAAGGTCATCTCTTTCCGCACCTCGACCTTTGACGCAGCGGGTGAAGGCGGCTCTGCCTCGGTGGAAACCACCGGCGCAGCCGAAAACCCCGGCCTGTCCGAATGGGTCGAAGACAAGGTTGCCGAAAGCGACCGCCCCGAGCTGACCTCGGCTGGCGTTGTTGTTTCCGGTGGTCGCGGCGTCGGCTCCGAAGAAGACTTCAAACTGATCGAAGGTCTGGCGGACAAGCTGGGCGCTGCCGTGGGTGCCTCCCGCGCTGCGGTCGATTCGGGCTATGCGCCGAACGACTGGCAGGTGGGTCAGACCGGTAAGGTCGTCGCTCCTGAGCTCTATGTGGCTGTCGGCATCTCCGGTGCGATCCAGCACCTGGCGGGCATGAAAGACTCCAAAATCATCGTCGCCATCAACAAGGACGAAGAAGCTCCGATCTTCCAGGTAGCTGACTTTGGCCTGGTGGCGGACCTGTTCCAGGCTGTGCCTGAACTGACAGAAAAGCTGGGCTAAGAGCCCCTTTCAAGGATCGCAAGCAAAGCGATATTTAGAAGGCCCGCATTCTATGCGGGCCTTTTCTATTTAAGAAAGCCCGCCGCACACACACTGCCCCGACAAGGCAATGAACCACGTCGCCTTAGCGCGCGTTTACAATCTCTTGCAGATATTCCGCAGTCGCGCAGCCGATCCGGTTGTGCTCCTTCGGGCCAAGCATCAGGCGCGCAGTTGGCAGATCGAGCGGCCCCATCTCCATACCTGTCACGTCATTGGCCAGACCGGCGGTGGTAACGGGCATCTCCACGACACCTTCCACCAGAGGGCGCAGCGAGTCGATCATACCCTGGTCCACGAGAACCGGTTCGCGGTTGACCAGATCCACCCCCCCCAGATTGTAGCGCAGCCAAAGCAGCACCAGCCGCCCGTTCAAGGTGCTGATCAAATCTCCCATGCGGCTGACCCAGTCTGACTGGATGTGGACCCGCACAGTCTCAAACCGCTCATCACAGACGTCCTTGAGACGGCTGAGCAGGTGTTTGTTGAAATGGAACTCCGTAAAGTCGATCTCGGGATAGAGCGACACCAGCGCAGGACGCGCCTGTAAGAAGCGGTCATTTCGCCTTGGATGTACCTTGTAGTATCTGTTCGACAGGTTCTGCGCGCCAAACACTTGTACGACCACAAGGTCGGCATCCTGTGCCACACGCATCAGGCCTGTATCACTCAGGAAACTGTCCAGCCCTGCGTTCACCCCACCAAGGTTCACGCAAGGTACATTCAACAACGATTCTGTCACCGCAGGAAACGGTTCGGACACGAATCGCCCGAACACTTCCGTCCCACCAAGGAACGCAATATAAGGGTCGTCCAAATCACGCACGGGCCCACGCACTTGTAGCCTTGACCCCGCATAGCAACATGTTCCGACCGAAAGCGCCGAAGCGCTGTTCAGCTCGTAGCTCATAGTCCCACCAAATTTTCACCCGATAGTCACTTTGAGACCCAAAGCTTGCAAATTTCCTAAGTCTCGAATTTGGTTAAAATAGCAACTGTGCGGCCTTGTGCCGCCCCCAAAGCCCCCGATATGATCACCAAGCAGACAGCCAGGGAGCCACAGGCATGGAAGTCAAAAAAATCGGTATTATCGGTGCAGGACAGATGGGCAACGGCATCGCACATGTCATGGCAGTAGCCGGCTATGATGTTGTAATTAATGATGTAAATCAGTCCGCACTCGATGGCGCCTTGGCCACGATCCAAAAGAACCTAGCGCGGCAATCCAGCCGGGGAAAGATCAGCGAAGGCGATGTTCAGGCCGCCGTGGCGCGCATCACTCCGACGCTGTCGCTTGCCGATATCGGTGCGACGGATCTTGTGATCGAAGCGGCAACGGAACGTGAAACCATCAAGCAGGCCATCTTCGAGGATCTGCAACCGCATCTGCAACCGCATACGATTCTCACCTCCAACACCTCGTCCATCTCTATCACCCGTCTGGCGAGTCGCACGGACCGGCCCGAGCGGTTCATGGGCTTTCACTTCATGAACCCGGTGCCGGTTATGCAACTCGTGGAACTGATCCGCGGCATCGCCACCGACGAAGAGACCTTTGCCGCCTGCCAGACCGTGGTCGAACGCCTGGGCAAAACCGCTGCCAGCGCCGAGGATTTTCCAGCCTTCATCGTCAATCGGATTCTCATGCCGATGATCAACGAGGCGGTCTACACGCTCTATGAGGGCGTCGGCTCCGTGAAATCCATCGACGAATCGATGAAGCTGGGCGCCAACCACCCCATGGGCCCGCTCGAGCTGGCGGATTTCATTGGCCTCGACACCTGCCTTGCAATCATGAACGTACTGCATGATGGGCTTGCGGACACCAAATATCGCCCATGCCCCCTGCTGACTAAATACGTGGAGGCAGGCTGGCTTGGCCGAAAGACCCAGCGCGGTTTCTATGACTACCGCGGCGAAACGCCCGTACCGACACGCTGAGCCGCTGCTGCGGATACCTCGTCCGCCTGAGTACGAGCAGAGCAGGCGCGGGGTTCCGCGGCCGACAAGACAAATCGCCGAGGGTCTGCGTCCGAAGGGTGCGGAGACCTCTATATATGTTGCAGGGTAAACTGGACTGCGCCAAGCCGGGATCAGGGGGTGAGATCTTCGAAGCTGATGCTTTGGTGACTCTGAAGGTTCATCAGCCCCCAGATCATTGCGATCAGCAGTTCTTCTCGCCAAGGGACAGCGTGTGTTCCCGCAGCCAGGCCATGAAACCGCGCGGATCGCTGTGAAGCCTCTCCATCTGCTCATCGGTCAGGGGCTCCCCGACGATGGGTGCCTGTGGCTTGTTGCAGGAGCGCACGATCTCATGCAGCAACAGCCCCTGGCGCAGGATCGGAGAGATCCGGCAGGCAATCTGGTACCAACGCGAATTTGATCCAGGAAAGAAAATTGGAACCACCCGTGCCCCGGAACGGCGGATCAGCTGAGCGGTGAAAACGTTCCACTCCCGTTCGATGGCGGGGCCGAACCAGCTGTCCGATGACATCACCACACCTGAGGGGAACAAAGCGACAACACCGCCTTCCTTCAGATGCCCCATCGCCTTGGCCCTCATCTCGACCATCTTGCGCTGCGCTTCGGGATCATGGGGAAAGGGAACCGGAATCATGAAGGAGGTTGCCGCCTCATCCAGTCCAGTCAGAACCGAACGCGTCAAAATCCGGTAATCCAGTCGGGTCCGGCCAATGAGATCGGCAAAGATCATACCGTCCACCATCCCATGAGGATGATTGGCGACAATCACCACCGGTCCCTCGGCTGGAATATTGCGGATCTGCTCTTCCGGCGTCAAAAGGTCGATGCCCATGACATTGAGTGCACCGCGCCAGAATTTCTGACCACGATACTGGGCGTTCTGGCGCTCAAACTTTTTGACCATGCGCAGAATGGTCAGCTTGCCAGTGCACCACTCGATCGCCCGGATTGCGATCGACGTCCAGCGATCATCAAATGAATTGGCATAGGTCAACGTGCGCCGATCGTAGACCTCGCCCGTTTGCGTATCACTTTCCGGCGTGAGGCCGCCGTCATGGTCATGCGCCGTGTCCGCCACTTTGCCCTTCCCGTCTTTCGCAACCGTTATGCGATCAGAACCCTTCACCGAACTTATCCGCCACCAAGGCCTCTACAGCCGCAGCCAGGGCGTCCGCATCTGGCCCGGAGGTTTCGACGTCAATAGTCGTTCCTTTGGATGCTGCCAACATCAAAAGGCCCATGATGCTGTCCCCAGAGGCCGACAGGCCGTCCTTTGATACCTCGGCAGTCGCGTCAAACCCTTCCACGACCTCAACCAGTTTGGCCGAAGCACGGGCATGCAGGCCTTTCTCATTCACGATCTTCAGCGTCTTTTGAGCCATAAAATATGCTTACTCCCCCACGGGATTTATGTTCTGCGAATTGATGTATTTGCGCCCCGCCTCCATCGCCAGGCGCACCGCATCGGCAACCGGCAAATGGCGCGACTTTGCCAGTTTGATCAGCATGGGCAGATTGGCGCCATAAAGGATCCGGCGATCTATCGGAGCGCAGGCGCGCAGGCTCAGATTGGACGGCGAGCCGCCGAAGAGATCAGTGACAATCACAACCCCCTGGCCGGTGTCGACCTCATCGGCAGCGATGCAGATCTCGCGCTGCTTGTCTTCGCGATCGTCGTCCGGGGAAATGGTTATCGCCCGAAGGTTCGGTTGTGCGCCGACCACATGTTCGACCGCTGCCAGATATTCTCTGGCCAGCCCTCCATGCGCGACAATCACAATCCCGATCAACCCGGCCTCTCCGTTCTTGCAGCTAGCTTTGCAGCTCGCGATGCCTAATTGACACCTGCTGTCCGTCTTCTGCAAGGGTCTTGGCGAGGGTTTCTGCGAGTGTCACCGAACGGTGTTGCCCGCCGGTACAGCCAAAGGCGATGGATAGGTGCGATTTTCCCTCCTTTCGCACGGCAGGCAAAAGAAAGCTGACCATGTCGATCACGCGTGAGACGAAGCCATCAAATAAGGGGTCGGACTTCACGTAGGCCTGTACAGCACCGTCACGCCCGTTCAGTGTGCGCAACTCCTCTTGCCAATAGGGATTGGCCAGAAACCGGCAATCGAACACAAGGTCGACGCTCCGCGGCACACCACGTTTGTAGGAAAAGCTTTGCACCGACAGAGCCAGAGCTCGCCCTTGCGGTGCAAACCAATGCTCAATCTCGGCCTTGAGCTGGTGCACATTCATTTCCGAGGTGTCGAGCAGGATATCTGCCCGCTCTCGGATCTGGGTCATCAAGTCCAATTCACGCGCAACGCCAACTTCCGGTGTCTCTGCTGGTGCAAGGGGATGCCTGCGCCGAGTCTCTGAATAACGGCGCAGCAGGACATCAGGGCTGGCATCAAGATAAAGAACCGAGAGTTTGGCGTCCCGGCGGTCCGCCAGCACATCGATCATATCCAAAAGCGCTGCCGGGGAAAAATCCCGGTTGCGGCTGTCCAGCCCCAGGGCCATTGGCTCAGTAATCCCGGCCGCTTCGATCAGTTTGGGCAAGAGCCGCAGAGGCAGGTTGTCTATGGCCTCGAACCCGAGATCTTCAAGCACGTTGATCGCGCTGGTCCGCCCCGCTCCTGACGGGCCTGTCACCAGAACAACTGGGGGCGTTTCAGGAGTGGCGTCAGGCATCCGGGTCAATCGCTCCGCATTTCAGGTATTGGATCAAGGCCGGGGCGAAATGTGCGGCCTGCGCGCGCCCCAGCACCGGCACGCTGATCCCCAGTATCGTTTCGAATACCTGTGCCGGAAGTCGCTCGAGTTCAACCCTGTCCAGATCCAAAATCGCGTGAACAGGGCTTTCCCTGGCGCATCGGGCGTTCAAAATCCCGACACCGCGCGCTTCGATCATCCCCGAAATTGCCTGTGGCGCCCGCGCCATGAGACGCCCGTCAAGCGGCCGCAGCAATACTCTGTCATCAGCGACCAACTCGGCGCCATAGGCCATCAGCTGCAAGGCCAGGCCGGATTTTCCGCTGCCTGCCGCTCCCCTGATCACAAGCGCCCGACCGTCCAATGCCACGCAGGTGGAATGGAGGCAAAGATCGCTGTTCTGTGTCATCGGAATACGGGGATCAGACCGGCAGGCCAACCACGAAACGCGCGCCGAGGGGCTCAGACGTGATATCCACTTCCGTCGGGCGAATATTCTCAGCCCAGATCACGCCGCCATGTGCTTCGACGATCTGTTTCGATATCGCGAGCCCAAGGCCGGAGTTGTTCCCGAAATGCTCTTCCGGGCGCTGGGAATAAAAACGCTTGAAGATTTTGGAAAGCGCCTGCTCCGGTATCCCCGGGCCGGTGTCTTCTACGACCACAAGAACGCGGTTGGCCCGGCGTCGCGCCCAGACGCGAATGGCATCCCCTTCTTCACAGAAAGAAATCGCATTGGTGATCAGATTGACGAACACCTGAGCAAGGCGTGCCTCAAGGCCATGAATCATAATCGGCTGCGCCGGCAAATCAGTGATGTAGTCGATCCCCTGTCCACGCGCATCTTCGCTGAGGAACTGGTTGAGGTTCGCCAGCATGTTCAGCAGGTCGAATTCCTCTTCCTCTTCCTTGACCAGCTCTGCATCCAGCCTCGAAGCATTGGAGATATCGCTCACCAGACGGTCAAGACGGCGCACGTCGTGTTCAATCACTTCCATAAGCTTCTCCCGCTGATCTTCGCGCTTTACCATGCGCAACGTCCCAACCGCCGACTGAAGGCTGGCGAGAGGGTTCTTGATCTCGTGTGCCACATCAGCTGCAAATTGTTCGTTACTATCGATGCGACTGTAGAGAGCTTTTACCATGCCGCGCAGTGCAAGGCTCAGGCGGCCGATCTCGTCGGGACGGGCTGAGAGGTCAGGAATACGAATGCGACTCGGCTGGGGCTTACGCCCTCCACGGTCACGACCGCTTTCGGCGGCTTCAGCAAGGTCGGCCAGCGGGTTTGCTATTGTTGAGGCCAGAACGAGGCTGAGCCCGATAGAGACCAAAAGGGCGATGACGAACATCTGCAACACGCGTTCCCGTTCGCTGCGCACCAAGGCGTCGATCTCCCCGATGGGAGAGGCCAGCGCAACGACGCCAATCGCCTGGCCATTGTGAATGATGGGGGCCGCCGCAGAGAACACCGTCCCTCCGCGCGTGTCTACCGCCGTATCGATCGTCGCTCCGGCACTGAGAGTGCGCTTGGCCAAAGCGCCAAGTTGTTCCTCAAGCGACGGGGCCTCGGCCTGCCCTGCATCGTCTGATTTGAAAACTCCACCAACAGCGGACCAGAGCGCCGACAGGCCATCGCTGATCAGGGTCTTGCCGGATTCGTTTTCGTTCAATGCATTCAGCGCATCAGAACGCGCCACACCGGTGACGCTAGCGATCATTGTACCGTTGGCATCAAAGACCATTGCCTCCACGCCGCCGCGCAAGGTCAGCCCCGACAGCGTCTGCTCGGCGTCGATACCGTCCTGTGTCGCAAAACTCACGGCGCCGGCAGCAGGCAGCTCGGCCTCGAAAACGTCCGATATCAGGGACGCCTCGGCAACCAAAGCCCCGGCCTTTTGCCGCACGAGACTCTGACGCGAGGAATTCAGGTACAGAATCCCGGCAACCAGAATGATCAGGGCAATAAGGTTGAACGTGATGATCTTGCGGGTGAGCGGAGATCCCTTGAGCGAAAAAAAGCTGCGTCTGGCCCGGCGCACTTGCAGTTCTTCAGTCACGGACTGTTCCGGCGAGACCCAGTCTTCCCCGAGGACGACGTCCTGATCAGATGCATGTTCCGCTTTGCCGGTGTCGCGCATAGGCGCCTGCCCTTCCAACGCCGTTATCGGCTCTTACTCTTCGTTATACCGGTAACCGATGCCATAAAGGGTCTCGATTGCCGCAAAATCAGGATCCGCGCTGCGCATCTTCTTTCGCAGGCGTTTGATGTGGCTGTCGATGGTCCTGTCGTCGACGTAGACCTGATCGTCATAGGCAACGTCCATCAGCTGGTCGCGGCTTTTGACGAAACCCGGGCGCTGCGCCAGTGCCTGCAGCAGCAGGAACTCGGTCACGGTCAGCGACACGTCCTTACCTTTCCAGCTGACGGCATGCCGCAGAGGATCCATCCGCAGGTTCCCGCGCTCCATCACCTTGGTTTCTGCCACAGGGCCACCTTCGACGGCATCTCCGCTGATGGCTTCCTGGCGCCGCAATAGGGCGCGGATGCGTTCCACCAACAGTCGCTGGGAGAAGGGTTTCTTGACGTAGTCATCCGCCCCCATCCGCAGACCGAGAACTTCGTCGATCTCGTCGTCCTTGGAGGTAAGGAAAATCACCGGCATCTGGGTTTTCTGGCGCAGACGCTGCAGCAGGTCCATCCCGTCCATGCGCGGCCTCTTGATGTCCAACACGGCCATATCCGGAAGCTTCTTGTTGAAAGCATCCAGGGCCGCCTGGCCATCATTGTAGGTCTCGACCTCGAAACCCTCCGCCTCGAGCGTCATGGCCACCGAGGTGAGGATATTTCTGTCGTCGTCCACCAAAGCAATCTTTGACATTGAAAGCGCCCCTTAATCACTGCTCAGCTTGTCGCTTTTTATATTCCTTAATCGCCGTTTCGCGGCATCGAATCAATCCCCATTGAAGAATCATGGCTCGCATGCGGCCCAATTTGGGCAAAAATGTCTTAGCGCGGACTAAAGATATGCCCTGCTTTCCCGCTTCGCGGAAATGGTTGCGCTAAACATCGCCGTGATGGCGCTAACTGCGCCAAAGCGTCCTGTTCACCGCCTAAAACGTCATGTTAAGACCCCGCTGACCGGTGTCGCTACCGGCGAAATTGCGCGTGGGCGCGGCTTTAAATGTATGCGGCTCGATTGGTCGCCACAGGAGAAAGAACACATGACATCAGCCATGGCATCAGGACGGGTAAACCCGAATTTCCGCCTCGAGGATCAAGGCATCGAGGGTCTGGGCAATGTCTATTACAACCTGATGGAGCCCGCGCTGATCGAGGCGGCCCTGAAACGTGAGGAAGGTACCCTTGGCAATGGCGGCGCTTTCCTCGTCACCACCGGCAAGTTCACCGGCCGCTCCCCCAAGGACAAGCACGTGGTCAAGACCGACAGTGTTGCCGATACGATCTGGTGGGAAAACAATGCCGAGATGAGCCCGGAAGGGTTTGATGCGCTTTATGCAGACATGCTGGAGCATATGAAGGGCCGCGACTACTTCGTGCAGGATCTGGTTGGCGGCGCCGACCCGGCTCATGCCATCAACGTGCGCATGGTGACCGAGCTGGCCTGGCACAACCTCTTCATCCGTCACCTGTTGCGCCGTCCCGAGCGCGAGGATCTGGATGAGTTCCTGGCCGATTTCACCATCATCAACTGCCCGAGCTTCCAGGCGGACCCGGCCAAGCACAACTGCCGCAGTGAGACCGTGATCGCGCTGAACTTCGACAAAAAGCTGATCCTGATCGGCGGTACCGAATATGCGGGCGAGAACAAGAAATCCGTCTTTACCCTGCTGAACTACCTCTTGCCCGAAAAAGGCATTATGCCGATGCACTGCTCGGCCAACCACGCCAAGGGCAACCCGGTGGACGCAGCGGTCTTCTTCGGCCTGTCCGGCACCGGCAAGACCACTCTGTCGGCTGACCCAGACCGCGTGCTGATCGGCGATGACGAGCACGGCTGGGCTGACAACGGTACCTTCAACTTCGAAGGCGGCTGCTATGCCAAGACCATCAACCTCAACCCCGAGGCAGAGCCGGAAATCTACGCCACCACCGAGAAATTCGGCACCGTGATCGAGAACATGGTCTTCGACCCCGAGACCTTTGAACTGGACTTCGACGACGACAGCCTGACAGCCAACATGCGTTGCGCTTATCCGCTGAACTACATCTCCAACGCCTCCGAGACGGCGCGCGGCGGTCACCCGAAGAACATCATCATGCTGACCTGTGACGCCTTTGGCGTTCTGCCGCCCATCGCGCGGCTGACCCCGGCGCAGGCGATGTATCACTTCCTGTCGGGCTTCACCTCCAAGGTGGCCGGCACCGAGCGCGGCGTGACCGAGCCTGAGCCCACCTTCTCCACCTGCTTTGGCGCCCCATTCATGCCGCGTCGCCCCGAGGTTTACGGCAACCTCTTGCGCGACAAGATCGCCCAGCACGGCGCGACCTGCTGGCTGGTGAACACCGGCTGGACCGGTGGTGCCTACGGCATTGGCTCGCGCATGCCGATCAAGGCAACCCGCGCCCTTTTGACCGCAGCGCTGGACGGCTCCCTGGCCGAGGTTGAGTTCCGCAAGGACAGCAACTTTGGTTTTGACGTTCCGGTCGCTGTACCCGGCGTCGCGGAAGTCCTTCTCGATCCACGTCGCACCTGGGACGATCAGGAAGCCTATGACAAGCAGGCTGCCAAGCTGGTCAAGATGTTCTCGGACAACTTCGAGCAGTACCTGCCCTATATCGACGAAGACGTGAAAGCCGCAGCGATCAGCTGAGGCCCTTCCCTTTGCAAGACATCAAAAAACCCCGGTCCAGCGCCGGGGTTTTTCATTTGCCCTCGTCCCTGACCCAGCATCGCTCAGCCCTGCGGAACGCGTCCTTCGACCATGTCGCGCACCTTCACCGCATAGCGATCCGTCATGCCGGATACAAAATCAGCCAGTGAGTGCAGCGCGGTATATTCGTCGCTCACCCCGCGCAGGTCCAGATCCACCGCGCGGATCAGTTTCGCCCAATAGCCATGGCGCGCCTTCAGCGCCTCGACGTCCCAATCACAGAGCTTCAGATCCTCATAGAGTCCGCTGAAGTGATCGAGCAACCCGTGCAGCACCTGACGACCCGAAATCTCCAGCTCGGTCTTGCGCCGCGCGGTAAAGATCCGGGCGTTTGAGATGTCTTTCAGACCGGCAAAGGCCTCCGCCTTGGAGGAGACCTCCATCAGCCCGTCGCTGAACTCTCCCATCATGATGGCATCGTAATGGGCCATGAAGGCCTCGACTGCGCTGTCGATGGCCGCGCCAATCGCCATGGCCCGCAGCATGCCGACCCTGTCCTTCAAAGGCTGGGCCGCATCGCCCGGATGGTTCGCTTTGCCGGTAATATCCTCAAGGATCCCCGCAACCAGATCGCTGTCCAGATCGCCCACCGTGGCAGCATCCTCGATGTCCAGAATGCGGTAGCAGATGTCATCCGCCGCCTCGACCAGAAAGGCGAGCGGGTGGCGCCGCCAGATCTGCGCCGCGCCGCTTCCTTCGGACGGCAGGCCCAGCGCTGTTGCAGCCTCGGCGAAAAGATCCCGTTCAGACTGGAAAACGCCGAACTTCTTTAGCCCCACATAGTCGCTGTCCGACAGCGCTTTTGCCTCGGCCGTGCAGGGGTATTTGGAAAAGGCCCCGAGCGTTGCGTAGGACAGGCGCATTCCGCCCTCCCGCTGGCCCATCTCTAGGCGGGACACGATACGAAAACCCTGGGCATTGCCTTCAAAGGCTTCGAATTCAGCCCGCAAAGCAGCAGGTATCCCGGCGGCAAGACCGCTCCCTTTGTCAAACTGCGCCTTGAACCATTCTCCGATACTATCTTCACCAGAATGGCCGAACGGCGGGTTGCCGATGTCATGCACAAGACAGGCCGCCTGCACGACACCCGCCATCACATGCTGCTGCCCCTCGGCCAAGCTGCCGCGCTCCACCAACCGTTGCCCCACTTGAATACCAAGCGAGCGCCCGACGCTGGAGGTTTCCATGCTGTGGATCATCCGGTGGTGCACATGGTCGTGGTCATGCAGCGGGTGCACCTGCGTTTTCTGGGCGAGACGGCGGAAGGGTTCGGAGAACAGGATACGGTCATAGTCCTGCAGATAGGCGGGGCGTCCGGGCTTTTCCTCGAACTCAGGCCTGCACAGACGCCCCGGGTTCAACAGCCTGTTCCAATCCATCGCCATATGCTGCACTCCTGCCCTTATGCGTGTCTTGGAACGGGTTAAACGGAAACAGGCAGGAAATTGCAATTGCCTCAGCGCGGGGAAATGCCGGTCTCCTCAAGCTTGTACTCTGGCTCCACGTGGATATTGACCTTCGCTTCGGGCAGTTTGGCACGGATCGCATCCTCAACCCGGTCGCAGATGTCATGTGCAGCGCGCACCGTCATCATGCCAGCCACCACCATGTGAAACTCCACAAACAAAGCCTTGCCTGCGCGGCGAGTCTTCAACCCATGCACCTGCAGCGCGCCCTCCGCCGAGCGGTGAATGATTTCCTCGATCTCTTCGCGCTCTTCGCTTGGCGCGGCGGAATCCATCAGACCGTTCACCGAGGCCGTCACAACACCAAAGCCCTCACGCAGGATATTGACCGCAACGATTAGGGCCAAAGCGGGGTCAAGCCAGCTCCACCCGGTCCATAGCGCCAGCCCAAGGCCGACCAGCACACCAACCGAGGTCCAGACATCGCTCATCAGGTGTCGGCCGCCCGCAACCAGCGCCGGGGACTTCAGAGCCCCCCCGCGCCCGATCAAAAGCCGCGCCCAGATTAGGTTCACCACCATGGCAATCGCATTGACCCACAGCCCGGCAACCCCCCAGTCCGCAGGAGCCATGGGGCGCATCAAACCGTAGATTGCCTGCTCAAGGATCAAAAAGGCAGCGATGATGATCATGATTCCCTCGGCCACCGCCGAGAAATACTCGGCCTTGTGATGCCCAAAGGGATGTCCCGCATCCGCCGGACGGTTGGCATAGCGCACCGCCATCCATGCCAAAAAGGCGCCGCCAACGTTCACGAGGGATTCCAGCGCATCGGAAAACAGCGCAATCGAGCCCGTCAGCCACCAGGCAACCAGCTTGAGCCCCAGAACAATGAAGGAAATCACGATGGATCCTAGGGCCAGTTGATCTGCACTCAGGCGTTTGCCCATGTCGTTTCTGTCCCTGCGCGCTCACTTTGCCCCGATATTGCCCAGCCTTCAGGCAACGATCACAGCATCAAGGCACGGCGCAGCAAATTCAAGCCCGCGACCAGAAGAACAATCAAGGTCACCCGGCGAAAGGCCGTCTGATCGATCCGGTCATGAAGGCGTCCGCCAATCCACATCCCCAACACCGCTGGCAGAACCAAGGCCACAGAAAAAGGCGCAGTCTCAGAGCGCATGACGCCAGAAGCGATATGGCCAAACAGGAGTGCAACCGCCCCCATGCCATAGATCACACCCTGCACGCGGATCTGTTCGCTCTTTTCGGTGCCAAGCGCGGTCAGGTAGGCCACCGTCGGCGGTCCCCAAACACCGGACACCCCTCCGATGAACCCGGCAAAACCGCCCACCAGCACCTCGGCCAGCCGAGTGGGTTTGGACAGGATCAGTTGCTTGCCCATGAGCTGCGTCAGTGCGAATAGCGACACGGGGATACCAATGATCAGCAGCATGGCCTCTTGCGGCAGCACCCGCACCAGCTGCGCGCTGGTCAAAAGGAATACGAGCCCCACAAGCAGAAACAGCCGGAAGCGCTGCATCGACTGCAGTGCGGCCCCAACGCCTTGACGCAGCGCCTGCATCCCATTGGTGACCAACGTCGGAAGAATCAACCCAGCCAGCGCCAGCTCCGGCGACATGAACATGCTGAGACCTGAGATGAGAATCATCGGCATGGCAAACCCGACCAGCCCTTTGACCGTACCGGCGACAAGGGCAACGGCAAAGGCAGCAGCCAGATCCTCAGGTGTGAATGCAGAAAAAAGGCTTGTCATTCCTCTTCATAGCGATACCTCCAGACCGCTGCACGGGCAAAATAAAGACGAAGTATTTGGTCGAAATGCCGCATCGCGGCGTATTTTTATTGCGCTGCAACTGCGAAAAGACTACGACCAAGCGACCGAAGAAGGATGTGATTCATGGCCCATGACGGACAAGACTTGCAAATGAAGCCCACTGTACTCCCCGAGTTGCTGACATTGACCGCAGCGACGATTGCCCCGCTTGACCAGCTTCTGGACGCTGCCAAAAGCGCAGTACGCGAGCTGGTGACCGCTGAGGGGCGCGTATCGGGCGCACTGGTGGAACAGCACCAGACCGCCGCGCACGGGCTGTCCTGGCTGGCTACCTATGTCTACAGCCTGCGCCAGATGCAGAACTGGGCGGCCCGCATGGCCGGCGAAGGCAAGTTCAACGAGATGGAGCAGCTGATCCACCAGATCGCCTTTGGCGAATACCTGGCGCAGATCCGTGGCGGCATCCAGATGAACCAGACTGAGATCATCCGCCTGCAGGATCTGGGCCTTGATGCCGGCGCCGAAGAGGCTCTGAACACGGCCGAGGTCATGACGCTGGTGCGCGACGGCAACTCCAACGCCGCCCGCAGCCGTCTGGTGGAGCTGATGCAGGAACAGGCCGGGTCTGTGATGTTCGGCGCTTCGGGCCTCGATGAAGAGTTGGAGATGATCCGCGACCAGTTCCGCCGCTATGCGCTGGAAAAGGTCGAACCCTTTGCCCATGAATGGCACCTCAAGGATGAGCTGATCCCGATGGAGATCATCGAAGAGCTGGCCGAGATGGGCGTCTTTGGCCTGACTATCCCCGAGGAGTTCGGCGGCTTTGGCCTCTCGAAGGCGTCGATGTGCGTGGTCTCCGAGGAACTGTCGCGCGGCTATATCGGTGTCGGCAGCCTTGGCACCCGCTCCGAAATCGCAGCCGAGCTGATCATCGCGGGCGGCACGGATGAGCAGAAAGCAAACTGGCTGCCCAAGATCGCCAGCGCCGAAATCCTGCCCACCGCCGTCTTTACCGAGCCAAACACCGGCTCTGACCTTGGCTCCTTGCGCACCCGCGCGGTCAAGAACGCCGATGGCGATTATGAGATCACCGGCAACAAGACCTGGATCACCCATGCGGCCCGTACCCATGTGATGACCTTGTTGGCGCGTACCAACCCGGAGACCACCGATCACCGCGGCTTGTCGATGTTCCTGGCAGAGAAAACGCCGGGCACCGACGAAAACCCCTTCCCCACCGAAGGCATGACCGGCGGCGAGATCGAGGTTCTGGGCTACCGCGGCATGAAGGAGTACGAGCTGGGTTTTGACGGCTTCAAGGTCAAGGGCGATAACCTTCTGGGCGGTGAAGAGGGCAAGGGCTTCAAACAGCTGATGGAGACCTTCGAATCTGCCCGTATCCAGACTGCCGCCCGCGCCATTGGCGTTGCGCAATCGGCGCTAGATATCGCCATGCAGTATGCCCAAGATCGAAAGCAGTTCGGCAAATCGCTGATCAACTTCCCGCGCGTGTCGTCGAAACTGGCGATGATGGCGGTAGAGATCATGGTGGCGCGCCAGCTGACCTACTTCTCGGCCTGGGAAAAGGACAACGGCCACCGCTGCGACCTTGAGGCCGGCATGGCGAAACTCTTGGGCGCTCGCGTCGCCTGGGCGGCGGCCGACAACGGTTTGCAGATCCACGGCGGCAACGGCTTTGCGCTGGAGTACAAGATCTCCCGCGTGCTGTGTGACGCCCGGATCCTCAACATTTTCGAAGGGGCCGCCGAAATCCAGGCCCAGGTGATTGCACGTCGCCTGCTGGCCTGAGCGCCCTCCTTCTCAACGATCACTCCCCGGGGACATCCCCGACTGGCCCGGCCTTTGTGCCGGGCTTCTTTTTTGCCGTGCTGCACCGTTGGGGAGGCGGCGGTGCAGTTTCCCGTTTCCCTTCAACCTATGCGGCGGTACATCTTGGTCATGACTGCATTCTTGCGCCCGGTTTTGATCCTCTTGGTCGCGCTGCTGCCCCTGACCGGCTGCGGCGAGGTGCCCGCGCGCAAACCGGACGCCCGCATTCTGATGATGGGGGATTCCATGCTGGCGTGGAATGGCGGCACCGGGCAGGCCGTGTCGGATGCAATCGAAGACACCCTGAATGAGCCGGTTGTAGACCGCTCTGTCATTGGTGCGCGGATGATCTACCCGCTGCCTCTGACCGGCGCTGCGGGGCTCAACATCCCGAAACAATTCCGCGCCGGAGACTGGGACTGGATCGTTGTGAATGGCGGCGGCAATGACCTCTGGCTTGGCTGTGGCTGTATCGTCTGCACCCGCAAAATTGATCGACTGGCAGCACAGGATTCCAGCGATGGCGCGATCCCCGACCTGATCGCGCAATTGCGCGCCACCGGCGCCCAAGTGATCTATACTGGCTATCTACGCAGCCCGGGCCGTGGTTCGCCCATCGACCACTGCAAAAAGGACGGGCAAGAGCTGGACCGCCGGATCGCGCGGCTGGCTGAGGTAACCGAAGGTGTGTTTTTCCTCTCACTCGACGGTCTGGTGCCCCATGGCGATCTCACCTTCCACGCCATTGACCGGATTCACCCCTCGATCAAGGGCAGCGCTGCCATCGGTGCAAAAATCGCGGCCCTTATCGAACAAGAAGAAAGCTGACCAGAAATGCCCAAGACGTCGTATCGCCGTCTTCACCTGCGCGGCGCCCTTGCCGCTGCCACCATGATTCCACTGGCGGCCTGTGCAGGGGATGAGACCCTCACGGCCTATGGCGCTGCGGGCAAGACATGGGTGCTGAGCCAGATAGACGGCAAGCCCTTCGCGGCAACAGCAACCCTCGAATTCCCTGCGCCCGGTCAGATCGCAGGCCAGGCCCCCTGCAACGCCTATCGCGCCGAGATCACGGCGCCCTATCCATGGTTTGAGGCCGGGAGTCTTGCCGCCACCCGCGCGGTCTGCCCCGATCTGTTGGGCGAAACGCGCTATCTCGAAGCCTTGCAAAGCATGAGTGAGGCCGAGGTCGCCGGTGACGTTCTGATCCTGCGCAATGACGCGGGCAGAGAGCTGGTCTTCACGGCAAGCGGCTGATCAAGTCAGAAAGCCGCCCGCGGGCCTCTGGCAAGGGGCGGTTGCCGAGCGACGGCGCCAGATGATGCTCAAAGAAATGCCCGGTGGTGCCCAGGGCCAAGGCGATCTCGCTATTGCCAGCCTCTCCCTGCCCCAGCAACACCGGTGGCAGCGGCAACAGGCGATCCGCCCAATCCCCCGCGCCCGCTTCTGACACCGCGCGCCCGGTTTTGGGGGACACATAGGTCAGGTTCTCTTGCGTGCCCGTCACGGCGCAGGCGGTCAGATCAAGGCCGAATCCCATCTCCTCAAGCAATGCAACTTCCCAGTGGAGATAAGCGAGCGGCCACAAGTCCTCTTGCTCCAGCAGATCCAAAAGCTGTTCTGTGCGGGCATAAAGGGCCGGATAGGCGGCGCGTTCGGGCAGGCAAAAGGACAAAAGCGCCGTCACTGCATTGAGGCCCGCCAAAGCCAGTCGCCCGGACAGCGCCGCAGCCGCGCGGCTGCGCAAAGGTTCTGCCTGATAGCTGCCAAGGTGTTCCTCAAGCCGGGCACGCCAGGTCAGATCTAGCTGCGCGCCGGGCTGTAGGATCGGCGCCATACGCCGCCCCGCCCCGCCGCGCACCACGCCTGCATGGCGGCCATGGCTTTCGGTGAAAACATCGATGATCGCGGCGCTTTCACCATGGCGGCGCAGGCTCAGCAATATACCATGATCGCGCCAGTCCATCGCCTAGTCCAACCCGGGTTCATCCAGCAGGTGACGGCCCTGCCGGTCTTCCACCTCGATCACCCAGAGGTCGGGGTCAAAACCGCGCTGCTTGGCGATGGCAGCGTCCACATCGCCCTCTGCCCCGGCCGCTAGTGAGACCCATTTGCGATCGCCGCTCATCAGATCATAAGAGCGGTGAAAGGCTTCGGCCCGCCCATCCAGCGTGTTCAGCTTGACCAGAACCGCTCCGGCAGTGTCGTCGCCATGGGCGGTGACAAAGGCCGGGATCTCCTGAAACCTCAGGCGTGCCAGATAGGCATCGACCCAGAAACGCGCCGTGAGGCGGCTCATGCGTTTCCGTCTTTGAAATCAAGCCCCATTTCCGAGTAACGCTCGGCCTCTTCCAGCCAGTTGGGCCGTACCTTGACCTGCAGGAACAGATGCACCTTGCGGTCCAGGAACTCTTCCAGCTCGGCGCGGGCGGCCTGGCTGACGGCCTTGATGGTCTCGCCCCGCTTGCCCAGCACGATCCCCTTGTGACCATCGCGAACCACATAGATCACCTGATCAATCTTGGCAGAGCCGTCCTTGCGTTCTTCCCAATTCTCGGTCTCGACGGTGAGCTGATAGGGCAGCTCCTGATGCAGGCGCAGGGTCAGCTTTTCACGGGTCATCTCTGCCGCGATCATACGCATGGGCAGATCGGCAATCTGGTCTTCTGGGTAAAGCCAGGGGCCTTCGGGAACCTCGTTCGCCAGCCAGTGGCGAAGATCCTCGACGCCGTGGCCGCGCTCGGCAGAGATCAGGAAGGTTTCGGCAAACGCGTATGCGTCGTTCAGCTTCTTGGTCAGTCCCAACAGCTCTTCGGCCTGCACCTTGTCGATCTTGTTGATCGCCAAAGCAACCTTGCGGCCCTGTCCGATCTCTTCCAGCCCTTCAAGGATCCGCTCCACCCCTTCGGTGATGCCGCGATGGGCTTCCACCAGCAGCACGACCACATCCGCATCGGCAGCTCCGCCCCAGGCGGCAGCGACCATGGCGCGGTCGAGGCGACGACGCGGTTTGAACAGGCCCGGCGTGTCGACAAAAACAAGCTGGCTCTCGCCTTCCATCGCAACGCCGCGAATGCGGGCACGGGTGGTCTGCACCTTGTGCGTCACGATCGAGACCTTGGCCCCCACCATGCGATTCAACAGGGTGGATTTACCTGCGTTCGGCTCTCCGATCAGGGCAATGAACCCGGCGCGTGTGGTCATGTGTCTTGCTCCAATCGTGTCAAAAGGGCCTTGGCGGCGGCCTGTTCAGCCTGGCGTTTGGACCCGGCAGAGGCCTGTTCCTCGGTGCCGTCCTCCAGCCGCACCGCGATGGTGAAGATCGGCTGATGATCCGGCCCTTCGCGGGCGATCTGCACATAGGCAGGCGGGTTCTGGCGGCGGGCCTGTACATATTCCTGAAGCGCGGTCTTGGGGTCGCGGGCATCCTCTTCGACGGCTCCGACCCGGTCTCCCCACAGGCGCAGGATCATGGCTTGAGCGGCCTCGAAGCCCGCATCCTTGTAAACGGCGGCAATCACCGCCTCCATCGCGTCTCCAAGCAGGGCTTGCTTGCGCCGACCGCCAGACATCATTTCCGACCGGCCCAGTTTCAGCACCGCGCCCAGGTCGATCTCGCGCGCCACATCGGCGCAGGCCTCTTTACGCACCAAAGCGTTGAAACGCGGTGCCAGCTGGCCTTCGCTTGCGGTCTTGTCATGCTCAAGAAGGGCCGTGGCCATCACGAGGCCCAGCACCCGGTCACCGAGAAATTCGAGCCGCTGATTGTCCTGCCGCGTCGCTGAAGAAACCGACGGATGGGTCAGAGCGCGCACCAAAAGATCGGGCCTGGTAAAGTTATGGCCGATCCGCTCCTGAAAAGCGCGCATATCCTTGGAAAGCTTCACTCGATCCCCTTGAAGAAACGATCGCTGCGCCAGGTCCAGAAGAACAGCATCGAACGACCCGCAGAAGAGAACATGATACGATCTGCGCGACCAATCAGGTTTTCATAGGGCACGAACCCAACACCGCCGGCGGACTGCGGCAGGCGGCTGTCGCTGGAGTTGTCGCGGTTATCCCCGATAAAGAAGTAGTGGCCATCAGGGACCTGGTAGACGCCGGTATGATCCATCCCCTGGTTGCCGATATTGAGGATCACATGCTCAACGCCGCCAGGCAAGGTTTCGATCTGGCGGGATTTCTTGCAGATGGCGCCTTCACCAACCGGAGCGTTCTCACAGCGGGGGTAAGAGCCCATTGGGCCCTGGCGCTCCATCACTTCCTCGAACTCACCCGCATCCTGAAGGGAGACGGCCGTACCGTTGATGTGCAGCACTCCATTTTTGACCTGCACGCGGTCTCCGGGCATGCCGACCACACGCTTGATAAAGTCAGTACCGGTCACAGGGTGGCGAAAGACCGCCACATCGCCGCGTTCAGGCTCACTTCCCAAGATGCGGCTGTTGTCACCATCCAGAAACCCGCAGATGTCGCTGGCATCGATGTCGATGCCTACAAAGCCAAGACGCACGCTGGGACAAGAGGCGTAAGAGTAGCCATAGGCCATCTTGTTCACGAACAGGAAATCACCGATGAGCAGTGTTTCTTTCATGGATCCGGACGGGATCCAGAAGGGCTGAAAGAAGAGCGTGCGAAAGACGCCAGCGATAAGCAGGGCGTAGACAATGGTCTTGATCGTCTCAATGATCGAATGTCCGGCATTCTGTTTGGCCGTCATCGGGCTCTCCGGTGTAATTGGGTTGGGTCGGGGGCTACATGCGGGCCGACAAGGTCTAAGTCAAGCTTCGGCGCCGGATTCGGGGCCCAGATCGGCAATAGGGCGTGCTTCGATCAGCACCATGGCCTGCGCCCAGGGGTGATCATCGGTCAGCGTCACATGAATGTGGGCTTCATAGCCCGGCGGTGTCATCTTTGCGAGGCGCTCGGCCGCCCAGCCGGTCACATGCATCACCGGCTGGCCCGTTCGCAGGTTGCTGACCGACATGTCCTTCCAGGCGATTCCCATGCGAAGGCCCGTGCCAAGCGCCTTGGAACAGGCTTCTTTCGCCGCCCAGCGTTTGGCATAGGTACCCGCCACATCGCGGCGGCGTTCGGATTTGCGCTGTTCAATTTCGGTAAAAACCCGGTTGCGGAAGCGATCACCGAAGCGGTCCAGTGTGCGCTGGATCCGTTCGATATTCGCAAGATCGGTGCCGATGCCCAGAATCATCGTCTTCCCTTTCCTTTCGGATCGAAGCTCATACCTCCGGACATGTCAGCCTGCGACCGAAGCGCCAAACGGCAGCGAGCCCCCTATCGGGCCATACCTTATTCAACCGTGACCTGCCCCGTGGCTTGATTGATTGTCACGACCACAGCGCTCAGGCGACCCAGATCCACGCGCCCGGTATCCGGGTCGAACTGGCCAACGGGAACCACCAAGGAAAGGCCGCGCGCCGGGTCATAGCTGGACCGGACCTTCGGCAGGAAAATCTCGTAATACCCCATGCCTTGGCCAAACGATAGAACGTTACAGGCTTGTCCGTACTCGGGATCTGGCGACAGGATCAGAAGATGGCGGGAGCAGCAAACCGGCTCTCCGCCCGTGTCCAGCAAAGCAATCCGGATTGCCCCATTGGCGTATGTCCGGCTGTTCTCTTCCCATGGCGAGACCAGATTTGCGGCCGATGCCACCCAGTCACAGGGTTCAAGGCTTTGACCATAGACCGGAGCAGAGGCTAATACAGACACACAGCCAAGTGCGGCAAGAAGCGAAGTTCGTACACCCATTCCGCTACCCTTGCCGTGCCGCGTCCATCAGGCGACGCATTTCCGAGATCGCGGCGGGCAGGCCGACGAACATTGCCTCCCCCATAAGGAAATGGCCGATGTTCAGCTCCTTTACCTGCGGCAGGGCGGCAATAGGGCCGACGCTTTCATAGGTCAGGCCATGGCCCACATGGACTTCCAGACCCAATTCATGGGCATAGGCAGCCATTTCGGTGATCTTGGCAAGTTCCGCATCGCGCACGTCCCAGCGCTTTTCAGCCCAGGCATCGGCATAGGCACCTGCATGCAGCTCGATCACCGGAGCGCCAATGCGGTGGCTGGCCTCGACCTGTGCCTTGTCAGCGCCGATGAACATCGAAACCCGACTGCCCGCCGCGCTGAGCGGCGCGATGAATTCTGCCAGCGCATTGTCGTTTCCGGCCACATCCAGCCCGCCCTCGGTCGTTCGTTCCTCGCGCCGCTCAGGGACAAGGCAGACCGCGTGGGGCTTGTGGCGCAAGGCGATGGACTGCATTTCCTCGGTTGCGGCCATCTCGAAATTGAGCGGCGCACTCAAGGCTTTCATCATGCCATCGATATCGCTGTCGATGATATGGCGACGGTCTTCGCGCAGGTGTGCTGTGATCCCGTCAGCCCCGGCGTTCTGTGCCAAAAGTGCAGCGCGCACCGGATCCGGATTGTCGCCACCACGGGCATTGCGCACAGTGGCCACGTGATCGATGTTCACCCCCAGCCGCAGCCGGTTGTCTGCCTTGTGTTCTGTCATATTCCCTGATCCTGAAAGGGCTGTTCTGCGACAGAGACTAGACGGGCAGACCGCAGGGGCAACCCCGATTTCACATACGCAGGTGCAAACAAAAGGGGGTCAGTCTGCGCGCCGCTTGACCCGCGCCCCAATCGAAGTCTTGAGGCTGGTCTTGAGGCCCTTCTTGAGCGGCACCTCCTGCGTTTCACTGCCTTGAAGGGCAGCGCGGCGCTTGATCTCTTCGAACTTGGCCTTGATCTTGGAACGACGGCGCTGCTGGTAGGCCCGGATCAGGGGTAGGCTGATCAAATAGCCCGCCGTGGCCGTAACAACACCGGGGATGAGCCCACCAACCAAGTATGGATAAAAGACCTCGTTGTAGAAAAGATGCAGCCCGCTCCAATCGGCAGGTTGATCGCTGTAGAGTGCAAAAAGGTTATCTTTGAGATCATCCCCTGCGGCCAGGAATTTGCCCACCAGGGATTTGTCCACCTCCTGATCAAACTCGGTGCCGAGCAGCCAGTGACCGGTCTGGAGCGAAACAACGCCAATCGGCACGTAGGTCAGAGGATTACCAAAGAAGGTCGAGCTGAGCGCGGCCAGAATGTTACCGTTCATAACCCGAGCAATGATCGCCGCGACGACAAAATGCATTCCGTAGAACGGGGTAAAGGTCGTGAAGACCCCTGCCCAGACCCCGCGCGCAATCCGTTCAGGAGAATCGGGCAGCCTGCGGACGCGGTGTTTGACGTAGTGAAAGGCCCTGGTCCAGCCGCCACGCGGCCAGAAAAAGTCCGCAACCGCACGTAGGGGCGGACGTCTGTCCCGGCGCCTGAATACCAACGGTTTGCGTCCTTCCCAATTCCAGCCGAACCACTATCCCGGAATCGTGCGTTTCACCGGCTTTTCCCTGAACCGCACCACCTCGGCGACATGACTTTCCGCCTCCAGTGTCAACATGAGGGAATGAAGCTGTTCAACATCCCGCAGTTCAACATTGATCATAAGTCGGTAAAAGTCTGGTTTCCTGTCAACAAATTCCAGGTCCGAAATATTGGCCTTCTTCTCGCCGATCAATGTGCAAATTCGCCCCAACACCCCTGCATCATTACCGATGATCATCTCAAGGGTCGTGCTGTACACCGCAGGATGAGTGCCACTGTGCCAGTGCACGTCGACCCAGCGTTCCGGCTGGTCCTCGTATTCACCAAGCCGATCACAGTCTGCTGCATGCACAACAACACCCTGTCCCCGGAACGTGATCCCGATGATCCGCTCTCCCGGAAGGGGCTGACAGCAGGGCGCGCGCTCAAAGCTCTGTCCCGGCTCAAGGCCGATCACCGCACGGCGCATGGAAACTTCTTCGGCCTCATGCGCGGTCAGGTCGGGGTAAACAGCCTGGACCACGTCGTGAGCAACGATTTCTGCTGCGCCAAGGCGGGCCAAAAGCTCATCCACGGAGCTGACACGCAAAGCGCGGGCAGCGGTTTCCAGTGCCTTGTCCGTCGCCTTGCGGTTCACATGTTCAAAGGCCGAGCGCGCCAGTTCGTGACCGAGCTTCACGAACCGCGCCCGATCCGCTTCGCGCAGGGCGCGACGAATGGCAGTGCGGGCCTTGCCGGTGGTGGCGATCTCGATCCAGCTGACCTGGGGCGTCTGGCCCTCGGCTGTGATGACCTCAACCGATTGTCCGTTGCGCAGCCGTGACCAAAGAGGCACCCGGATTCCGTCCACCTTGGCGCCTACGCAGGCGTGACCAATACGGGTGTGGATGGCATAAGCAAAATCGATCGGTGTGGCCCCCTTGGGCAACTTGATCACATCACCTTTTGGCGTGAAGCAGAAGACCTGGTCGGAATACATCTCCAGTTTGACCGCCTCGAGGAATTCGTCGTGATCCTCCTCGGCGTCGAACTGTTCGGTAAGCGAGGAGATCCATTTCGCCGGATCCACGGCAAAGGGGTTCTCCGAACGCACGCCATCGCGATAAGACCAATGCGCGGCAACGCCGGTTTCGGCGACATCATGCATTTGCCGGGTTCGGATCTGCACCTCGACGCGCTTGCCATCTCGCCCGGAAACGGTTGTGTGGATCGAGCGGTAGCCATTGGATTTCGGCTGGCTGATATAATCCTTAAAACGCCCTGGAACGGCCCGCCAGCGTTGGTGAATGGCACCCAGAGCCCGATAGCTGTCTTCCTCAGACTGGGTGATCACGCGAAATCCGTAGATGTCGGACAAGCGCGAAAACCCCTGATCCTTGGCCTGCATCTTGCGCCAGATCGAATAGGGTTTCTTGGCTCGGCCAAAAACCTCAGCCTCGATCCCGGCCTTGTCGAGTTCCGCCCGCATATCGCCTGTGATCCGGTGGATCACATCACCGGTTTCCCGCTGAAGCGTGACAAAGCGGCGGATGATCGACTGTCGTCCCTCGGGGTTCAGCACGCGGAAGGCCAGATCTTCCAGCTCTTCGCGCATCCATTGCATCCCCATGCGTCCTGCCAGCGGCGCATAGATATCCATCGTCTCGCGCGCCTTCTGAGCCTGCTTTTCCGGGCGCATTGCCTTGATCGTGCGCATGTTGTGCAGGCGGTCGGCCAGCTTGACCAAGATCACCCGCAGATCCTTGGACATGGCCATAAACAGTTTGCGGAAATTCTCAGCCTGCTTTGTTTCCCGGCTGGAGAGCTGCAGATTGGTCAGCTTGGTGACACCATCGACCAGCATCGCGACCTCATCGCCAAACCGGCGGGCCACCTCGTCGTATGAAGCCTTGGTGTCTTCGATGGTGTCGTGCAGGAGCGCGGTTATGATGGTGGCATCATCCAGGCGCTGTTCTGTCAGGATGGCCGCGACCGCAACGGGATGCGTAAAATAGGGCTCTCCGGAATGGCGGAACTGCCCTTCATGCATCTCCTTGCCGAATTCGTATGCCTCGGCAATGCGCTCGGCGTTTGTCTTTGGATTGTAGTTGCGGACCAGAGCAATCAGATCTCCGGCGGAAATTTCGGGAGATGTCATATCCGATCCGCAGCCTCAGGTATCAATGTCTGCGATGCTCAGCCCTGGCCCTGGGCCTCCATCAGTGCACGCAGCAGTTTTTCCTCGGACATGTCGTCCTCGGTGGGTTTGTCGTTCTCGGCCCCCATTAGCAGGGCCATCTGATCTTCTTCAGGCTCGTCCACCTCGATCTGAGTCTGGTTGCTCTCAATCAGGCGCTCACGCAGCTCATCGGTGCTTTGGGTTTCCTCTGCGATTTCCCGCAGAGAGACAACGGGGTTCTTGTCGTTGTCACGCTCGACCGTGATCGGAGATCCGGCCGAAATCTCGCGGGCACGGTGTGCGGCGAGCATTACCAGCTCAAAGCGGTTGGGTACCTTATCTACGCAGTCTTCAACCGTCACGCGGGCCATGGGCGACTCTCCAAAAATTGTGTGGGTCCGGAAGGGAGACTTCTAAGCCGATATCTTTTTATTGACAAGCTCAGAAAAGAGCGCATTGGGTCAATTAATAGGGATTACGGCCTCGATTTCGGCTTTCGGCAGCGTCTCGAGCAGCTCAGCCGCCGTTTTGTTCAAGACGGGATGGCACCAATCCGGCGCGATATCGCACAACGGCACAAGAACAAAGGCCCGGTCCTGCACACGTGGATGCGGTAGAATCAGCTGCTCGGGGACTTCCTGCATCTGAGCTTCCAGAGGCAGGGTGCGCCAGCGATCATATCGCTCTTTATCCGGCAGCACATTTGAACCAAGATCGATAAGGTCAAGATCAAGCGTCCGCATGCCCCAGCGCTGCTCTCTTTGGCGCGCATGCGATGCCTCGATCCTGTGCAGCTCCTGCAACAGAGCGTCTGGCGACAGCGTGGTTTCGATATGAACAACGGCGTTTACATAATCCGGCCCGGCCCCTGCCGGGAAACAGGGCGTGCGAAAGAATCGGGAAACCCCGCGCAAACGGGACGGCCCAGCAGCAAGCTCCGAAATCGCTGAGGCAAGGGTTGCCTGCGGCAGCACGTCGCGGAAATTCAGGTTTCCACCCAGTGCGATATACGCATAAGACCGGATATCGGACATTTTGGCGCCATTCCATATGATCCTTTTACTTGCAGCAGGTGCCAAATAACTTATATTAAGTCCACCCGTTTCGCCCCTTATTAGCATTCACTCACGGAACATCTGGCGAGGCGGGCATATCGGAAGGACTGTTTTTATGTTTTACAAAGACGAACGGCTTGCGCTGTTCATCGATGGTTCGAACCTATACGCAGCAGCAAAGGCACTGGGTTTCGACATCGATTACAAGCTTTTGCGGCAGGAATTCATGCGCCGTGGAAAGCTGCTGCGCGCCTTTTATTACACGGCCCTCTTGGAAAACGACGAGTATTCCCCCATCCGCCCCCTGGTGGATTGGCTGCACTACAACGGCTTCACCATGGTCACGAAGCCCGCCAAGGAATACACGGACAGCATGGGGCGCCGTAAAGTCAAAGGCAACATGGACATCGAGCTGACCGTTGATGCAATGGAACTGGCGCCGCGCGTGGATCATATCGTGCTCTTCTCCGGGGATGGGGATTTCCGGCCGTTGATCGCAAGCCTGCAGCGCCAGGGGGTTCGGGTGTCCGTGGTCTCCACCATCCGCAGCCAGCCACCGATGATCTCGGACGAGTTGCGCCGTCAGGCTGACAACTTTATCGAGCTGGAAGAGCTGAAGGACGTGATTGGACGCCCTCCACGCGAATATCCCACCGAGCAGCAGCGCTCTCCTGTGGCGGCCCAGTCGTAACGAACCCGATCCGGCCTATTCGGTTTTACCAAAAAGAAGGCGCCCTTTCAGCGGGGCGCCTTTGACTTGAGAGTGCGCTGGCCTCACTACACAGCTGCAGATCCCGTCTCGGGCGGCGTGTCATCGGACACATCGTTCGCCGAATATGCCGCCTCCGGGAGGTATATTTTTAGGATCTTCTCCAAAGAGGCGATGGTGACAGGCTTGGACAGGTAATCGTCCATACCGGCCGCAAGACATCTATCTGCCTCCCCTTCCAGCGCGTTTGCCGTTACGGCAATCACCGGAGTGCGCGGCCGCCCTTCACTCGCTTCCGCCTGTCGAAGACGCCGGGTTAGTTCGAAACCATCCATGACCGGCATCTGGCAATCCGTCAGCACCAGATCGAAGTTCCCCGTTTCCCAAGCCTCAAGGCATTCTTTCCCATCCCGCACGATCACGGATGAATGCCCAAGCAGTTCAAGCTGGGAGTCAAAAACAGCCTGATTGATCTCATTGTCTTCGGCCACCAGGATCCTGGCCGCGCCCGATGATGCTTGCACCCTTTTGCGGCTTCCCGGCGCCTGCTCCGCCGCAGCACCGCTACCCGACAGGAAGGCAAGGCCATCCCAAAAATGGCTGGGCAGAATCGGCAGGTCTTGAACCGCGTAGTGGCTGGACGAACGCATGCCCGTCACCTGGGTACGATCACGGCTGAACAGCAAGAGCTTTGCGTCGGGGGCCTCTTCGCCAAGCCGGATACGAAGCCACTCACTGGTACGATCCTGAGGTGTGGGCGCTGCCAGCACGAAAATCATGTTGGGTCCAGCATTTCGGGCTATCGACAGGAATTCATCCCTGTTTGAAACCCACTTTATATCGCAATCCGCCGCCAGGGCATAAGACGACCAAGTGGCCCTATCTGCCCCCTTTGGCAGCATGGCGACGACCTGCGTTCCGGGCAAACGCTGGCATTTGAGCGGGCCTGAGGCATTCTCGATGGGCAAACGCAGTGTAAAGACTGACCCTTCACCAAGAGTACTGCTCACAACCACTTCACCGCCCATCTTTTCGACCAACTGCTTGACGATGGTCAGGCCGAGCCCGTTGCCTTGGATCATCCGCTTGACGACGTCGCCCGACCGTTCGAAGGGTTGAAATATTGCCGCCTGCACTTTGTCGTCCATTCCGATGCCATTGTCCTCGACAATGAATTCAATTCGCTCAGCACCATCCATCTGGACGCGCAGGCTGACGAGCCCGCAGGGGTCATCCTTTTGTGGAGCGGAAAACTTTATCGCATTCCCAAGAAGGTTAAGCAGGATCTGGCGTAGACGACCGGCGTCTCCATGAACGGTGTCCGGCACATTGGCCTGAACCGATAGCGAAAGCTCCACCCCTTTTTGATCTGCATGCGCCCGCAAGGTTTCGGCCACACTTTCGACAACCGGCAGCAGACGCATGGGAGCGTTTGACAGCTCCATCTTGCCCGCCTCGATCTTGGAGACATCCAGAATGTCATCAATGATCCACAACAAAGAGGATGACGACTCTTTGATCGCATGGAGGATACGGCGTTGCTCAGCGGCGAGCTGGGTGTTCTCCAGAATCTCGACCATACCGATGACTCCGTTCATCGGCGTGCGGATCTCGTGGCTCATAGCGGCGAGGAACTCGCTCTTGGCGCGGTTCGCCTTGCGTTCCTTCTGGTGTGAATTCCAGAGCTCTTCACTGTAAGAGTCTGTCAGATGCCCGAAGGCCATCATCTCAATCATGATGATGCCAAAAACCGTGAGCATAATCGGAAGGGACAGATAGGTGCGGGAGAACGCTTCGTCGAAAATCGGCGGGCCAAAGTAGTCATGACCAACCAGACGATACCCGATCCAGGCGCAAAGGATACCGATAATCAGCCCGATGATCAGCGGCTTTTCCCGTTTCAAGGAAAAGGTCATGAAGGGTCCGCCCAGCAGGGCAACAAACATCATCTCGGCGTTGCTGGCCGGATGCAGCATGAACACGGCACCGAGCACCGCCAAAAGCCCCGTCGTGTACCATATCAGCCGCGCGATCAAAGTATGTGACGTCTGGACCATATACCAGGCAATCGCCGAGCCCAGCCCAGCCACAGTGGCGATACCAAAGACCGCCGGTTCCTGCATATAGACGCCAAAACCTGCCCATACAGCGCTAAGAACGACAACCAAATACGCCGTGCTCCGCACGGTGCGGAAACGGCGATCCATGTTGTCTTGCAGTGCACTCCCCTCCAGGGCTGCACTGGTTCGCTCTGTATTCTGTCTGTTTGCCACTCTGGCCCCCAAAAGACCCTTTAGATACATCCCAAGCGAATGGTCAGTGTTCAAAATCAGATGAGCGCGCCTTGCGGCCATCCTGAAGAACCATGCCGACATCAGGTTAATTTTCCGTCATTCCGTCCCCATACCCCCAATCAGATCACATCTATTTGACGGTAAAGAGCCGCAGCATGGCGGCCCGGCGGATATCGCCTTTGCCGAGATCCTCTGGACCTTCGCCACAGAAAACCCTACCTCTGCCGTGCAAGGAGATGCCCGATGACACCCGAGAACCAGAACACCGATGTGAAGGCAGCCACCGCTCAGGGCGCAAAGCCGCCCCTGACCCTGTTTCTTGCTGCACCGCGCGGGTTTTGTGCGGGCGTGGACCGGGCCATTAAGATCGTCGAGATGGCGCTCGAAAAATGGGGTGCGCCGGTCTATGTGCGCCATGAGATCGTGCACAACAAATATGTGGTGGACGGGCTGCGCGCCAAAGGCGCTGTCTTTGTTGAAGAACTGGACGAATGCCCGCAGGACCGCCCGGTCATCTTCTCGGCACATGGGGTGCCCAAATCTGTCCCGGCCGAGGCCGAAAAGCGTCAGATGGTCTATGTCGATGCGACCTGCCCGCTTGTGTCGAAAGTGCATATCGAGGCCCAGCGCCACGCCGAAGCAGGCCTTCAAATGATCATGATTGGCCACAAGGGACACCCGGAAACCATCGGCACCATGGGACAACTCCCTGAAGGCGAAGTGCTTCTGGTGGAGACCCCGGATGATGTAGCAACGGTTGAGGTCCGTGATCCTGACAGATTGGCCTATGTCACCCAGACCACGCTGTCAGTCGATGACACCAAGGACATTGTCGCCGCCCTCGAGGCCCGGTTTCCCAATATCGTCGGCCCCCACAAAGAAGACATTTGCTACGCCACCACCAACCGTCAGGAAGCGGTCAAGGCGGTCGCGCCAAAGGCGGACGCGTTGCTGGTTGTCGGCGCTCCCAATTCCTCAAACTCCCGCCGTCTGGTCGAAGTGGGCGCCAAGGCCGGTTGTGCCTATTCGCAACTGGTACAGCGCGCCGAAAACATAGACTGGCGCGCGCTGGATGGCATCAAGTCCGTTGCAATCACCGCTGGCGCCTCGGCTCCGGAGCTTCTGGTGAACGAGGTGATCGATGCCTTCCGCGCAAGGTTTGATGTGACCGTCGAAACGGTAGAGACCGCTGTCGAACGTGTCGAGTTCAAGGTTCCCCGTGTTCTGCGCGCGCCGACTTAAGGGCAAATCTCTCCTCTCCAAACGCTCTATGCGACAGACTGATTACCGCCCATCGGGGGACTCCCCGCCTCGGGCATCTCGTGCTACCAAAAGGTAGAACGTGCTGCGCCAGGACCCTGGAGACCCTAGATGATTTCACTGCAATTCCTGATTACCGCCCTCGTGGTCGTCATCGCGCCGGGCACAGGTGTGATATACACACTGGCGCTTGGCCTTGGACAGGGCATGCGGGCCTCTGTCTGGGCTGCCTTTGGCTGCACGCTGGGCATCGTTCCGCACCTTGCAGCGGCCACGTTGGGGCTTGCAGCAGTGATGCACAGCTCGGCGCTATTGTTTCAGATGGTCAAATTTGCAGGGGTTGCCTACCTTTTGTACCTCGCCTGGCAGGCGCTGAAATCCGGCGGGGCCCTCGCGATTTCATCCGAAACCCGCGCTCAGTCGGGGCTGCGGATTGCGCGCCGGGGCGCCTTGATCAATATCCTCAACCCCAAGCTTTCGGTCTTTTTCCTCGCACTGTTGCCGCCTTTCCTGTCAGGCAACCCCTCCAGCGCTACATCGGAGATGGCTATGCTTGGAGCGATTTTCATGGCGCTGACATTCCTCGTCTTCATGCTCTATGGTCTTTTTGCCGCCAAGGCCCGCGATCTGGTGCTCGGCTCTGAGCGCGTTCTGGCGTGGCTTAATCGCGGCTTTGCAGCGATCTTTGCCGCACTTGCTGTCAGGCTGTCACTGGAGCGTGCATGATGAGAATTCCCTTCTCCCCGCTGATCCTTGGCCTTGCCGGTCTGATCCCCTTCATCTGGGGCGCGGCCACCACGCATCTGCCCGATTTGCAGGCCTGGGGTGCAGCTGAGTTGGGACCGCGCTTTGTGGGCCCCTACGTGCAGCTGTTCTATGGCTCCGTGATCCTCAGCTTTATGTCCGGCGTCCTCTGGGGCTTTGCCACCAAAACCAGTGGCGCTCAGGCAGCCCTTGGCTATGTGCTGTCGGTCCTCCCTGCACTTTGGGCGTTTTTTATGACTGGCGGCGGCCCCGAAGTGGCCGCACAGAACCTGATCTACGGCTTTGCCGGGCTTCTTCTTCTCGACTATGTCTTTTTCCTGTGGGAACTGACCCCGCCTTGGTGGATGCGCCTGCGGCTTCTGCTCACGGCGATCGTGCTGCTGTCGCTGTCTGCGGGGCTTTACCTGTGAGCGACAAGGAAACCCTCGCGGTCTATGCCCGCGCAGCCGCGGATTATGCCAAGGGGTTTGCCCGCAGCAAGGACACCGAGCAGGAAGAGGACTATGCCGCCTTCACCAATCGTCTGCCCGTCGGCGCGCGGGTGCTGGATCTCGGCTGCGGCCCCGGTCACTGGGCGGCACGTCTGCGCGATGATGGCTATGATACGGATGCGCTGGATGCCTCCGAAAAGATGGCCGAGCATGCCCGCATGGCCTACGGACTTGAAGTCTCGGTCGGCTCCTTTTCAACGCTGAAAGCGGAGAGAACCTATGACGGGATCTGGGCAAACTTCAGCCTGCTGCATGTTCCGCGGACTGACTTGCCCACCGAACTTGAGCGGATCAAACGCGCCTTGAAGCCAGGTGGCACCTTCAGCATCGGCATGAAACTGGGCAGCGGAGAGGGGCGCGACTCTCTTGGTCGGTTCTACGCCTATTACGGCGAAGAGGAGCTGAAGCAGCTTCTGACGGAGGCCGGTTTTGCCGTCTTTCGCAGCCGCAAGGGGAATGGAAAAGGACTGGCTGGCGCCGAGGAAACCTTCGTAGTAATGACCGCCCATGGCTGATCTTTTTGCTTATACCGACGGAGCCTGCTCCGGTAATCCCGGCCCCGGTGGATGGGGCGTTCTGTTGCGCGCAATGGAGGGCGGTGAAATCGTCAAGGAGCGCGAACTCCAGGGCGGCGAGCCTGAGACCACCAACAACCGGATGGAGTTGCTGGCGGCGATCAATGCGCTCGAAAGCCTGAGCCGCCCGAGCAAGATCACCGTGGTCACCGACAGCAACTACGTGAAGAACGGCATCACCGGCTGGATCTTCGGCTGGAAGAAGAACGGCTGGAAAAACGCTGCCAAGAAACCGGTGAAGAATGCTGAGTTGTGGCAGCGCCTAGATGCGGCGCAGCACCAGCACGATGTGACCTGGGAATGGGTCAAGGGCCACGCAGGCCACCCCGAGAACGAGCGCGCCGATGAGTTGGCCCGCGCTGGCATGGCCCCCTTCAAGAACGGCAAACGCAAATCGGCCTGAGCCGAAGACCGGAGAGCAGCCCATGACAGTTCTGACGCTGCTCGATTACGCTTCGGTGCTTATCTTTGCTTTGACGGGCGCGCTGGTGGCCAGCCGGTCGCAGCTTGATATCGTCGGCTTTGCCTTCGTGGCCTGCCTGACGGCGGTGGGCGGCGGCACGGTGCGCGACCTTCTGCTGGATCGTCACCCGGTGTTCTGGGTGGATGATCCCAATTTCATCCTTCTGGCTACAGCGGCCGCCGGAGTGGTCTTTATCACCGCGCACCTTGTGGAAAGCCGGATGAAATGGGTGATCTGGCTCGATAGTTTCGCCCTTGCCGTTGCAGTTCCGGCTGGCACCGGCGCGGCCATCGCCATGGGCAAACCGCCGGTGATCGTGGTGCTGATGGGCATGGCAACGGGCTCGCTTGGCGGATTGATGCGCGATGTGGTCTGCAACGAGGTGCCGCTGGTGCTGAAACAGGGCGAGCTGTACATCTCCTGCGCCATGGCAGGGGCGATCACCGCTGTAACCGCAATCTGGATGGGGCTTGAGACGGGGCCTGCCCTGTTGGCCTGCGCGGTGGTCTGCTGGGCGTTGCGCGCGGGATCGATTGCCTTTGGCTGGCACCTGCCGGTTTACAAAAGCCGCCCGCCCCGCAGCTAGGGCCCTTACTTCTGAAAGTACTTCTGCCAGATCCAGATCAGCGCGAGGGCGCCAAGGACCGCGCCCACAAAGCCCGACAGCATCCCCATCACCGCCAGAAGCGCGCGCAGCACCAGCCCGCCAATCAGCGCTCCAGCCATGCCGATGGCCACGGTGGTGATGATATCCGCCTCGATCCTCATCAGCCGTGTGGCCAAAAAACCGGCGGCAGCCCCGATGATGATGAGCGCAACGATGGACATCTCATTTCCTCCAGTGGGTCGGCATGATGATCAGCGCGCCGACAGAGGACAGGATGGCATTCCATCCCGGCGAATGAAAGCCGATGCCGAACATCAGACGTAGGAAGAAGAACAGGAAGGCGCCCCCAATGCAGATGATGATCGACGGGATATAGCCGTTCTGAGTGAACCCGGTTTTCTCGGAGGCGTAGCCGATGATCCCGGCAATCACCACGGTTCCAAAGAGTGTCAGTAGCATCGCAGGCCCTCCTATCGGGGTCAGAGGCGCGCGCCCTTGGCCACAGGGAAGCCGCGCAGGAAGACTTCGCGATCCTGCGCGCCCTTGCCCGCCCGTTGCAAGCGCAGCAGCTCTACCGCGCCACTGCCGCAGGCCACGGTGAGAGCGTCATCCAGCACTTCGCCTGCCTCGCCCTTCCCATCGGCCGGACGTGAGGCCAGGAGTTTCACCCGCTGACCGTCGATCTCGCACCAGGCGCCGGGAAAGGGCGACAGACCACGGATCTTGCGATCCACCTCTTCGGCTGGTTGGCTCCAGTCGATCTGGGCCTCGCCCTTGTCGATCTTGGCGGCATAGGTCACGCCCTCATCAGGCTGCACTTCTGGTGTCAGCCCGGGCAGGCGCGCGAGCGCCTCCACGATCAGCCCGGCGCCCATTTCCGACAGTCGGTCGTGCAACCCAGCGGTGGTTTCCTCGGCTCCTATGGGAGTTGATTGGCGCAAAAGGACCGGGCCCGTGTCCAGCCCTGCCTCCATCTGCATGATGCAGATACCGGTTTCTGCATCGCCCGCCATGATCGCCCGGTGGATCGGCGCCGCCCCGCGCCAACGCGGCAGAAGGCTAGCGTGAATATTGAGGCAGCCATGCTTGGGCGCATCCAGCACTGCCTGCGGCAGGATCAGACCATAGGCCACCACCACGGCGATATCGGCCTCAAGCGCTGCAAAATCCGCCTGTTCCTCAGCCCCCTTCAAAGAGACCGGGTGGCGCACCTCAAGGCCCAGCGCCTCGGCCCTTGCATGAACGGGCGTCGGGCGGTCCTTTTTGCCCCGCCCCGCCGGGCGTGGCGGCTGGCAATAAACGGCGGCGATCTCATGCCCCGCATCCACCAGCGCATCCAGCACCGGCACGGAAAACTCGGGCGTTCCCATAAAGACGACGCGCATGGGCCTGATCCCCTTTTAGCCGGTCAGTTTCTTGGATTTGCGGATCAGCATGTCGCGCTTCACCTTGCTGAGCCGGTCGATGTACAGCTTGCCGTTCAGGTGATCGATCTGATGCTGCACGGATGTGGCCTCGATCCCGACAAAATCCCGCTCGGTGATCTCTCCATTCTCGTCCATATAGCGGACGGTCACGGCGCGGGGGCGTTTCACCTTGGCCGAAACACCCGGCAGGTTGGGCGAGGCTTCTTCGTGCTCGCGCAGCTGGGTCGAGGCATGCAGGATCTCGGGGTTGGCCATGCGCACGGCCTTGCCGCGCTCGGTCGAGCCATCGACGACGGCAAGGCGCAGCATCACGCCGATCTGGTTGGCACCAAGGCCGACGCCGGGCATCGCCTCCATCGTGTCGATCATGTCCTGCCAGATCTGGCGGATCTCATCGGTGATCTCACTCACCTCTTCGGCGCGGGTGCGCAGGCGTTTATCGGGCCAGGGCAGGCAGGAGCGGACGGTCATTCTGTGGTCCCTTTCAGGGCGGTGTATTCAGCCTCGGCCATAGCGCGCGCCTCGGGGGTCAAGTGATCAAGGGTCAGGGTGCCGTTCAGATGGTCGAATTCATGCTGGATGCAGCGGGCTTCAAAGCCGTCGAAATCGGCCATGTGAATGTCGCCTTCGGCGGCGGTCCATTGCACGGTGACAGCCACGGGGCGTTCGACCGGGACCATGATACCCGGGATTGACAGGCAACCTTCCTCCATCGTCACCGGCACGCGCTCCACCGCCATGATCGAGGGGTTGATCATCACCATGGGGGAGCGTTTGCCCTCTTTCCAGGTGCAGTCCATCACGAATAGCCGTTTCATCACCCCCACCTGCGGCGCGGCAAGGCCCCGGCCATTGACGGCGTACATGGTGTCGAACATATCCGCGATCAGATCGTCGAGGTGCTCCTGCTCCACCGGCGCACAATGCTGGGTTAGCCGTGGGTCGGGCCATTTCAGGATCGGGAGAACGGCCATGGGCAAGCCCCTCGTTTGGCGCTGCGGGCGGGGCGTTACTGCTCCCGCGCGCGCTCGCGTTTCAGCTTTTGCATCTTGCGGGTGATCATCTGCCGCTTCAGCGGCTTCAGATAATCGATGAACAGTTTCCCATTCAGATGGTCGATCTCATGCTGCACACAGGTCGCCCAAAGCCCGTCAAAGGTCTCGCTCTGCTCGTGCCCGTCGCGGTCCATCCACTTGACCTGCACCTCCTTGGGGCGGGTCACCTCTGCGTATTGATCAGGGATCGACAAGCAGCCTTCCTCGTAGACGTTGGTTTCATCAGAGGACGAAACGATCTCGGGGTTGAACATCACTAGGGGGCGGGGTTCGCCCTCGCCTTCCTTAACGCAATCCATCGCAATCACCCGCTGTAGGATGCCCACCTGAGGCGCTGCCAGGCCGATACCCGGCGCGGCATACATGGTTTCCAGCATGTCATCGGCCAAGCTGCGCAAATCGTCCGATACGTCGGCGACAGGCACACAGACCTTTTTCAGGCGGGGGTCGGGATGGATCAGGATAGGACGTTTCATGGGCATGATTTAGGCGATTGCACCCCGCCCTGCAACGCCCCCCTTGCGCATGGCGCCATTGTGCGTAGCTTCACTGCCAAACAACCGGAGTTTTGAGCCATGGATTTTGACACCCTCATCGACCGCCGCGGCACCCATTGCGCCAAATGGGACATGATGGAGAGCCTTTATGGCGTCTCACCCGATGACGGGCTTGCGATGTGGGTCGCGGACATGGATTTCGCCGTTCCACCCGTTGTCACCGAGAAGATGCGCGAGATGGCGGATCATGGCGTCTATGGCTATGTGAACTGTGAGAAACCTTACAAGGACGCGATCCGCTGGTGGATGGAGACACGCCATGGCTGGCAGGTGGAGGCCGATGCGATCTTCACCACCACGGGCCTCGTCAATGGCGTGGGCATGTGTCTGGATACCTTCACCCAGCCCGGCGACGGCATTGTGCTGTTCACGCCCGTCTACCACGCCTTTGCCAAGGTGATCCGCAACGCGGGCCGCGAGGTTGTCGAATGCCTGATGACCAACACCGATGGCCGTTACGAGATGGATTTTGACGCCTATGATGCGCAGATGACCGGCAAGGAAAAGATGGTCATCCTTTGCTCACCCCATAACCCCGGTGGGCGCGTCTGGACGCAGGCCGAACTGCAGGCGGTTGCGGATTTCGCAAAACGTCACGATCTGATCCTGTTGTCGGATGAAATCCACCACGATCTGGTCTATCCCGGCCACACCCATATCCCGATGCAGAACGCCGTGCCCGAGGTGACCGAGCGTCTCTTGATGCTGACCGCGCCGTCCAAGACATTCAACTTTGCCGGGTTGCACACGGGGCAAGTGATCATCCGCGACCCGCATCTGCGCGAGCAGTTCCAGCGCCGGATGCTGGCGCTGGCGCTGGCGCCGAACTCGGCCGGGCAATTCGCCACCGCCGCCGCCTATTCGCCCGAAGGTGCCAAATGGGCCGATCAACTGGTCACCTACCTGGATGGCAACCGTCAGGTATTTGATGCCGCGATCGAGAAGATCCCGGGCCTATCCTCCATGCCACTGGCCGCAACTTACCTGTCGTGGGTGGACTTCTCAGGCACCGGCATGAGCCGCGAGGAATTCACCAAGCGGGTCGAACAGGGGGCGAAAATCGCCGCCAACCACGGCACCACCTTCGGCACCGGCGGCGAGAACTTCTTGCGTTTCAACCTCGGCACACAGCGATCCCGCATCGAAGAGGCCTGCGCGCGTCTGGCCGAGGCGTTTTCGGACCTGCAGTAACCACAACAAAAAGGACGCGGCCTTGGGGCTGCGTCCTCACATCAATCAAAAGTCTGGTTTGGTCAGTACCAGGGCCTTTTTAAGGGGTGGCTTCACGCCTCGCCGTGCAGCCCGTCATACGCGATCAGCCCCACCGGCGCGTCCGGCGCACGGTAGAAATCCAGCGGCGCCTCGTCAGCGGCAGCAGTCGAGCGCTTGAAATCATACCGCATCTCGCCACCTTCCGCCTCGGAAGCAACGATCAGACACTGAGAGATGTGGCGGGCACCATCATAAAGATCCACTAGGCCGCGCAGTTGCGGTGCGTCTGCCTCTTCCACGGAAAACCCATCTTTCCACATGCGCAGAACGGGGAACTGAGCCTCGCCAACCTGTACACGCAGGCGGCTTTTCTTTTTCATCCCCGCGAGACGCGCGGCATCCAGTGCGTCCTGAATGGCTTTTGGCACATAGGTGGTCATGGCATCTGCTTTCTTTGGTGATCTTATGATCTCTCGCTTTCACTAGGGTGACTCACAATTGCCTAAAATCAAGTGAACTTTTCCCAAAACTGAGTGCCTTCTGTCACGGTCAGATCGTTGGATTGTGCAGATCCGCAGGGAAGCTGCGCGCCTGTCGGTGTGGGCTGAAAGCCCGAGTCTGCCTATTTTGCAGGCTCAAAGCGGATAGGAGCGAGATCGATGGGTCTTTTGGTTGACGGCACTTGGCACGACAAATGGTACGATACGAAATCCACCGGCGGCGCTTTTGAGCGCTCGGTTTCCCAGTTCCGCAACTGGATCACACCCGATGGCAGCGCAGGCCCCTCGGGCGATTCGGGCTTTGCTGCCGAAAGTGGCCGCTACCACCTTTACGTCTCGCTGGCCTGCCCCTGGGCCCACCGCACGCTGATCTTTCGCCAGTTGAAAGACCTGGCCGATCATATCTCGGTTTCGGTGGTGCACCCCGACATGCTGGACCGCGGCTGGACCTTTGAAACCGACGAACATGGCGCGACCGGAGATACCCTGTTCGACCATGACTATGCCTATGAGATCTACACGCGCGCCGATCCCGCCTATTCAGGACGCGTCACTGTGCCGATCCTCTGGGACAAACAGCGCAACACGATCGTGTCGAACGAAAGCTCGGAGATCATCCGGATGTTCAACTCGGCCTTCGACGATCTGACGGGCAACCGCGACGACTATTGGCCGGAAGAGCTGCGCGAGCCGATCGAAGCGGTGAACGCGCGGATCTATGACACGCTCAACAACGGGGTCTATCGCTGCGGCTTTGCCACCACGCAAGAGGCCTATGACGCGGCGGTGACGCCGCTTTTCGACACGTTGGACTGGCTGGAAGACCTTTTGTCAGAGCACCGCTACCTGCTTGGCACCCAAATAACCGAAGCGGACTGGCGTCTGTTCACCACCCTGTTGCGGTTTGACCCGGTCTATCATTTGCATTTCAAGTGTAATCGTAAACGGCTGATCGACTATCCAAACCTCTGGGCCTATACGCGCGAGCTATACCAGTGGCCGGGCATCAAAGAGACAATTGGCATGCACCATATCGTGCGCCACTACCACTACAGCCACGATACCATCAATCCGAGCCGCATCCTGCCGATCAACCCGCTGATCGATTGGGAGGCTCCACACGGGAGAAGCTAAGGAATTCCCTACTTTTTATGAGTTTCTCTCCTTCATTTCCCGCCCTGATTGCAAGGACCGGTTGCTTTATCACCTGACCTGTTTCATACGGCTCTCGTCCGGCACCGACGGATCGATGCTTTTTACAGGTCAGGGCCTCAAATGGCGGCGAAAAACATGGCAACCGGCGATCTGCAATCGCAGGCTCCAGTAAGGGATCACGGCGGAAACCTGTCGGCTGCGGTGGCCAAATACGGCGGGGCACGTTCTGACTGGATTGATCTTTCGACCGGTATAAATCCCGTCCCTTACCCATTGCCCGACTTTTCTTCGAACGATTGGTCCGCCCTTCCAGATACCGCCGTTTCGGATGACTTGCACAACGCAGCCCGCCACTTCTGGAAGGTTCCGCATGGTGCGTCCATCCTTGGCGCGCCGGGGGCCTCCGCACTGATTGCCCTGGTCCCGGCCCTTGCGGACGCCCGCTGGGTCAGGATTGATACGCCGACCTACAATGAACATGCCGCGGCCTTTCAGGCACAAGGCTGGCGCATGGCCGAATGCGAACCAGCAGAGGCCTGCGTCGCCGTACACCCGAACAACCCGGATGGACGCCTCTGGAAAGCCGATGAACTGACCGCACCGTTGCGCATCATTGACGAGAGTTTTTGCGATGTCTGCCCGGAGCAAAGCCTCATTCACCTTGCCGATCAGCCCGGAACACTGGTCTTGAAAAGTTTTGGCAAATTCTGGGGGCTGGCAGGACTGCGGCTTGGGTTTGCCATTGGTGATCCCGCTTTGATCTCTCAACTTTCGGATCTGCAAGGACCATGGGCGGTATCGGGTCCAGCGCTGAAAACCGGCATCAAGGCGCTGTCAGATCCTGCTTGGGCCGCCGAGACGCGCAAGAGGCTGGCAGAGGATGCAAAACGCCTGGACGCGATGGTTCTGCCCAAGGGCGCAGACCTAGCCGGGGGAACGGATCTGTTCCGGCTTTATCATGTGGACGATGCGGCCGCCTGGCAGGATCGGCTTGCTCGCGCCCATCTCTGGAGCCGCATCTTCCCCTATTCGTCCAACTACCTGCGCCTAGGCCTGCCACCGGATCACGGCTGGGAGCGTTTGGAGGCAGCCCTATGAGCACGGCGGCCATTTTGTCTCTCGCACTGATCCTGGATGCCATGTTCGGAGAGCCACGCTGGCTCTGGGATCACCTGCCGCACCCTGCCGCTGTGATGGGGCGGCTGGTCAAAGCCTTGGACGCGCGATTGAATTCTGGCAGCGGCCGCCGCACCAAGGGTGTGGTGGCGGTGCTGGTTCTTGTCGCAGCGGGCCTGATCATTGGCGCGCTGCTCTCCCTGCTAGGGCCGATTGTCGAAATCATCGTGGCCGCGATCCTTATCGCCCAGCGCTCTTTGGTGGAGCACCTCATGGCCGTGGTTCATGGCCTGCGGGGCGGGCTGCAGGGCGGACGGGATGCCGTGGCGATGATCGTCAGCCGGGATACTGCCGATATGACCGGCCCGCAAGTGGCGCGTTCGGCCATCGAAAGCGGTGCGGAAAACATGTCGGACGGTGTGGTTGCACCCGTGTTTTGGTTCCTGGTGGGCGGCTTGCCTGGGCTGATCACCTACAAGATGATCAACACCGCCGACAGCATGATCGGCTACCGCACCGCGCGATATGAGGACTTTGGCTGGGCTGCTGCGCGGCTTGACGATCTTCTGAACCTGATCCCTGCCCGGCTGACTGCCGTGCTGATCGCGGCCAGCGGCGGCGTCCTGCGCGACTGGCCTGCCATTGCGGCAGATGCCAAACAGCACCGCTCTCCCAATGCAGGCTGGCCCGAAGCCGCAATGGCCCGCGCCCTTCAGGTCGCGCTGGCAGGGCCGAGATCCTACGATGGCGAAATGCGTGATTTCCCCTGGGTGAATGAGAGTGGTTCCAAAAGCGCTGATGCGCACGCAATCCGCCGCTGCGCCGAAATGCTCTGTAAAACCTGGAGCCTTGGCCTCGTGCTGACGGTTGCTATCGCGGCGTTCTTCTAGCACACAAGGGGACAAAGCCTCTTGATACGGTTTCTTGATGGCGCCTTCTGTCTAGAAAGGACACCGAACGCATGCGTAAACTGGCCCTTTCCCTTGCCGCATCCGTGTTGTTCCCTGTAGGCGCCATGGCGCAATGCGGCGGCAGTTTCTCCGATTTCGTGAAAGGACTGAAACAGGAGGCCGTCACCGCCGGGTTTGACCCCGCCACCGTGAACGCCTTTTTCAAAGGCACCCAACAGGACCCCAAGGTTCTGCGCGCGGACCGGGCACAAGGGGTATTCCAAAAGCCCTTCATCGAGTTTTCGCGCCGCCTCATTTCCCAGAACCGGATCGACCGCGGCCGGACCATGTCGAAGAAATACGACAGCATCTTCCGGCGGATCGAAAACACCTATGGCATTGATCGCGGTGTCCTTCTGGCCTTTTGGGCGTTTGAGACCGACTACGGCGCTTTCCAGGGGGATTTCAACACCCGCAACGCGCTGGTGACGCTAGCCCATGACTGCCGTCGCCCCGCGCTGTTCCGCCCGCAGATCTTTGCCGCGCTTGAGCTGTTCTCCCATGGCGATTTTGACCCCGTCCGCACCACCGGCGCCTGGGCCGGAGAGATCGGCATGGTGCAGATGCTGCCCCGCGACATCCTCGACAATGGCGTTGATGCGGATGGCGACGGTCATGTGACACTCAAGACCTCAGCTCCCGATGCGCTGATGTCCGGGGCCAAGATGCTGTCTCACCTAGGCTGGCGCCCGAACGAGCCATGGATACAGGAAGTGCGCTTGCCCAACGGCATCGATCTGTCGCTCACCGGGCCTGCGCAAAAGCTGCCCGTCACCGACTGGTCCCGTATGGGCGTTGCCCCGCGGGAAGGGCAGCTGCCGGATCCGGCAACACCGGCCTCGCTGATCCTGCCACAGGGGCACAAGGGGCCTGCCTTCCTCGCCTATCCCAATTTCGACGTCTATTTCGAATGGAACCAGAGCTTTACCTATGTGATGACCGCCGCCTATTTCGCCACCCGGCTGGAAGGCGCGGCGGTTTATGACGCAGGAAAGCCCGATCAGGGGCTGAGCGGCGCGCAGATGAAGCAGCTGCAAACGAAACTCCAGGCCATGGGCCATGACGTGGGCGATATCGACGGCATTCTTGGCGCCAAAACCCGGATCGCGGTGCAAGCGGAACAGAAACGCCTTGGCCTGCCAGCCGACGCCTGGCCCACTCCAACGCTGCTCAACCGGCTCTAACGAACGGGATAACGCTCTCCTGTTTCGGTAATCAGCACCACGCGATTTCCGCTGTGAACATAAAGATCGCAGCGGGAAAAACCGTTCACGAAATCGATGCAGACGCTTCCGTCCGGTGCCAGGTTATAGCTGCCCCAACGGGTGCCTCCGCCATTTGCGGCCGAATAGGTGTAGGAGTAGGCTCCGTTGGCGCCGAAAGCCGCCTCTCCGTCATCATAAAAGACAAACGACTGCCCCGGCAGAGCCGCAAGTTCATCCGCGTCAAAAGGCCGATCCGTCTGGCGCAACGTCCAGTCCGCAGCAAGAACACTGACCGGACAGAGAAACAGGATTGATGCAACAAGATTACGTCTCATTCACGTATCCTACCCCGGATACTCCGCAGGGAGGTGTCACGATCTGGTGACGCCGCCCTGACCTGAACAAAACTCTTTTGTGCCTCGGCTTACCAGCCGATGAACTCTTCAAAGTCCTTCATGGCGCGCGACCACATGGACACTTGGCGGGCGAAGTCATCGGCGCTTATTCCGTCGCGCCCCATGAAAATGTCCATTTCGATCCGGGCGGAGCCTTCGGCAGAAACATAGCTGCGGGCAAAGCGGTTCTCCATGTTCCATTCGTTGATCGTGGAGAGCCGTACGGCCCCATCGGTCTGGTAGCCAGAGAAGAACTGCACCGCATCACAGTTCCTGTTGTCCTCACAGCCGTAGTAATAGACCGAGAACTCGCTGCCGTAGTAATCGACGCGCAGTTTGGGATCGCCCACGTTGTCGGTTGTGGTTTCAACCTCAGCACCTTCCTCAAGGAAGAACCGCGCCAAGCTCTGCCCATCCGACGCATAGACGTTTTCAGCCTGCGCCGCCAAGGGGCACAACAAAAGGGTCGCGGCAAGGGGTTTCGCTAGATGCATGAGGGCTCTCCTTTGGACTTTGTTCAAAGACTAAGCTTCGACTGTCCTTGGCACAAGAAATTCCCCAATCATGTAAGGGGGAGTTTCCTCTCACTCGGCTCAGGACAGAACCCAAGGTCGGCAAATGCGTCACGCCACCAGCGCTTCGGCCTTCTTCAGATCAACCGAGACTAGCTGGCTGACGCCCTTTTCCTGCATGGTGACGCCGAACAGCCGGTCCATGCGCGCCATGGTCACGGCGTGGTGGGTGATGATTAGAAAGCGCGTGTCTGTCTGGCGGCACATCTCGTCCAGAAGATCACAGAACCGGGTGACATTGGCATCATCCAGCGGCGCATCCACCTCGTCGAGTACGCAGATCGGCGCCGGGTTCGACAGGAAGACCGCAAAGATCAGCGCCATGGCGGTCAGCGTCTGCTCCCCGCCTGAGAGCAAGGACAGGGTCGACAGTTTCTTGCCTGGCGGCTGGCACATGATCTCAAGCCCTGCATCCAGGGGATCGTCGCTTTCGACCATCACCAGGTTCGCCTCGCCGCCACCGAAAAGATGGGTGAACAGCATGGCGAAACTGGCGTTGACCTGTTCAAACGCCGTCAGCAGCCGCTCGCGCCCTTCGCGGTTGAGGCTGGCAATGCCACTGCGCAGTGTCTTTACCGCCTCTTCCAGATCATGCTTTTCAGAGACCAGCTCATCGTGTTCCGTCTGGATTTCGCGGGCATCCTCTTCGGCGCGCAGGTTCACCGCCCCAAGCGCATCGCGCTGTCGCTTGTGACGGGACACCTCCGCCTCCAGCACCTCAGCCGAGGGCATTTGATCCGGGTCTGTATCGAGCTGTTCAAGCAAAGCCTGCGGAGCGCAATTCTGTTCCTCGGCGATCCGCTCGGCGGCATGGGCCACGGTTTCCCGCGCGGCTTCAAACCGTGCCTCGGAGCCTGCACGCGCCTCGCGTGCCTCTGACGCCAGGCGCTCGCAGTCACGTTCGGCCTGAACCGCCTCGCGCAGCACACCTTCGGCAGCGACCAGCGCATCCGTGGCTGTCGCCTTGCGGGCCTCGGCCTCTTCAATGGCTTCGTTCAGCTCTTCGCGCTTTTCGGAAATCTCGGCAGGGACCGCATGGGCGTCTTCCAGTTCCTCCTGCGACGCCTCGCGCCGCTCGGCCAGTTCTTCAATCCGCCGCTCTGCGGTCTCCAGCCGATGACGCCAGCCCGACAGTTCCTTGGTGACCTGCTGCGCACGTTTGGTGCGCGCCTCGCCCTCGCGGCGCAGCTCGTCATGAGACGAGCGATGCGTCAGCATGGTAATCCGGGCCGCTTCGACCTGCTGCTTGATCTCCTCGACAAGGCTGCGCGCCTCATCGAGATCGCCAAGTTCGGACAAAGCCTTTTCCGCCTCACTCAGTTGCAGGCGCGCGGCCATGGCGTCTTCATCATGGCGGGCCACTGCGATCCCAAGGGTTTCCAGCTTACCCTCGGCCATATTGCGTTCGGCCTCGGCGCGGCTCAGTGCGCGAGCGGCATCCGCGACGCGCTGATCGGCAGCGCGGCGGGCCTGGCGTGCCAGTTGGTCCGCCTGAGAAACCTCTTCCAGTTTGCGTAGCAACGTCTCATGGGCCGCACGGGCGCCGTCGGCGCGAGCGCCAACCCGCTCAAGATCCTGCTTCAGCGCTTCCAGCCGGTTGAGCTGCTCAAGCCGTAGGGCCGCGGCACTGGGCGCATCCTCGGCCCATGCGCGATAACCATCCCAGCGCCAGAGGTCCCCTTCAAGCGTGACAAGCCGCTGTCCCGGCTTCAAATGCGCCTGCAAACCGCGCGCAGCATCCCCTTCGACAAGGCCGATCTGACCAATGCGTCGCGCCAGAGCCTCTGGCCCTGAGACGTATTTCGCCAGCGGCTCAACTCCATCCGGCAAGGGTGCATCCCGGTCATAGCCAGCAAGCGTGACCCAACCCGTCGGGCCGTCTACATCCGCCAAAGGCGCGCGCAGATCGTCAGCCAGAGCCGCACCCAGAGCCTTCTCGTAGCCAGGTGTCACGCTCAGCTCATCAAGAATCTGACCACCCTCGGCCGTGTCCCGCTCCACCAGTTTGGCAAGCGCGGTGACCTCGGCACGCAGGGTGCCCAGCTCTCCTTCGGCTTCGGAACGCTGCGAGCGGGCCTCGGTCTCACGCTCCTGAGTATCGGTGCGTAGCTCATCGGCAGCAGCCAGAGCGTCTTCGGCTGCTTCTGCTGCTTCGCGAGCGTCTTCCTCGGCGGCAACAGCAGCCTCAAACCGCTCTTGGGACTGCTCAAGCGCCTCCTGTGCCATCTCCTGCGCGGCACGAGATTTCTCTCCCTCCTCGCTCGCCCGGGTCAGCGCCCGCTGGCAATCCTCAACCAAACGGCGAGCAGACTGGTGACGCGCGGCAAGACGGGCCACATCCTCGGTCACCTGCGACAAGTGCTCTTCGCGTGCCTCAAGGATCTGCCCCGCATCACGCGCCAGCTCGGCCGCTTCGGAAAGTCGGTCGTCGTGCCCTTCGCTGGCCTTGGCCAGCTCGCGCTGCTCCCATTCGAGGCGTTCGATGGTTTCTCCGGCGTCACGGTTCAGACCGCCCTCGCGTTCGATGTCATTGCCAAGCTGCTGGATGCGAGAGGTCAGCCGCTCAATCGCCTGCCGTGCCTGCGCCTCCTGATCGCTCAGCGCATCGCGCTGGACCACAAGCCGCTGCAGGATCGCGGCCGCGATGGCCTCTTCTTCACGCAGGGGCGGCAGGGCCTCTTCGTCCCTGGCGCGTTTTTCACCCGCGGCACGGCTCAGCGCTTCGGCCTTGGCCGCCTGTGTAATGCGAATGCGCAGGTCTTCCTCGGCAGCCTGGCGGGCATCATCTGCCTCGCGCCAGCGGCGATAAAGCAACATGCCCTCGGCAAGGCGCAGTTTCTCACCTATGTCACGGTAGCGCTGCGCCTGTTTCGCCTGCCGCGCCAGTTGCGACAATTGCCCGGCCAGTTGTTCGATCACATCGTCAACGCGCAACAGGTTCTGTTCGGTGTTCTTGAGCTTCAGCTCGGCTTCATGACGACGCTGGTAGAGGCCAGAGATGCCCGCCGCTTCCTCCAGGATCCGCCGACGGGCCTTGGGCTTGGCGTTGATCAACTCGGAAATCTGTCCCTGCCGCACCAGCGCGGGCGAGTGCGCGCCTGTCGAGGCATCGGCAAACAGCATCTGCACATCGCGTGCGCGCACATCCTTGCCGTTGGATTTGTAGGCGCTGCCCACATCACGGGTGATACGGCGTACGATCTCCAACTGATCACTGTCGTTGAACCCCGAAGGTGCCAGCCGGTCGCTGTTGTCGATCTGCAGGCTCACCTCGGCGAAGTTGCGCGCCGACCGGGAAGAGGTGCCGGCAAAAATCACGTCCTCCATGCCGCCACCGCGCATGGCGCGGGCGCGTGTCTCTCCCATCACCCAGCGCAGCGCTTCCAAAAGGTTCGACTTGCCACAGCCATTGGGCCCGACAACGCCGGTCAGCCCATCCGCGATGATCAGATCAGTCGGATCGACAAAGCTTTTGAAACCGTTGAGCCTGAGTTTGGAAAAACGCAAAGCTGCCCCTTTGTGATTCTTGTGCCCGAAATCTCAGCAGGTTCTAAGGCTATGAGTCAACGCCGCAGCCCCCAAATCAGGCAAGATGGCAGCCCAGGGCCACTATATCTTGTGGATAACCCCGCCATCATAGCCGCTGTGGGCCGACAAAGGCCTTACGGGCAGCTCAGACGCCCCAATAGAACTGCCTGATCCCCCATAACCCAATCCACGTCACAGCCGCTGGCCAGCGCCATTGCGCGGCTGGCTCTTTGCCGCAGGGGGCCAAGACGAGGCGCGTACTGCGGGTTCACACGGATGGCTTCAACCAGTGTTCCCCGTCGCCGCAGATCGAAGGTGCTGCCTTCGACCGTCACACGCACCGGCTCAATCCCCTGAAAATGAGAGCTGGACACAGCGCAGCCCATAGGCAAACAACACAAGGCAATGATCACTGCGCGCATGGGCGGCCTCATCTCAAACCCCGCTCCGACAAGAGCGGATCAGAGGCACATCATACCATCTGGGCCGCCTGCTGCCGAGTCCACGCCGGCGCCGATAGAACATCCGATATCAAACGCCCCAGCCTCGCGATCCCCTCTTCGATTTCGGCTTCATCCAGCACCGAAAAACTGAGCCGCAGTGTGTTTGCGCCGCCACCATCGGCAAAGAAAGCCTGTCCTGGCACAAAGGCCACCTTCACAGTCTCGAGCGATCGCGCCAACAACTCCGCACTGTCGATACCTGCCGGGAGAGTGACCCAGACGAACATGCCACCCTCGGGCCGGGTCCAGTGTACACCGGACGGCATATGCTGCTGGAGCGCGCCCAGCATTGCATCGCGGCGTTCTTTATATGCCCTGCGCACGGTCTCCACGTGGCTGTCAAATATCTGCCGCGCAACGGTATTCACGGCCATCTGGTTCACCGTCGCAGAGTGCAGGTCGGCCGCCTGTTTGATTAGCACCATTTGTGAAATCACCGGCTTGGCCGCAACTACCCAGCCGACACGCAGCCCGGGCGAGAGCGTCTTGGAAAACGAACCGCAGTAGACCGTTCGACAGTCTTCGATGGATCCTTTCCGGGACAATTCCATTGCGAGGATCGGCAACACCGGGTCGCCATCATAGCGCAGGTCCTGATAGGCACCGTCTTCGATCACAGCGCAGTCCAGATCCTCGGCCATGTCCAGAAGGCGCGTGCGCGCCGCGCTGCTGACGGTCCGTCCGGTGGGGTTGGCAAAATCCGAGGACAGGTAGGCGAATTTGATCTCACTTTTCACCGCGCCAGCTTCGTCCCCGTAGCTTTGGACGGTGCGGTTGCCCTCGAGACTGAGTTGGTCGTATCTCGGCTCATAGGCGTTGAAGGCAGCTAGGGCACCCAGATACGTCGGCGCCGTCACCAGGGCGGTATCGCCGGGCGAGAGGAACAGCTTTCCGATGTAGTCGAGCGCCTGCTGCGAGCCGGACGTGACCAGGATGTTGTCTGGTGTGCAAGCGACCCCAAGCCGCGCCATGCGATCGACGATCCATTCCTTCAAGGGCAGATAACCCTCGCTGACAGAATACTGCAGGGACTGTGCTTGCCGATCACCGGATAAGGCCTGCTGAAAGGCCGCGCCAAAAGCATCGGTGGGGAACAGGGCCGGATCCGGGATGCCCCCCGCGAAGGACAGAATACCTGGCTGGTCCAGCAGCTTGAGCAACTCCCGGATTTCCGAGGCCTTCATGCGCAACGCGCGGCTGGCAAAAATCTCTTTCAATGACATGGCGGTCTCCCGGATACGAGTCGTTCCAGAGAGTATGATTCTGGCTCTTAAGTCAACAAAGCTGACCTATTATTACAGAATAGTGATGCCTGCTTTGCATATATTGCGAAGCGCTTGCGGGCTTGCACGGGCTGTGGTCATATGATTTGACCAATCCAGACCGCTCTTTCACCAAAAAGACGCAAGGCCAGAGACCAAGATGCCCTTTCAAAAAGTTCAGCCTGAAAAGCTCTCCACCTCAGTCGTGCGTCAGATCGAGCAGCTGATCCTGCGCGGCGTCCTGTCGCCGGGAGAGCGTCTTCCGCCAGAACGGGAGCTTGCCGAACGCCTTGGCGTTTCCCGCCCGTCCCTGCGTGAAGCGATTGCCGAACTGCAGGAGCGGGGTCTTCTGGCCTCCAAGGCGGGGTCCGGGGTCTTTGTGGGAGATGTCCTCGGCTCGGCCTTTTCCCCTGCGTTGGTGCAGCTCTTTTCGAGCCACGATGAGGCGGTCTTTGATTACCTGTCATTCAGGCGCGACATGGAAGGGCTGGCGGCGGAACGGGCCGCGCGGCTTGGGTCAGATGATGATCTCAAGGTGATCCAGACCATTTTCGACAAGATGGAAGCTGCAGGAAATCCGGCGGAATCCGAAGAGGCGGCCCAGCTTGATGCGCAATTTCATTCGGCCATCATGGATGCCAGCCATAACGTCATCATGCTGCACATGATGCGATCAATGATCGACCTGTTGCGGGAAGGCGTGTTTTACAATCGGAAGGTCATGTTCCAGCAATACACCACTTACGAGGCGATCCTGGAGCAGCATCGTGCCATCAACACCGCTCTGCAAGCCCGCGACCCGGCCGCGGCCCGCAACGCAGTCGAACAGCACCTGGACTATGTCAAACAGGCGCTGATGGACCATCAACGGGCCGAGCGGAATGCCGACGTGGCACGCCAGCGTCTTGAACATGAGAAAAGCAAGTCCTGAGCGGAATCTTTCGCTATCGGCTATTTCAGGCTCTTGCGCCAATCGATCATCGCTTTGCCCAAGCTTGCCGATATCTTCTGAAAATCTGGCCCGTTCAGGAGTTCCGAGGCCGTATCCCCCAAACCATTCTCCACGCATTTGGCAACATGGCCCGCAGCCTTGTGAAACCGCGCATGGGCAGCAACAACAGCGGCATATTCGGGAGAAGAACTTGTTTCCGGGTCGGCTTGAAGATCCTGCAGCCATTTTCCAAAGCTGCAGAGATCGTCGCGCGAGATGTGCTCGGCTGGATCTCTGAGGCGTCCATGCGCAACGGCGTCTTTCAACTGCTGTTTCCAGCACCCATGCGCACCCATTGCGTCTTTGATCTGCTTGTCCAGACCTTCCATACTCACGCCCGTGCCTCTGCAATATTCACTTGACCGTCATATTAGCGAGTCGGAGTGAAAGCGGGGTTACGATGGGCTTGTGGACTCTGCCGGAGATCAGGCGTGCGAGAAATCCGGCAAAAAGTCATATCCACTCACAGTCGCACTACGCTTGCTCTCGCGGCCGCCGGTCAGTTTCCCAATGCAATAGGTTGCAATCACACGCCCAGTTCCGTTTGCACAGACGGGAGGTTTGATACTGAGCCCTTCAAACGCAGATCCCAGAGGGCCGTCGCAGGCGCATGCCTCACGGGGTGCTGTTTGGATCATATCGGGCCTCCATGACTATTAGCTCATTGGAGTGTACCCCACTTTGGCCACCCCGGCAGCAGCACCAAAGCCCAAGCGAATGTACCCTTCGGTGAGGATACCTATCCATAAGGACTAGAGGCCGTGCTCTGCTCGCTGCCACAAAAAAACCCGGCCGCCTGGGCCGGGTTCTTTTTGGATATAAGATCTGATGCGGTTCAGTGCAGCTTGGCGTCCACATCCGCGATGGCTGCGTCGATCAGCTTGTTCGCTTCGGTCGCGGTCATCTGCTTTGCAATCACCTGATCGGCGGCTGCAACGGCGATGGTGATCGCCTGATCGCGGACTTCCTTTACGGCCGAAGCCTCAGCAGATGCGATCTGCTCTTCGGCTGCGGCCAGACGGCGCGCAATCGACTTTTCCAGATCGACCTTGGCCTCGGCAGCCGCTTTTTCAGCGTCTTCACGGGCCGCTGCCACGATGCGATCCGCCTGGGCCTGAACTTCCTGCTGTTTGCGCTCATAAGAGGCCAGAATGGTCTGAGCCTCTTCACGCAGAGCGCGGGCTTCGTCCAACTCTTTCTGGATGCCTTCAGCGCGCGCGTCGAGTTGGCCGCCGATCAAGGTCGGGACCTTGACATAGAGCAGGATGCCAATGAACAGGATGAAGGCCAGCGCAACAACCAGATTGGTGTTGGACAGATCCATGCCACCACCGGCAGCAAAAGCAGGCGACGTGGCGCCAAGGGTCAGGGCAATTGCCAGTACTGTGCGCATGTCCTTATCCTTTCATCCGCTCGTCGACCGCAGCCGAGATGGCTTTTGCGTCAGCCTTGCCGCCCAGGGCTGCAACCAGCGCCTCAGCAGTGTCGTTGGCCACGGTCTTGACGCTTTCCAGCGCACCGGCCTTGATTTCGGCAATCGCCTTTTCAGACTCGGCGGCCTTGTCGGCGATCTGCGCATCCGCCTTGGCGATGGCTTCGTTCAGATCGGCCTGAATTTCAGCGCGGGCCTCGGCAGCGATACGCTGCGCCTCGGCGCGGGCGTCGGCCAGGGCCTTGTTATATGCATTTTCGGCCTCGACCGCCTTGGCTTTAAGATCTTCAGCCGCGGCGAGGTCATTGGTGATCGTTCCCTGGCGTTCAGCCAGTACCGCCGCGATGCGGGGCAGGGCTACGCGCGACAGGATGAGGTAGATCACGACCAGCGCAACGGCGAGCCAGAAAATCTGGTTTCCGAAGGTCGAGAAATCCAGTTGCGGCATAGCGGAGCCGCCGCCGTGGGCTGCCTCTTGCGTATTTGATGCCATGTCGTTCTCCTTGGGAACTTGCCGTTACACCGGGCAGCGCGAGGTTTCGCACCGCCCGGCCGTAAGGATTGAGGTTCCTGAGGTCTTAGACAGCGAACATCAGCAGCAGAGCGACCAGGAACGAGAAGATGCCCAGGGCTTCTGCAAACGCGATGCCGATGAAGAGGGTTGCGGTCTGGCCGGCAGCTGCCGACGGGTTGCGCAGAGCGCCTGCCAGGAAGTTGCCAGCAACGTGGCCCACACCGATTGCGGCTGCGCCGGAACCGATTGCTGCCAGGCCTGCGCCGATGAACTGACCGAGTTGTGCGATATCGCCTTCCATGATTTCTCTCCTTACGATGGAATTGGTGATTTAGGGTCGCGGGAGGGCCACCTGGCCCGCCCGGATGAGGGGTCTATCCTGCCTTAGTGGCTCGGGTGCAGTGCGTCCTTGAGGTACACGCAGGTCAGGATGGTGAACACATAGGCCTGGATGAAGGCCACGAGGACTTCGAGAGCGTAGACTGCGGTGATGGCAAAGATCGGCAGGAAGCTGAATGCGCCCAGAGCGGCGGCAAAACCTGCGAACACCTTCAGAACCGCGTGGCCAGCCATGACGTTACCAGCAAGACGAATGCTGTGGCTGACGGGGCGCACGAAGTAGGAAATAAGCTCGATGATGGCCAGGATGGGGCGCAGCGGAAGCGGCGCGCTCGACACCCAGAACAGGCCGAGGAAACCGGCACCATTCTTGACGAAGCCGACGATGGTCACGGTGAAGAAGACCAGCGCGGCCAGAACGGCGGTCACGGCAATGTGCGAGGTGGTGGTGAAGGAGCCGGGGATCAGGCCCAGGAAGTTCGCCATCACGATGAACATGAACAGGGTCATGATGTAGGGGAAGAACTTCACACCGTCCTTGCCGGCAACGTCCTCAACCATCTTGTAGATGAAGCCATAGGCCAGTTCCGCAACCGACTGTGCGCGGCTCGGCACGATGGCGCGGCGCGAGGACCCCAGAACCAGCAGGGCAAAGACCGCGACGATCGCCAGGCCCATCCACAGCGTCACGTTTGTGGGGGTGTACCACGCGATGTGATCGCCGAACAGCGGGGAAACCTTGAACTGATCCATCGGGTGGATCGCCAGCTCAGCATGCTCGGGCGCGAAAACGAACCCTGAGACGATGACCAGCGCCAGTGCCGCGAAAAAGAAAATCTTGCCCATCTGTCCGTGTCTCCTGTCGCCGAAAGCTGCCCGTTGGAGGTCAGTCCCGGTCTTGCGCATTTTTGTCGGCCTCTTCGGCCAGTTTCTCGTTCTGGATCTCCTGCGCCGTGCGAAGCATCGTCTTCACCCCGGCGGCAAGCCCCAGCAATATGAACAGCACCATGAAGATGGGCAGGGTTCCAAACAGCTGGTCCAGCCCGTATCCGATGCCAAAGCCGATCCCGAGACCGGCCACCAATTCGACCACCATCCGCCAGGCCTGGTTGGCCAGGGAGTAGTGTTCATCCGCGCGCGGCTTGGGCTCTTGGGCCTTACGCGCCTCTGCCAGTCTGGCCTCCAGCTGCGCCATGCGCTGCTTTTGGTCATCATCGGTCACGGGCGCCATCCTCACGCGAATTCCTAGGCAGCGTGCTAAGGCCAAGAGGCGAAGGAGTCAATTGCAAGGATGCAAGATTCAATAGTGGATCAACTCTCTGTTTTCAAACGATACTTATACTACGTCAGCCGACCGCGCCGCTCTGCCGCAGGGGCCGTGAGCGCCAAAGCTTGTTGGAATCCATATTCAACCGAAGGGTTGATTTTAGTAGACGGGCAGTTTTGTGAGCCGCCAGCGCAGGATCCGTCCGTCAATCAGCAGCAGCCCCAAAAGGATCGCTGCCATCCCCCACAGGTGCTCTGCGAGTAAGGTCTCCCCCAAGATCCAAGTGCCAAGAAACAACGCCGAAACCGGTGCGATCAGCGTGGGCAAGGTGATGTTGGTTGGTCCCACCTTTGGCAGGACCCAGTAGAACGCAATAAAGGCCGCTGAGGTCAGAACAAAGCCGATCATCACCAGCGATGCCCAGGTCTCTATTCGCGTGATGATCGGCACCCCCTCGCTCCACAACGCGACCGGCGCGATAGCCGCAGTCGACCCGGTCAGCGCGATAGCCACCAACACGACCGGCTCCATATCCCGAAAGCTGCGCGCGATATTGACAGAAAAGGCATAACACAATGGCGCACACAGGGTGATCAGCACCGCCCAAACTTCCGAAGATTGGCCGCTCTCCAGGATCGGCAGCGACAACAGAACAATGCCCAGGAACCCACAGAATACCCCCATAGACTTCAGCACTGTGGCCCGCTCACCACCAGGCCAGAAGTGGGATACCACAACCGCAAGGGCCGGTGTGGTCGCGTTGACGATACCCGCCACGCCACTGGCGATATGCTGCTGACCCAGCGCGTAAAAAGCAAATGGCCCGGCATAGCTGAGCGCACCGAAGCCAAACAGAGCCAGCCAGCGCCATACATTGACTGGAACGGTCTTGCGAGCTGCCAGCACGTAGATCCAGCAGCCCAACGCACCAAACCCGACCCGCCCCATGGACACAGACAGAGGACCCAGCTCGCGCAGCAGTATGGCGTTGAACATGAACGACATGCCCCAGCCGATACCCAGAGTGAAAATCACCGCCCAATAACGCAACGCCATGCCGACTGCTCCTTCAAAAATGCCTTGGACGGATCCATCGCAGCTTTTGCAGGATTGTCGACCCGCTTCCTGCCCTTTAGGAGTATCAGCCATGAGCGGCACCCTCGACACCGTCTTTTCTGCACTCGCCGACCCTACACGGCGGGCGATCCTGACCATGCTTCTTGAAGATGACATGGCGGTCACGGACGTGGCTGAACCATTCGAGATGTCGCTCGCGGCCATTTCCAAGCATCTTACCATCCTGACCCGCGCTGGCCTCATCGCGCAGGAAAAGCGGGGCCGGGTGAAATGGTGCAAGCTGCAACCGGACGCGCTGCGCGGCGCATCGGTCTGGATGCAGGGTTTTGGCCAGTTCGAGCCGGTGAATCTCGATGCCTTTGAACGCTTCCTTGCGTCCGAGCTGGATGGCGAAGAGGCAGACGCGCAGGAATAGGCGCGATCAGGTTGGGGCCCGAGCCGGTTTTGCGTCATCCTCCAGCAGCAGCACCAGTGCGATCACCGTAAGGGCGATGCCGACAAACAGCAGCCCCGAAGGCACCGGGCGTCCCAAGGCCACCTCCCAGACAATCACCCAGCTGGGCGTCAGGTAGGTATAGGCCATCACCTTGGCCGAGGGCAGATGCAACGTCGCAAACTGCAGCAGAACAAAGGTCGCTGCGCTGGCAAAGATCGCGAGATAGAACAGTCCGATCCAGACGATCCAGGGCAGGTGAAGCCAAGGGGTTGCGCGGATATCTCCCCAGCCAAAGATAGTCAGGATCACCGCGCCTGCGATCAGCATGCCAAAGGTAAAACTCACAGCAGGCTCACCCCGGTTCAACTTGCGCACCATTGGCGTGTAGATCGCATGAGACACACAGCCAAGGAAATAGATCATCTCCCCTTGTCCGATCTCGAATGCGACAAAGGCGGACCAATCGGCGCGGAAGATCACCCATAGCGCGCCGGTCGCCCCGATCGCCAGCGCCAGAGCCATGCGGGGAGTTGTCACCTGCCGCAAAAGGAACCAGCCGAAAAACCCACTCATCACGGGTGTGAGGGTGAAGACGGCCGAGGCGCTGACCGGATCGGCCGTCTGAAGGCCATAGAACATCAGCACAAAATAGGCCGCAAACAGGCCCCCCAGAACCAAAAAGCGCCAGGGCGCGTGAAAATGGCTGGCGCGAAACTTGCGGGTTCCAAGGGCGACCGCGCCAATGATAACCGCCGCCAAGGCAAATCGTGCCGCGTTGAGCGCAGCGGGTGCGATTTCGTTGGCCACCATCACGCCAAGCGAAAAAGACCCAGCCACCAGCGCGGAGAACAAGAGCATGGCCAGATGTCCCCTGAGGGCCGGCGTCAGGCCACCCATTCCTTGGACCTCTCTTTCAGGAATTTGAGGAAGCTCTGCACTTTGTTCGTGCGATGCAGATCCACATGAGTGACGAGCCACAGACTGCCTTCCCACTCTTTCAAAGGCTCCATCATCTGCACCAGGTTATCGTGGCGCGCCGCCTCCCACAGAGACAGGAAACCTATCCCTGCCCCGGCCAGCACCGCCTCCTGCATGGCAATCCCGTCGGTGCAGCGGAACATGATCGTCTCGGGTGTCGTATGCTCGCGCAGCCAGCGATAGAAAGGAGCGCGGCTGTTTTCATTGTCGCTGCTGACAAAGCGGTGATTGGGCAGGTCCTCCACTCCTTTCAGTGCGCCATATTGATCGACGTAGTCAGTGGTGGCAAACATACCGATCCGCTGGCTGAGGAAGGGCTGCACCACGTTGTCGGGCTGATCCGGCGCATTTCCGGCCCTCAGTGCCACATGGGCCTCGCCATACTCCAGGCGGAACAGACGCTCTCCGGTCAGGTAGCGGATGATCAGACCGGGATGCATCTTCTGGAACTCGGTCAGAACGGGCACCAATAGATGAGACATCGATGACAGCGAGGTGACGACAAGCTCGCCTGTCACCTCGTCCCCCTGCCCTTTGAGCCGCCCGGCCAGCTGGCTGAACTGATCATCCGTGGTCTGTGCGACCCGCAAGAGGTCCTGCCCCGCTTCAGTCGGCGTATACCCGCGGGCATGGCGCTGGAACAGCTTGACGCCGAGGCGCGCCTCGATCGCGTCGATATGGCGGATGACTGTGGCGTGATGAACGCCCAGCACTTCGGCCGCACCGCTGACTGTGCCCATGCGCGCGACCTGATAGGCCGTGCGCACTTCATCCCAATTTTCCATCCAGCTCTCCGTCCTAGAACAGCGCTAACCCGCCAAACATGTGCAAAATCGCGCACGTTCTGTGAAATATCGGCGATTGCGTTCAAAATTGCAATAACGCATCTGTTGTCTCAAGCTTCACCCCAGATCAGGACAAAACACAATGACCAAGACCGTATTGCACATCGACTCTTCCGCCCGCCGCACAGGATCTGTCTCCCGCGACCTGACCGCCCAGATCGTAGAGCGCCTTGGCGCTGCAGAGGTGATCCGCCGGGATCTGGCGACCCCGCTGCCGCTTCTGGATGAGACATGGATCAATGCCAACTTCACCCCGGCCGACCAGCGCAGCGATGAGCAGACACAACTGCTTGCGCAGTCTGACGCGCTGGTTGAGGAGCTGAAAGCGGCCGACACCCTGGTGATCGGCGCGCCGATCTACAACTTTTCCGTACCTGCCGGCCTCAAGGCCTGGATCGATCTGGTTGCACGTGTCGGTCTGACATTCACCTACACTGATCAGGGTCCGGTTGGTCTTCTGGAAGGCAAGCGCGCCATCATCGCCGTCGCGTCGGGCGGCACCGAGGCCGGATCGGCCATCGATTTCGCCACAGGCTACCTGCGCCACATGCTTGGCTTCATGGGCATCACCGAGGTTGAGATCGTCGCCGCCGACACCCTGGCCATCGACGAAGGCGCGGCGCTTGCCAAAGCGAAAGCCCAGATCGAAACTCTCGCGGCCTGATCATCTCCAAGCGCCATCACCCATGAACCAAGAGAGCCCCCGTCTTTCGGGGGCTCTTTGCTGTAGGTGGCCGATAACAAGAAATCAGGCCTCAATCGCCTTGATCATATCCACGCGGGTGCCGTGACGACCGCCTTCGAATTCTGCCCCGAGGAAAGCATCCACGATTTCCAGCGCCAGCGACTCCCCGATCACCCGGGCCCCGATCGACAGCATGTTTGCATCGTTATGCTCGCGGATCATACGGGCCGAGAAGGGATCAGCGCAGACGCCACAGCGGATCCCTTTGACCTTGTTCGCGGCCATCATGATGCCCTGCCCGGTGCCGCACAGGATGATGCCCAGCGCGCAATCGCCTGAGGCCACCTTGCGGGCAGCAGCTTCACCGTGCTTGGGATAGTGGGTGCTTTCCGGGGTGGTTGGCCCGATGTCGACCACCTCCCAGCCTTTGTCGGCGATATGCTTGGCGATAGCTTGCCGCATGTCGATGGCGGCGTGATCGCTGGACAGAACAATGCGTTTGTTGTCAGCCATTGGGCGGTCTTCCTTTATGGTTGCTGTGGCGCCTGCTGAAGGCACCCTGAGTTAGATCCAGTTCACATCGACCCCAATCCGGTCGAAAAAGCTCAGCACGTCAGCACGCGCCATCACTACGGTGCGGTCATTCACAAGGGGGTGCATGCAGATAACATCCGCGTCCTGCACCGCACGGTCAAAATGGAAGATCACGCCTTTTTCGACGCCAGTGATCATCGCAAGCGGGCTAACAGCACCGGGGCGAATGCCAAGGAACTCCATCAACCGATCTGCCGAGCCAAAGCTGAGACCCGGAGCGCCGATCTCCTGACCCAGCGCTTTCAGATCGATCTCGCGGTCCTGCTCGACCGAGATCAGATAGTTGCGTTTCTTCCGATCTCGCAGATAAAGGTTCTTGATCCGCAGCGCGGAAACGCCCGGGACCTCCATCTCAGCTTCGACCGTTTTGGCATCCTCCACCGTGCGCAGGGGAACATGTTCATAAAGCGTGTAGGCCAGCCCCCATTCATCCAGCTGCGCCAGCAGCGCATCGGAGGATACGGGCAAACTCTCCTGGTTGAGCGACGATGCATCCATGGCAAGCGTTCCATCCGCAAGTCTGTGATAGCCGCCATGTGCCAGAGAATGCCCCTGCTCGGCAATGCGGTTCTGCCCGGATCGGGTGAAATTCGCAGGATCAGCTTCCGACCATGGCAAGTTCAGGCTCGAAACAGCGCAACCATGCGGCATCCACCCGCGCGATGGCTCCTGCGTCAAAACGGTCCATTTCAGTCCAGTAGCGGCCCGATGGGACAAGATAGCCAAGCGCCTCTTCCTGAGCCAATGCCTCTGCAACATCCGCTTGGCAGAACTCTGACGCTTGAGCGGTGGACACACTGTCCAGAGTGCGTCGCTGATATGGCAAGACACTCTCTTTGGTGCTGAGATTGACCATGGCGCATTCCTGACGGGCCGCGAAATACTCCAGTCGGCGCGCCTTGGCCGGAAGGTTTGCCAGCGTCACATCATCCCGCAGCGGATCCGCTGTACCTGTCCCGTAAAAATGCGTCTGCCCTGCTGCCGGATAGACCATGTCACAGCCGAAATAGCACAGGCGGCTTGGGTTTAGCGCGTGCAGCGCCCAGTAGCCTGCGGTAAAGGCCATGGTTCCCCCCGCGTAGACAAACCCGCCATAGGCGTTTTGCGCGGGCACGTAGTCCTCGGCGGTGACGACATACTGGTCCGGCCGGATCTTGGTCGGGCGCCTGTCTTCGGGAAAGTCTTCCGGATAGATCAAGTGACTCCAGTCGGACCGGATGCGCCAGGCATTGTTGATCACGACCACATGATCAAAAGCCTCACGCGGCCAGTCTGCCGCTTGCACCGCATAAGGCGCGCTGCCAAGAATCAAAACGCTGGTCAATTCTTCATCCCCACTGCAAACCGCCGCCCTGTCAGAGTGAGTTTGGGGCGCTGAGCGCGCATTGCCAGATATTTTCACCCAAACGGCAGCCTTTTCTCTAACCTTGTCCGTCAAAAAGGCACCGACCCTGCCGCCCTGCTCTTGCCAAGCTTGACTCGCGGGTAGGAACAGGATAGCCCGCATCCAAATTCCGGGAGCATCATGTCTTCCGGTCCCCGCCCATTGCCGGGGATCGCCCTCCACCAGCGTGTTACGCCCGTGGGGGCATTTGTGCATGGGCGTCATGGTCCCTACATGTGGGGCAGGAAACCGAAACCGGCTCAAAGGAGGCCGCAAGGCATGTTTGAAAATCTATCCGAACGCCTTTCCGGTGTATTTGACCGGCTGACCAAACAAGGCGCCCTGTCCGAGGAAGACGTCAAGACCGCCCTGCGCGAGGTGCGCGTCGCCCTGCTGGAAGCAGACGTTTCACTGCCCGTGGCGCGCGACTTCGTCAAAAAGGTGCAGGACCAGGCCACCGGTCAGGCCGTAACCAAATCGGTCACCCCCGGCCAGCAGGTCGTCAAGATTGTGCACGATGCGCTGGTCGACACCCTGCGCGGTGAAGGCGATCCGGGTACGCTCAAGATCGACAACCCGCCCGCGCCGATCCTGATGGTCGGCCTGCAGGGCTCGGGTAAGACCACCACCACCGGTAAGCTGGCCAAGCGGCTGAAGGAAAAAGAGGGCAAAAAGGTCCTGATGGCCTCGCTCGACGTCTATCGCCCGGCGGCGATGGATCAGCTAGCCGTGCTGGGCACCCAGATCGGTGTCGACACCCTGCCAATCGTGCCCGGCCAGAAACCCGTCGACATCGCCAAGCGCGCCAAGCAGCAGGCGGCTCTTGGCGGTTATGATGTCTACATGCTCGATACCGCAGGCCGTCTGCAAATCGACGAAGTCCTCATGCAGGAAGTCGAAGACGTGCGCGATGTGGTTTCCCCGCGGGAAACCCTGCTGGTGGTCGACGGTCTGACCGGTCAGGTGGCGGTCGAGGTCGCAGAGGAATTCGACGCCAAGATCGGAATCTCGGGCGTGGTCCTCACCCGGATGGACGGCGACGGGCGCGGCGGTGCGGCGCTGTCGATGCGCGCGGTCACCGGCAAGCCGATCCGCTTTGTCGGCCTTGGCGAAAAGATGGATGCCATCGAGACCTTCGAGCCGGACCGGATCGCGGGCCGTATCCTCGGCATGGGCGACATCGTGGCCCTGGTCGAGAAGGCGCAGGAAACCATCGAGGCCGAACAGGCCGAAAAGATGATGAAGCGCATGATGAAGGGTCATTTCAATATGAATGACCTGAAGATGCAGCTTGAACAGATGCTCCAGATGGGCGGCATGCAGGGCATGATGTCGATGATGCCCGGTATGGCCAAGATGGCCAAACAGGTCGAAGATTCCGGCATGGACGACAAGGTGCTCAAGCGCCAGATCGCCATGATCCAGTCGATGACCAAGAAGGAACGCGCCAACCCCGCATTGCTGCAGGCGTCGCGCAAAAAACGCATCGCGGCAGGCTCTGGCATGGAGGTTTCGGACCTCAACAAGCTTCTGAAGATGCACCGCCAGATGGCGGATGTGATGAAGAAGATGGGCAAGATGGGCAAAGGCAAGATGCTCAAACAGGCCATGAAAGGCATGTTCAGCAAAGGCGGAGGTATGCCCGAAATGGCGGGCGGCCTGCCCGGCGGCATGGACCCCAGCCAGCTTGACCCCAAGGCGATGGAGGCCGCGGCCAAGGCGCTTGGCGGCAAGGGCGGTCTGCCCGGCGGCCTGCCGGGACTGGGTGGCATGGGCGGTCTGCCCGGTGGCCTGTCTGGTTTTGGGAAGAAGAAGTAACAGCCCATGACCGTGACCATCCCCATCATCGAGACCGAACGCCTGATACTGCGCGCCCCTGCGCTGTCGGATTTCGACACTATGTGCGACTTCTACGCCTCCGATCGCGCAACCTACGTGGGTGGGCAGATGAAGCCCGAGCAGGTCTGGCGGCACCTGGCCTGCGAGATCGGCCATTGGCAGATGCTGGGCTATGGCCGCTGGAGCGTGGATGAGAAATCCTCCGGCAAGCTGGCAGGCAATATCGGTCTCTGGAACCCTCATGGCTGGCCCGAGCCGGAAATCGGCTGGGATCTGTTCGAAGGCTTTGGCGGCAAGGGTTACGCGACCGAGGCGGCCATTGCCGCGCGCTCCTATGCCTATGACGTTCTGGGCTGGGAGACCGCGATCAGCCTGGTGCATCCGGAAAACCACGCCTCCCGCGCGGTAGCAAAACGTCTTGGCGCGCAGCGCGGTGAGGATTACACGCATCCCCGCTTTGGCACGCTTGAGCTGTGGCGGCACCTGTCTCCGGCAGAGGTATCGGACGGTGGTATGGAGGCCTATGCATAATGCCCGCCTCCTCCATCCCCACCATCGAGACCAAGCGCCTGATCCTGCGCGGCCCCGAAGCCGAGGACTACCCGGATTTCAAGGCGACCTTTTCGTCCTATCGCTCACGCTTCATGGGCGGGCCGCTAAATACTTACGAGGCCTGGATGCTTTATGCCGCTGAAATGGGGCATTGGCAGATCCGCGGCTTTGGCATGTGGATGATCCACGATAAAATCACGGATGAGACCTACGGCATGGCCGGCGGCTGGAAACCCGCGGGCTGGCCCGAGCGTGAGATTGCTTGGATCATCTGGCCCGACAAGGCCGGCAAGGGCTACGCATTGGAGGCCACCAGCGCCGCGCGTCGATACTTCTACGACGAATTGGGCTGGGACGGGGCGGTCAGCTACATCGACCCCAAGAACCTCGATTCCATCCGTCTGGCGGAACGTCTTGGCGCCAAGAAAGATAATGACGCCGAGACCATCGACGGTAGCGATGCGGTCTACCGGCACCCTTCGCCCGAAGCGCTAAAGGGCAGCCAGCTTGCGCATGGGATCGAGATGGAAATCAGCCACTACGCCGACCCGCTGTTCAAACCGAAAGGATGGGCCATTGACTGATACGACACGCGATGATGTGGCCCGCGCCGCCGAAGTGCTGAAAGGGCACCGCGAAAGCATCGACCGGCTGGACGCTATTCTTGTCTACACCCTTGGCGAACGCTTCAAGCACACTCAGGCGGTGGGCAAGCTGAAAGCCCAGCACGACCTTCCCCCGTCCGATCCGGCCCGCGAGGCAAAGCAGATCGCACGGCTCGAAGACCTGGCGAAACAGGCAGATCTGGACCCTGAATTCGCCAAGGCGTTCTTGAACTTCATCATTGATGAGGTCATTCGCCACCACAAGAAACACCAGGAATGATCCTCCCCGATCCCCTGGAGCACGAAACTGAATGAAATAACCGGGTCCGTCCCGGTCAACGCCATCAAAGGAGACTGAACCCATGGCAATGAAAATCCGTCTGGCCCGCGGCGGCTCGAAAAAGCGTCCCTTCTACCGCATCGTGGCTGCTGACAGCCGCATGCCCCGTGACGGCCGCTTCATCGAGAAGCTCGGCACCTACAACCCGCTGCTGCCGAAAGACAGCGAAGAGCGCGTGAAAATGGACGTCGACGCGATCAAGGCATGGCTCGACAAGGGCGCCCAGCCCACCGACCGCGTGTCCCGCATGCTGGAAGCCGCTGGCGTTCTGGAAAAGAAAGAGCGCAACAACCCGCAGAAAGCCCAGCCCGGCAAGAAAGCCCAGGAACGCGCTGAAGAAAAAGCCGCCAAGGCTGCCGAAGCTGCTGACGAAGCAGAAGCGCCCGCAGACGCGGAATAAGACCATGACGCTGCGGGATACCGGCAACGAGGGCGCTTTTCCCGAAGGCTTCCGCAGCGAATTGGACCGGTTGATGCGATTGCGGCGTGATGTGCGCCGCTTCCGCACTGACCCAGTGGATGAGGCAGTGCTTGCGCGCTGCCTTTCTGCTTTCTCGATGGCCCCCTCGGTGGGCCTGAGCGAGCCCTGGCGTATTTTGCGCATTCAAAGCGAAAACGCCCGAGCTGCGGCTTTGCAAAATTTTCAACAAGCAAATGCCGAAGCGCTGAAGGGCTATTCGGGTCCGCAGGCTGAACGCTATGCCGGGCTCAAACTGTCGGGCATGCGCGAAGCACCCGTGCAGATGGCGGTCTACTGCGACGACACCACCCCCAAGGGAAGCGGCCTTGGCGCGGGCACCATGCCCGAGATGCGCCGCTATTCCGTGGTCTCGGCCATCACGCTGTTCTGGCTAGCCTTGCGCGCCGAAGGGCTGGGGTTGGGCTGGGTTTCCGTGCTGGACCCCGTGCAGCTGAACCGGGATCTGAACGCCCCAGAAAGCTGGCAGCTGATCGGATATTTCTGCATCGGCCATCCGGAAGTTACCGAGGATGACACGCCGGAACTGGAACAGAAAGGCTGGGAGCGCCGCGCGAGCGCTCTGTTGATCGAACCGCGTTAGGCCTGTTCTGGTACAACAACGACCCTGACGCCGCTCAGAAGCTCCTCAATCGATGCCGCCTCCAGCCCGAGCCATGCCAGGCAGGCCCTCTGATCCGCGCTGACTTCTACCTCAAGATTTCCACGCATGGCTGACGCGGTCTGATACATGCGCGCAAGACCAAAACTAAGATCCGTAGGTGCCCAGATCGCCGATCGCAGGGTTCTTTCCTCGTTTCCGAGCCGTTCGGACGTGAGGCGAGCCACGTTACTGAGATCCGCGAAACGGACATCCATGTCGGTCACAAGGCTCATGTCGTCAAAGGTGGACCCCATATCAGAGTAGCCTTCGATACCGTTGAGAGCTTCTGCAACACGAGGTAGATCGGAAACGGAGAAGCTCCCGCGATACTGAATATAGGCCAAATCAAGATGGGGCAGCACCGAAACGGCAATCTGCATTGCAAACCTCTTGCACGGTGGGAGCCGGGGCACGGGAAAAGGTATTCATAAAAAACGTCGCCATGGTAATCGGACCGCTGCCATATCCCACCAGTTGCCAGCCCGAAACTAGATCTTGTCATCAAAGACACTATGGCCCAGATACTGTGGAATGAATTCGGCCAGCGATCAACAGTCATACAGGATTTTGCCATGAGCGATCTGATCTGCGTCGGCGCGGTGGCCGGTGCCTTCGGGGTGCGCGGCGAGGTGCGCCTGAAAAGTTTTTGCGCCATTCCGGAAGACATCGAAACCTATGGCCCGCTCAGCACCGAAGACGGCAGTCAGACCTACTCGGTGATGCTGACCTCCGCCATCAAGAACGGCTTCACTGCGCGCCTGGGCGGCGTTGAGACCAAGGAGGACGCCGATGCGCTGAAGGGCCTGCGGCTCTTTGCACCGCGCGACCGCCTGCCAAGCCTGCCGGATGACGAATACTACCATGCCGACCTGATCGGGCTTGAGGTCTATGACGCTGGCGGGGCGTTGCTCGGTCGGGTGAAATCGGTGCAGAACCATGGCGCCTCTGACCTTTTGGAGCTACACGGGCCGGGCATGAAGACAACCGTGCTTTTGCCCTTCACCCTGGCCGTCGTCCCCACGGTGGACCTTGAGCAGGGCCGCATCATCGCTGACCCACCCGAAGGGTTGTTCTGAACCGTCTCCAGCGCAGTTGATCGCTCCGAGGTTTCAAACCTGAGGTATCGGCGCTATAGGACCTTGGCATCTTTCCTCTGACGGCAGTCCGCTATGACCGACAAACCCTCCGCTCCGGCCAAATCCCATGGCCGCAAGGCGATCCGCCCGACCCTGAAACCGCGCGAGCTGATGACGCCGACGCCGGATCTGGCGGGCGTATGGAAAGTGAAGATCCTGACGCTGTTCCCAACCGCTTTTCCCGGCGTGCTGGGCGAAAGCCTGACCGGCAAAGCCCTGCAAGAAGGCCTTTGGCAGCTTGAGACCATTGATCTGCGCCAGTTCGGCGTCGGCAAGCATCGCAACGTGGATGACACCCCCGCGGGGGGAGGTGCAGGCATGGTCTTGCGCCCCGATGTGCTCGGCAATGCGATCGAACACGCGATGGAGGGCATGCGGGGCAACTGGCCGCTGATCTACCTGTCGCCACGCGGACGACGCATGGATCAGAAGATGATGCAGAATCTGGCGCGCTGCGATGGCATGACGCTTCTGTGTGGCCGTTTCGAGGGCGTAGATGAACGGGTGCTGGAGCATTATGGCATCCAAGAGGTCAGCCTCGGCGATTTCGTCATGACCGGTGGAGAGATCGCCGCCCAGGCGCTGATCGATGCCACCGTGCGGCTGATCCCTGGCGTGCTAGGGAACCAAGCCTCGACCGAGGAGGAGAGTTTCTCCTCGGGTCTGCTGGAACATCCGCAATACACCCGCCCCGCCGAATGGAAGGGCCACGAAATTCCCGAGGTTCTGATGTCCGGCCATCACGGCAAGATCGCCGAGTGGCGCCACCAGATGAGCGAAGAGATCACCAAGGCCCGCCGCCCCGATCTGTGGGAAAGCTACAACCGCACCAAGGATGCAAGCTGATCCCCAGTTATCGCCCGTGATATCGCGGTGCATCTTTTCCCCAATGGAAGCCGTTGCCGTGATGGCAAAGCCGTGTTTATCTCTTTCTTGAGTTTTTATGATGACAGGAGGTCATAGGGTGGCTGGAAAATTTGAACTCTACGAAGATAAGGCTGGCGAATTCCGCTTTCGCCTGAAGGCGGGCAATGGCGAGAACATCCTGGCCAGCGAAGGCTACAAGCAGAAGGCCAGCGCCGAAAACGGCATCGCGTCTGTGAAGAAGAACGCCTCTGAGGATGCCCGCTACGAGCGCAAGGAAACCTCTGCCGGGAAATTCATGTTCAACCTGAAAGCCACCAATGGCCAGGTCATCGGCACCTCGCAGAGCTACACCAGTGCCTCGGGCCGCGACAATGGCATCGAGTCTGTGAAGAAGAACGCGCCGGACGCCGCCGTGGACGATCAGACCGCCTGATCGTCAGGGTCATTAATTAAGCTTCAGCATCCGCGGCGCCCAACCGGGCCGCGGATGTTTATCTTGGTGCAAAGCCTTTTCCGCCTAGTTGCAGCCAAACCTGCTCCGGTCAAAGACAAAGGCTTCGGGGGCTGTACAGCGGTTGAGCCGGTAGGGGACAGCCCCTGATCGCAGATTAAATGGGTCGCCTTGCAGGCTCGCCACGATGGTCTTTTGCGACAGGACCAGGCTTTGGCAGGCATAGCCGCCGCCCGTCTGTTTCGTCACCGGGTTGTAGAAGCCCGACGGATGACGCCAGCACATCGCAGGCGTGCCGCCGATCGTATCCGTTTTCCACTCCTCTGGCACCACGCCGGAATTGCCCGGATACCAAAGCCAGGCCCGGCCATTGCCGATGTAGTTGACCTGAAAGCCATGCGCCTGCGAAAAGCTGAGGTAGGTCGTTCCCGGCTGCGGATAGGCGGTGAAGCGATTGGGACGCTCCATCACCTCTGCCACCGGGTTTTGCGACACCGTCGCTGCGGTGCAGGCCACCAAGACCGGCAAGGCGGCCACCACGCCGCAGGCGAGGATGAGCTTCCTCAGCATGAAAGGTCGGCACGCCAGTAGTTAAAGCCAGAAACCTTTGCCTGAATGGGGCGCAGGTCCGCCGCTTCCGAATACCCGCCCAGGTAGGCCAGAATACCTGCACCGAACGTTGCCTTGCAGCCTGTCTGGGCACGGGCAACCGCTTCGACCTCGACCGGGGAGTAGGCAAAATCCGAGCGCGCCGGCGAAACAAAGGCAAAGGTGCGGTCCGGGGCAACGGCAATTTCGTAGGTTTTGCCATTCATCGCAACGGTATCCCGCATTTTCCAGATCGCAGCGTTCTTCGCTTTGTTCTCCCGAATTTCCGCGCGCTGCTCTGGGGATTGGCTCGGTCCACAAGCCGACAGCGCAACCAAGGTGGCGATAAGGGCAACAACTGATTTTTTCACAATATTCTCCTCATAATTGCTCAAGCTGACTGTCACACGCCCACTCCCCCAGTCAACTGGCTGAAATCGCCGCCGCAGGGCAGCCCCTCCGCCAAAAGTCACTCCACGCGCGATTGCCCTTGATTCATGGGCCGCCCCGGCATAAACAGCGCCGGTCTGGATTCGCTTTTGCGGCTCCGGGCTGTTTGTCTTTTGGCGCAACCTATCTGGCGGGTCTTCTTCGACCCAAACCCCAGGAGCGCAAGAGGCAAGAACAAGGAACGATCGGTGTGATCTCTGGCGGGCTGCATCTGCGGGACCCGGTGAAGACCAAGAGCTCTCATATTCGCGCACAACTTCGTGGACAAAACCACGAGCATAAATAGGAGATGATCAGATGGACCTGATCGCACAGCTGGAGGCGGAACAGATCGCCGCCTTGGGGAAAGATATCCCCGATTTCAAAGCCGGTGACACCATCCGCGTCGGCTACAAAGTGACCGAAGGCTCGCGTAGCCGTGTTCAGAACTACGAGGGCGTCTGCATCAGCCGCAAGAACGGTTCGGGCATCGCCGGTTCCTTCACCGTCCGCAAGATTTCCTTTGGCGAAGGCGTGGAGCGTGTGTTCCCGCTGCATTCGACCAATATCGACAGCATCACCGTCGTGCGCCGTGGCCGCGTGCGTCGTTCCAAGCTGTACTACCTGCGTTCGCGCCGCGGCAAATCTGCCCGTATCGCCGAAGACGCAAACTACAAAGCCAAAGCGTAAGGAGTGGTATCATGAAAGCCGACACCCATCCCGATTACCACTTCATCGACGTCAAGATGACCGATGGCACCATCGTCAAGATGCGCTCCACCTGGGGCAAGGAAGGCGACCAGCTCGCGCTGGATATCGATCCTTCTGCGCACCCCGCGTGGACCGGCGGTTCGACCCGTCTGATGGACGCCGGTGGCCGCGTCTCCAAGTTCAAGAAGAAATACGAAGGTCTGGGCTTCTAAGCTCCGCTTTCACCGCTTGGAAAAGCCGCTCCTTTGGGGGCGGCTTTTTTGTTTCAGCCCGCCGTTGCAGCAAGCGCAGCAAGTGTGGTTTTGGCACATTTGCCTTTTGGTAGGGTATTTTCATCATAATAGGGACGAAATTGCGTAAACTCATGATGGAAGCCTTGTATGTTATCTTCACCCAGCCGCCGGGGAAGCGCTCCCCACCGACAAGGCATCCCTCGCCCCGGGCGAGGCTCAAAACCCGTCAGCCAGGCGGAAGTGAACGCAGTTGTTACCTTGTACCAAAGCGGGAAAATCGCCGCGGCCCTAGATGCGGCGCGACGCCTCGCCCGCCGGGCGCCGGATCTTGTTCCGCTGCTGGATCTGCAGGGCGCCTGCCTTCAGGCACTGGGTGATTACAAAAACGCCCTTGGCTTCTTCAAACGCAGCCTCAAGGTCGGGGGCGGCACGGCTATCGCCCATTTCAACGTCGGCGCCGCGCTCTATCATCTTTTTGCGCTGGAAGAGGCGACCAAACATCTGAGCCAGGCGGTTACGCTGGAGCCGAACAACGCACGGATGGCCCAGACCCTTGCCATGTCCCTTGACGCACAGGGGCACCATATGGAGGCCGTTCAGGTGCTCTCCTCTGTGGTTGAAAGGGGGCAGGTCTCTGACGAGCTGCTGAACATGCTTGGGCAATGCCTGCGCAACCTTGGAAAGCTTGACGAAGCCAAGGCCTGCCACGAGGCCGTCACCAGCACCGCAGAGGCCGGAGCCCAGGCACACTACAATCTCGGCCTCATTGCATCGGCGGAGGGAGACAAGGAGACGGCACGGGGACACCTCGAACAAGCCGTTGAAATTTCCCCCACCCTGACGCCTGCGCACCGCGCCCTGTCCAACCTGATCGACTATGATGCCGATCATCCACATCTGAAGTCCATGCTACGGCTGCTCGAGGAGGCCAGCCTCGGCACCGCTGCGGAAATCGAATTGCGTTTTGCACTGCACAAAGCGCTAAATGACGCAAAGCAGTATGAGGCTGCATTCACGCAACTGGAGCGCGGCAACAGCCTCAAGAAAAAGATGATCGGATACTCGGTCGAGAACGAGGAAGAGCTCTTTTCCTATCTGAAAAAAATCTTTGCCCGGCCAACCCCGGTCGCGTCATCGGACCTCCCGTTTCGACCGATCTTCATCGTCGGCCTGCCGCGCTCGGGATCAACCGTGACGGAACGCATCCTCTGCGGCGCCCCCGGTGTGACCGGCGCGGGAGAGCTGCAATACCCCACAACCGCCATGTTCAATCTGCTGAAACAGATGCAGACAGAAGGACAGTCAGAGTTCACCGAAGCTCATGCACAGGCGCTGCGCGATGCTCTGGGGAAGGCGATGCAGTCTCATGCCGACGAAGCACCCGTCGTGATCGACAAGATGCCACTGAATTTCCGCTGGGTCGGCGGTCTTCTTGCCGCCTTTCCGGAAGCACGTATTGTCTACACCACACGGCCGGCCCGTGACATGGCCTGGTCGCTTTACAAAGTGGGCTTGCAGGGTAGCGGCAACGGCTTCATCTATGACATGGATGACATCATCCGGTATCAGACCTTGGCCGATGACCTGATGCAGCACTGGATGACGCTGTTCCCCGATCAGATCTACCGCGTGGATTACGATCAGCTCACCAGGGAGCCGGAAAAGAACATCCGCCCGCTAGTGGATTTTTGCAAGCTGGAGTGGTCCGAGGATTGTCTGCATCCTGAAAATCAGAAGAGTGCCATCCGAACGGCGTCTTCACAGCAGGCCCGAAAACCGATTTATCACCGGTCCACACCTGACTGGCTTCCCTATGAAAGCTATCTGACAACGGCTTTTGAAAAGCTGGACCAACTAGATATCTAGGCGCAGAACCGCACGCCAGAACGTGACGCGCATGGTCACTGCCGGGCAAAGCATGTTCGTGAAGCATCATCACGACGGCCCCATCGAGCGACAGATCATTGGGCTCAGCCAGAGAACAGGCCTCCACTTACCCCTGGCATGCAAGGTTCGGCACCGCGCCGGGCAGCCTGCAAACAGGCTCTAATTCGGGCTGTTCTGCGCTTTTCATTGATTCGGGCACTGTCTATAGTCCGCAAAAATCGCGCAAAGCGCGCGCTCGGAACCAGAGGGATCACTGAATGGCGCATATCATTGTCGTCGGTAACGAAAAGGGCGGTGCAGGCAAATCCACCGTCTCCATGCATGTGGCAACCGCCCTGGCCCGCATGGGCCACAAGGTCTCCGCGCTGGATCTGGACCTGCGGCAACGTTCGATGGGGCGCTACCTGGAAAACCGCAAGGCCTTCATCAAGCAGGAAGGGCTGGAGCTGCCCATCGTCGAGCTGCACGAGCTGCCTGACATTGATCCCGACAGCCTGCAACCGGGCGAAAACATTTATGATCACCGCCTGTCTGCCGCGGTCTCCAGCCTGGAGCCGGACAATGATTTCATCCTGATTGACTGTCCCGGCTCTCATACCCGGCTCAGCCAGGTGGCTCATTCGCTGGCCGATACGCTGATCACGCCGCTCAATGACAGTTTCGTGGATTTCGACCTTCTGGCCCACACCGATGAAAAGGGCGAAAAGATCACCGGGCCGTCGGTCTACTCGGAAATGGTCTGGAACGCACGCCAGCTGCGCGCCCAGGCCGGCCTGAAACCCATCGACTGGATCGTGATCCGCAACCGCGTCGGCACCCAGCGAATGGTCAACAAGGAAAAGATGGAACGCGCCATCAAGATGCTGTCCAAACGCATCGGTTTCCGCATTGCGCCCGGGTTTTCCGAGCGGGTGATCTTTCGCGAATTGTTCCCGCGAGGCCTAACCCTTCTGGACCTCAAGGATATTGGCGTCAAACAGCTCAATATCTCGAACATCGCCGCCCGCCAGGAGCTGCGCGACATGATGAAAGAGCTGAACCTGCCCGGCGTCGAGGTCAGCATCTGAGCCGCAGGCATAGCCCTGTTAGCTCGCCTCTGTGGCGGGCTCGTAGATCGTAAACAACTCGATAGGCTCCGGCACACTGCGCAGCATGTAGCGACCCAGCGAAACGAGGTCGTGCCCTGCCCCTGCACCCGCCCGCTGCACATCCTCGGACAGTATCACGCTTTGCCCGACGGAATGGTCCAAACCGGCGATCCGGGCGGTCTGGTTCACTGTCGGGCCGATCACGGTGAAGTCGAGCCGGTTAGCCGATCCGATATTGCCATAAAGAATGTCGCCTGCATGTAGCGCCAGAGTAAAATCCGGTGCGGGCAGGCCAGCCTCCGCCCGCTCACGGTTTCGGGTTCGCATTTTCTGGCGCAGTTCCCTGGCGGCATCGAGAGCCGCCTTGGCGTCTGTTTCAAGCGAGCCGAGGTTGAACATCGTCAACATCCCGTCTCCCATGAATTTCAGTATATTGCCGCCATGGGACTGGATGATGCCAACGGCAAGGCCGAAATAGTCGTTCAGCATGTCAATGACCTCCGGTCCCGGCATCTGTTCGGCCAGACTGGTGAAACCCTTGAGATCAAACAGACAGATCACCGCGTTGATCTTGTCGGATGACCCGCGCTGGATCTCTCCGGACAACACCCGGCGGCCCGCGTCCCGCCCCAGATAGACCTGCAGCAGATCGCGAGCCATCTGTTGATTGGACATGGATTTCAGCGCAAGCCCCATATGGTTTGACACTGCACGCAGAAGGTTCAGGTCCTCCTCACTGAAGCCCCCCGGACAATCTGCTGTCCAGGAGATCAGAACACCTTCGGACGGATGATGGGGATCCATTGGACCTTCCACTTCGGTAAAGCGAAGGCCGAGCGCGAAATAGTCGGTCCCGCCCCGTTCCAACAGATCCTGAAGCATCGGGAACCTCTCCCGGTCGTGCTGGTTCAGATCCGAGCGGAACTCCTCCAGATCCTGGGCCAGAAGATGAAAGAGCGGGCTTTGCAGCCAGATATCGCGCGGAACCTCCCTGTGCTCGTAGTGCTCCTTCGACATCCCGGCCCCACGGGTCCAGCTGAATCCGATCCCCCCGAACTGAGGGTGAAACGCCCGCTGTGCCAGATGCATGCGCATCAGCGGCAGCCCGGTTGCCACCATTTCCTCGCAAAAAGCCTGCAAAAAGGCCTCTCTGTCCCGACTGCAGAGCCCGTTTTCAGCTAACCAGTTAATCAGGGCAAAGGCGCGTGGGTCTGGCTGTTGCATTGGGCATTCCTTGGGTTGTGCGCAGAGGCGCCTGTGGCTGTCATTTGAGCGCGCCGCCGGCAAATGTCTATGGCTCGATCCCGGCCAATTGGCGCAGCATGCGCCGCAGAGCCTTTTCTTCGTCGGCCGAGAACCGGCCGGCCAGTTGCTTGTCGTAGCTTGCCGCCTGACCACGCAAGTCGCGATAGGCTGCCTCGCCCGCTGGGGTCAACTGAAGGTGCTCGGACCGACGGTCGTTCTCATCCCGGCTGCGGGTGATGAACCGCCGCTCAGTCAGCTTGGCCACGGCGCGGCTGATCTTGGTCTTGTGGATCTTGGCACGCAGACCGATGTCCTTGGCCGTCATGGTGCCATAGGTGCCAAGGTGAAACAGCACCCGCCATTCGTTGCGCAGCATCCCGTAGCGGTTCTTGTAGTAGGACTGGAAGGCGAGCGAGCTTTCCTCGGCCGCGCGGTTCAACAGGAAGGGCAGGAAATCCTGCAAAACGAAATCATCTTTTTCCGGCATTTAGGTCTCCTTGCTCTTGTTAGTTACAAAAACAACTATTACCCCGGCAAGCAGAAAAGGAGGAACGCGCCATGAATCGTCCTGCACATCCGCATGAAATGATCCAGGCCCCGTCGCTTGCCGGGGCGCATGAAGGTTATATGCCCGGCTTTGGCAATGACTATGAAACCGAGGCCCTGCCCGGCGCCCTGCCCCAGGGCATGAACAGCCCGCAGAAATGCAATTACGGTCTTTATGGCGAACAGCTGAGCGGCACCGCCTTTACCGCCGAACGCCCCGAGCGCACCTGGTGCTACCGCATTCGCCCCTCGGTGAAGCATTCCCACCGCTATGAGAAGATCGACCTGCCCTACTGGAAATCCGCGCCCTGCGTCGATCCCGATGTGACCTCTCTGGGTCAGTACCGCTGGGATCCGGTGGCCCACAGCGGCGAGCCGCTGACCTGGCTGACGGGTATGCGCACCATGACCACGGCGGGCGATGTGAACACCCAGGTCGGCATGGCGAGCCATGTGTACCTCGTGACCGAGTCGATGAAGGACAGCTATTTCTTCTCGGCCGACAGTGAACTGCTGGTCGTCCCGCAAGAAGGCCGCCTGCGCTTCTGCACCGAACTGGGCATCATCGATCTGGAGCCGAAAGAGATCGCCATCCTGCCGCGCGGCCTGCTGTATCGGGTCGAGGTTCTTGAAGGCCCCGCACGCGGCTTTGTCTGCGAAAACTACGGTCAGAAGTTCGAACTGCCGGGCCGCGGCCCCATCGGCGCCAACTGCATGGCCAACCCGCGCGACTTCAAGGCACCGGTAGCGGCATTCGAGGACCGCGAGGTGCCCTCCACCGTGACCATCAAATGGTGCGGCCAGTTCCATGAGACCAAGATCGGCCATTCGCCGCTGGACGTGGTCGCCTGGCACGGCAACTACGCGCCGGTGAAATACGACCTGCGCACCTATTGCCCGGTCGGCGCGATCCTGTTCGATCACCCGGATCCCTCGATCTTCACCGTGCTGACCGCGCCGTCGGGCCAGCCGGGCACCGCGAATATCGATTTCGTGCTGTTCCGCGAACGCTGGATGGTGGCCGAGAACACCTTCCGCCCGCCCTGGTACCACAAGAACATCATGTCCGAGCTGATGGGCAACATCTACGGCCAGTATGATGCCAAACCCCAAGGCTTCATCCCCGGCGGCATGTCCTTGCACAACATGATGCTGCCGCACGGACCGGACAAGAACGCCTTTGAGGGCGCGTCGAACTCCAACCTCGGCCCGGAGAAGCTGGAAAACACTATGTCCTTCATGTTCGAAACCCGCTTCCCGCAGCACCTGACCGAGTTCGCCGCCAAGGAAGCCCCCTTGCAGGACGATTACATCGACTGCTGGTCCGACATCGAAAAGAAATTCGACGGCACGCCGGGCCTGAAGTAAGCCTGTTGCCATAGCCGTTTTCAGCGCCGGGGCATCCCCGGCGCCTGCACATAACGTTTTGGGAGACACCATGCCCCTTTTGAAATCCTGGGTCGCCTCGGCCAATTCCGCCGACACACCCTTTCCGCTGAACAACCTGCCCTATGGCGTCTTCTCGGTTGGAGAAGAAGATCCCCGCTGCGGCGTCGCCATTGGTGACATGATCCTTGATATGCAAGCCGCCGAAGAGGCGGGCCTCATCGATCTGACCGACTACGCCCTGTTCGAGGTCCCCTTCTGGAACGACCTGATGGAAGAAGGCCCCGCCGTCTGGGCCGCCCTGCGCGAACGTCTGATTGCGCTTCTGTCCGCAGGGTCCGCCGAACAGGCCAAGGTCGAGCCGCTTCTGGTGCCGATGAAGGACGCCGAGCTGCACATGCCGATGATGGTCAGCGAATACACCGATTTCTATGCGGGCAAGAACCACGCCTTCAACGTCGGCACCATGTTCCGCGGCCCGGAGAACGCGCTGCCGCCAAACTGGCTGCACATTCCGATCGGCTACAATGGCCGCGCGTCGTCCGTTGTTGTATCCGGCACCGATGTGCGCCGCCCCTGGGGCCAGCTGAAAGGGCCGAATGACGACGCCCCCCGCTGGGCACCCTGCGCGCGTTTCGACATCGAGCTGGAAATGGGCGCCATCGTCGGCACCCCTTCCGAAGGCCCGATCACCGTGGCCGAGGCCGATGCCAATATCTTTGGCTACGTTCTGCTCAATGACTGGTCCGCGCGTGATATCCAGGCCTGGGAATACCAGCCACTTGGCCCCTTCCAAGCCAAGGCGACCGCGACAACCATCAGCCCCTGGATCGTGACCAAGGCTGCGCTGGAGCCCTTCCGCTGCGATACGCCCGAGCGCGAGGTGGAGCTGCTGGACCACCTCAAGGACTGCGGGCCGATGCTTTATGACATCGATCTGGAGGTGACCATGGCGCCCGAAGGCAAGGACGCAACCACCATTGCGCGCACCAACTACAAAGAGATGTACTACTCCGCCGCGCAGCAGCTGGCCCATCACACCACCTCGGGCTGCCCGATGAATGCAGGGGATCTCTTGGGCTCCGGCACCATCTCGGGCGAGACCAAGGAAAGCCGCGGCTCGCTCTTGGAACTCAGCTGGGGCGGGAAGGAGCCGCTGACGCTGAAGACGGGCGAGGAACGTTCCTTCATCGCAGATGGCGACACGCTGACCCTGAAGGGTGCGGCCAAGGGCGATGGCTACATGATCGGCTTTGGCGATTGTGTGGGCAAGGTGCTGCCCGCGCTGGACGACCCTTACAAGCGCTAAGCGCAACCTCAAGAAACACTGGCACCGAAGACGGCCCCTGATGCGCGGTCTTCGGCCCACCGCAAAAGGACTGAACACATGGCAAAGGCATTCGCGTCGCAAGGCGACATGACGGAAAAGAAGATCAGCTTCACCGAGGTGGGCGAAGGGCTTTACGCCTTCACTGCCGAGGGTGATCCGAACTCGGGCGTGATCATCGGCGATGACTCGGTGATGATCGTGGAGGCGCAGGCCACCCCGCGTCTGGCGAACAAGGTGATCGAATGCGTGCGGTCCGTGACCGACAAGCCGATCACCCATGTGGCGCTGACCCACTATCACGCGGTCCGGGTTCTGGGCGCTTCGGCCTTTGGCGCGCAGCAGATCATCATGGGCGATACCGCCCGCGCCATGGTCGTGGAACGCGGCCAAGAAGACTGGGACAGTGAATTCCAGCGCTTCCCGCGGCTGTTCGAAGGCCACGAAAGCATTCCGGGCCTGACCTACCCCACCACCACATTTTCCGACGACATGACCGTCTATCTCGGCAACCGCCGCGTTGACCTGATGCATCTGGGCCGCGCTCATACCGCAGGCGACATCGTGATCCATGTGCCGGATCAGAACGTCATGTTCACCGGCGACATCGTGGAATACCACTCGGCCTGCTATTGCGGCGACGGTCACTTCAGCGACTGGGGTGACACGCTCGATGCGATCAAATCCTTCGACGTGGACGCCATTGCTCCCGGTCGGGGCGACGCGCTGGTCGGCAAGGAGATGGTCAACGCCGCCATCGAGAACACCCGCGATTTCGTGGAAAGCACCTATCGCCCCGCCGCTCGCGTGGCCGCCCGCAACGGCACCCTGAAAGAGGCCTGGGATGCGGTGCGCGCAGAGTGCGATCCGAAGTTCAAGGACTACGCGATCTACGAGCACTGCCTGCCCTTCAACGTCGCCCGCGCCTATGACGAGGCCCGCGGCATCGACACCCCCCGCATCTGGACCGCACAGCGCGATCTGGAAATGTGGGACGCCCTACAAGGGTAAGGCCCAGGCGCCATCCAACCTATGTGCCGGTTTGATCCAGATCGTACCGGCCTTTGAGAAGACATGAGACGATGACAATAGCCTCCCGGCCTGAATACAGGCCGGGAACCGGAGAAGTCGTGCCGATCGGCACCATTTGGGAGGACACCAGATGAACAAGATCTTTGAAGTGCCCCTGTACCCGTATGAACGCCATGCGGATCAGGACGCCCCGGCGCCGGTGCGGCGCAAGGTGGTGATCATTGGCGCAGGCCCCGTTGGCCTGGCTGCCGCCATCGATCTGGCCCAGCAGGGGGTTGAGGCCGTGGTGCTGGATGACAACGACAAGGTCAGCTTTGGCTCTCGCGCGATCTGTTTCGCCAAGCGCCCACTGGAGATCCTCGACCGCCTTGGCTGCGGTCAGCCGATGGTCGACAAGGGGGTACAGTGGAACCTCGGCAAGGTCTTCTTTGATGACCGTCAGGTCTATGACTTCAACCTGCTGCCCGAAGAGGGCCACCAGCGCCCGGCCTTCATCAACCTGCAGCAGTACTACTTCGAAGAATACCTGGTGAACCGGGTCAAGGAGCTGCAAGCGGAAGGCGCCCCGATTGAGATCCGCGGCCGCAACAAGGTCTCTGCCATCGGCACCCACCCCGATCACGTGACCTTGGAAATCGACACACCCGAAGGGTCTTACAACATCGAAGCCGACTGGCTGATCGCCTGCGATGGCGCAGGCTCGCCGACCCGTACCATGCTGGGGCTGGATTTTGTCGGCCGCGTCTTTGAAGACAACTTCCTGATCGCCGATGTGATCATGGATGCCGATTTCCCCACCGAACGCTGGTTCTGGTTCGACCCGCCCTTCAACAAGGGGCAGTCGGCGCTACTGCACAAGCAGCCCGACGGCGTCTGGCGCATCGACCTGCAACTGGGCTGGGACATCGACAAGGAGCGTGAAAAGCGCCCCGAGAATGTGATCCCGCGCCTGAAGGAGATGCTGGGGGAGGATGTGAAATTCGAACTCGAATGGGTGTCGATCTACACTTTCCAGTGCCGCCGCATGGAGAAATTCCGCCATGGCCGCGTGATCTTTGCGGGGGATGCCGCACATCAGGTTTCGCCCTTTGGCGCGCGCGGTGCAAACTCGGGCCTGCAGGACACCGACAACCTGTGCTGGAAGCTGAAATTGGTGATGGAAGGCAAGGCGCCCGAAAGCCTGCTTGATAGTTACGACCAGGAGCGCATTTACGGCGCCGATGAGAATATCCTCAATTCCAGCCGTTCCACCGATTTCATCACGCCGAAATCGGAAATGTCCCGCGTGTTGCGCGATGCGGTGCTGGACCTCAGCGAACATCACGAATTTGCCCGTCCGCTGGTGAACTCGGGCCGCCTATCGGTGCCCTGCACCTATGACGGCTCGCACCTCAACTCCGCCGATGCGCTGCAGGATGGGCCCGCTCGGACACGCCCCGGCTCCCCCTGCCCCGATGCGCCTTTGGGGGAGGAGTTCCTGCTGCCGAAACTGGCGGACAAGTTCACCCTGCTGACCATCGACGCCGACGCGCCCGATGTGATCGAGGAAGACGGTATTGAGGTCACGCGCCTGGCGCTGTCCATCAAGGACGACAGGACGATGGCACTGAAGGAACGCTACCTTGGCGATAACGACAGCGGCGTTTACCTGATCCGCCCTGACCAGCACGTGGCCGCCCGCCGCGCCACCTATGACGACAACCAGTTCCGCGCCGCCATCCGCCGCGCCGTGGGCAAGGAGTAATACGGATGTCCGAGCAACTGATCCTGACCCCGAACATCGACGGCGCAGATGATTTCTACGCTGATCTTCTGGCCACCCACGAAGGCCTCACCAAGGCCGAGAGCGACGCGCTCAATGCGCGGCTGGTTCTGGTCCTGTCCAACCACATCGGGAAACGCGCAATCCTGAAACAGGCGCTGGCTGCCGCCGCGCTTCAGCCCTCGGAGGAGAGCAAGTGAAAATCGAGAAAATCCACCACGTCGCCTACCGCTGCAAGGACGCCAAGGAAACGGTGGAGTGGTACAACAAGATGCTGAAGATGGACTTTGTCCTGGCCATTGCCGAGGATCACGTGCCATCCACCCATGAACCCGACCCTTACATGCATGTCTTCATGGATGCAGGCGACGGCAATGTTCTGGCGTTTTTCGAACTGCCCACCAAGCCCGAGATGGGCCGCGATCTGAACACGCCGGAATGGGTGCAGCACATCGCCTTCAAGGTGAAGGACCGCGCGACCCTGATCGAATTCAAAGAGCACCTCGAGGCCAACGGGGTCGAGGTGCTGGGCGTTACCGACCATTCGATCTTCCACTCGATCTATTTCTTCGACCCCAATGGCCACCGTGTGGAACTCGCCTGCCCCGACCCGGAAGAAGACGCGCTACTGAAAAAGCTGGACGCGGTGAAGTGGGAAATGCTGGAGGAATGGTCCAAGACCAAGAAGGCCCCACAGCACGCGGACTGGCTGCACGCCAAGGAATTGAACAAGGCCTGATCCTCGGGCACAAAATGACAAACCGCACCCGGCCCGTTCGGGTGCGGTTTCATACAGGGAGAGGCAAAATGACGGATGTGGTTCTTTTTGATTACTGGCGCTCTTCGGCCAGCTACCGGCTGCGCATTGCGCTGAACCTTGCCGGGATCGCCTACCAGTCCATCCCCGTGGATCTGGTGAAGGGAGAGCAACGCAGCCCCGAACATCTGGCGCGCAACCCGCAGGGTTTCGTGCCGGTGTTGGAGATTGACGGGCTGCGGCTGACGCAATCCTTGGCGATCCTCGACTACCTCGATCAGACCCGGCATCTGAACCTTTTGCCGAAAGACCCGGCAAAGCGCGCACAGGCGCAGGCGCTGGCGCAATCCATCGCGGTGGACATTCATCCGGTCTGCAACCTGGCCGTTGCCCGCCACGCCACGCGGCTGAGCGGCGGGCGTGAGGATATGCCAAAGGCCTGGATGCAGCATTTCATCCGCCCCGGCCTGCAGGCCTTTGAAACCCTGCTGGCAGGGTTCGAACAAGCCCCCTATTGCACCGGCGACACCCCCGGGCTGGCCGATATCTGCCTCATGCCGCAAATCTACAACGCGCGCCGCTGGGAGGCGGATATCTCCGACATGCCGCGTCTATCGGCAGTGGAGGACGCCTGCGCCCAGCATCCCGCCTTTGCCGCCGCCCACCCGGAAGCGGTGCAACCCACCGCTTGACCGGAGGCCGCCGCTTCCCCTTACTGGCAGCAAAGACAGTGGGGAGCGCGGCATGAGCAAACACGGTTATGACAGCGGGCGGCTGAACCTGCCCTTCGTCGGCATCTGCACCTTTGGCAAATATCCTTACGTGGAGGATTGGAACGCCATCGATGCCGATGCCGCCGTACTTGGCGCGCCGTTTGATTTTGGTGCCCAGTGGCGGTCCGGCGCGCGCATGGGGCCGCGCGCCATTCGCGAGGCCTCGACCCTGTTCAGCTTTGGCCATGCAGGCGCCTATGATTTCGAGGATGACGTCACCTATTTGGACCCTGAAAAGGTCAGCATCGTGGATCTTGGGGATGCCGACATCATCCACACTGACACGATGCAGAGCCACGCCAATATCGAATACGGCGTGCGCAAGATCCTTGAGGCAGGCGCCCTGCCGGTGGTCTTGGGCGGCGATCACTCGGTCAATATTCCCTGCATCAATGCCTTTGACGATCAGGACCCAATCCATGTGGTGCAGATCGACGCCCATCTCGATTTCGTGGATGAACGCCACGGGGTGCGCTATGGCCATGGCAACCCGATGCGCCGGGCCGCCGAAAAACCTTATGTCACCGGGCTGACCCAGATCGGCATCCGCAATGTATCTTCCACCGCCAAGGACGGTTATGACGCCGCCCGTGCCATGGGATCGGACATCCAGTCGGTCCGTCATGTGCGCAAGATGGGGACCGAGGCGCTGATTGCCCGCATCCCGCAAGGAGAGCGCTATTACCTGACCATCGACATCGATGCCTTTGACCCTTCGATCGCGCCAGGAACCGGCACGCCCAGCCACGGCGGGTTCCTCTACTACGAGGTATTGGAGTTCATAGATGCCCTCGCTCAGCACGGCGATATCGTCGGCCTTGATCTGGTGGAGGTCGCGCCGGACTACGACACGACGGGCTGCACTTCGATCCTTGCCGCACAGCTGTTGATGAACACCATCGGACGCATCCTGCATCACCGCGACTAGGAGCCGGATTACTCCGCCGCGCTTCTGAGGCTGGCCATCAGGGTGTGGAACTTTTCGCCCTGCACGGCCACATGTTCGCGCAGCACGGCGGCCGCTGCCTCGCCGTCACCATTGGTCAAGGCCTCGACGACCGCCTCATGCTCGGCCATGGACTGCGCCAGCCGCCCACGGAACCGGAGTTGCTGGCGGCGAAAGGGCTTCAGCCGCTTGTGCAGCTTGCAGGCTTCCTGCTGCAGGAAACTGTTGCCGGATTCGCGGTAGAGAATGTGGTGGAAACGCTCGTTTTCCACGTAATACGCATCGCTGTTCTGCGCTTCCAGTGCTGCGTGGCATTTGGCATTGGCATCGTTCAGCTCGGCCAGGGCCCTGTCCGAGATCCGCTTGCCCGCAAGCCGTCCGCAAACTGCCTCCAGTTCGGCCATGACCTCGAACATCTCCATCAGCTCCACCGGTCCCGGCTGGCGCACGAAAGCGCCCCGGCGTGGGATCAATTCGACCAGGCCAGACAGCGCAAGCCGTTGAAATGCCTCGCGAAGCGGAGTGCGGGACACCCCAAACTGCTGCGCAAGCCGCACTTCGTCCAGCCGGTCACCGTCCGAGAACGTCCCGTCAAAGATCCGCTCTTCCAGCTCTTCCGCAATGGTATCTGCACGACGTTGCCCCATGAAACCGCAGTAGCATCCAACCAGTCAGAATTCAAGATTTCCATTCTTGTATACAAAATGATTGACTTGAAAAACACCTGCCGCTTACCCTTGGGCATCTCCGGTCGCAAAAGACCGGATGCTCTGGGAGGAAAAACATGAAAACCATGCTGAAAGCCGCGGTCGCCGCCGCGGCGCTTCTGTCGTCGGCCGCTCTGGCCAATGCCACCGAGCTGCGCCTGTCGCATCAGTGGTCGAACAAGGACATCCGCCATCAGGTGGCACAGATCGTCGCGGATGAGGTCGCCGCCGCCGGTGTCGATCTGGAGATCAAGATCTTCGGATCGAAATCCCTGTTCAAACCGCGTGAGCAGTATAAGCCGCTCAGCCGGGGCCAGCTGGACATGACCGTCCTGCCGCTCAGCTATGCCGGTGGTCAGCAGCCCGCCTATAACCTGACGCTGATGCCCGGCCTCGTGAAGAACCACGACCACGCCGCGCGGCTCAGCAACTCTCCCTTCATGGAGGCGCTTGAGGCCAAGATGGCCGAAGACGACGTGATGGTTCTGGTGCATGGCTACCTGGCCGGTGGCTTTGCCGGCAAGGACAAGTGTATCACCAGCCCCGCCGATATCGAAGGGCTGCAGACCCGCGCAGCCGGCAAGTCGTTCGAACAAATGCTGGCGGGCGCTGGCGCCTCCATCGCCTCGATGGCATCGTCCGAGATCTACAATGCCATGCAGACCGGCGTTCTGCAGGCCGCGAACACCTCGTCCTCGTCCTTTGTCTCTTACCGGATCTACGAGCAGGTCAGCTGCTACACCCCGGCGGGCGATGTGGCGCTGTGGTTCATGTATCAGCCTCTCTTGATGAACAAATCCACCTTTGACGGCCTCAGCGAAGCCCAGCAGAACGCGCTGCTGGCCGCCGCCGAAAAGGCCGAAGCCTACTACCTGGAAGAAGCCAAGAAACAGGATGCCGCCTCAGCCAAGGTGTTCTCCGACGCAGGCGTGGAAATCGCCCAGATGAGCGCGGATGATTTTGAAGCCTGGCGCAAGCTGGCCATGGAAACCTCCTACAAGAAATTCGTGGATGAGGTTCCGGACGGGCAGGCGCTGCTCGATCTGGCGCTCGCTGTCGAGTGAACCGAACCGGCAGAGCGGGTCCATGTCCGCTCTGCCTCCCAAACACCCAATAATATCAGGAGGCGGGAATGGCAGGACAAAGCTCGGCCAGGATCGCAAACACCGGGAACAATACGTTCCTGCGGGCCGTTGCGGCCCTCTCGACCCTCGCAGGCTGGTGCTCAGCCGCCATGATTGTCGCCGCCGTGGCCATCACTTGTCAGATGATCGTGGTCCGCTTTGTGCTGAACGGCTCGACCGTTTGGCAGACCGAAGCGGTGATCTACCTGGTGATCGCGGCAACCCTTGTGGGGCTTCCATACGTGCAACGGCTGCGCGGACATGTGAATGTTGACCTGATCCCGATCTCGCTGCCGCCGCGTGCACGGTTCACGCTCGCCATTGTCACGTCGATCCTGTCCATCGGCATCATGGCGATCATGCTGTGGTACGGGTTCGAATACTGGCATTTCGCTTGGGAGCGCGGCTGGCGCTCTGACACGGTCTGGGGCGTACGGCTCTGGATCCCCTACCTCGCAATTCCCGTCGGCTTTGCCCTGTTCCTGCTGCAGCTGATTGCCGACCTCGTGGCCCTTTTGACTGGCGCCGACAAACCCTTCGGCCTGGAGATCTGAGCCATGGACCCTCTTATTCTGGGCGGGCTTGTCGCCCTTGCCACCATCCTTGTGCTGTTTTCCGGCGTCTCTGTCGCGCTAGGCCTGCTGATCGTTTCGGCTGGCTTTCTCATCGTCTTTGACGGCATGCGCAGTCTTGAGCTGATGCCGGAGATCCTGTTCGGCAAACTGGATAACTTCGCCCTTCTATCGATCCCGATGTTCATCATCATGGGAGCCTCAATCGCCTCAACCCGCGCGGGCGCTGACCTTTACGAGGCGCTGGAGCGGTGGCTGACACGGGTGCCGGGCGGGCTGGTGATCTCCAACCTTGGCGCCTGCGCGTTGTTTGCCGCGATGTCGGGATCCTCTCCCGCAACCTGTGCGGCAATCGGAAAGATGGGCATCCCCGAGATGCGCAAGCGCGGGTACCCGGACGGAGTCGCGGCAGGCTCAATCGCCGCGGGCGGCACGCTCGGCATCCTGATCCCGCCCTCGGTCACGATGATCGTCTACGGGATCGCCACCGAGACCTCGATCGGGCGGCTATTCCTGGCGGGCGTCATTCCGGGGCTGATGCTGGTCGGGCTTTTCATGGCTTGGTCTCTTTATTCGACCTGGCGTTCGGGCGAGACCAAAAGCCTCGGGTCAGGCAGCTATACCTGGGCGGAGCGTTTCGAGATCCTGCCCCGCGTCATCCCCTTCCTGTTGATCATCCTTGGCGTGCTTTATGCCATGTATGGCGGTGTTGCGACGCCGTCGGAAACCGCCGCCGTGGGCGCGCTGCTTTGTCTGCTCATTGCAATGGTGATCTACAAGCTTTGGAACCCCGCCGACCTGTGGGTGGTGCTGCGCGACAGCACCAAGGAGTCTGTGATGATCCTCTTCATCATCGCCGCTGCCGGGGTCTTTTCCTACATGCTCAGCTCGCTTTTCATTACCCAGTCGATTGCAGAATGGATCGGCACGCTGGATGTGAACCGCTGGGTACTCATGGGGGCGGTCAATGTTTTCCTTCTGATCGCGGGCTTCTTCCTGCCGCCCGTCGCGGTGATCCTGATGGCCGCGCCAATCCTGCTGCCGATCATCACCACCGCCGGGTTTGACCCGATCTGGTTTGCCGTAGTGCTGACCATCAACATGGAGATCGGGCTTATCTCTCCCCCGGTAGGTCTGAACCTTTACGTGATCAACGGCATCGCGCCGGATATCTCGCTGAAGACCATCCTGATGGGCTCCCTCCCCTTCGTGGCCTGCATGGTGATCGCCATCATCCTGCTGTGCCTCTTCCCGGGGCTTGCCACATGGCTGCCAAACGCGGTGATGGGAGGTGCCGTGTGAGCCTTCTCGCCGACCTGCTCTCGACCGTGTTCGAGCGGCGCTACCTCTGGCCCGGCGGCGGGCAAAGGGACAGCCGACCGATTTCAGAGCTGGCCGAGGATCTGGTCGGTTCCGCCGGGGAGACCTCGGGCCTGATGCTGGCGCAAGAGGTGATCTCTGGATTTGAGGGACTGGAAGACGAGGAAAAGCTGGCCTTCTTCACCCATATAGCCAACCAGCTGAACATTGATCCCGAAGCGGTGCGCAATGGGCTGGACGCCTACGAACAAGCGCCTTCGAAAGACAGCTATCGCACCTTTATGGCGGCGGTGGAACCCCGCCGACAAGAGCTGATCCGCCGCCTCAACCGCGTGCCCGGAGCAACCGGCGCCTTGGTGCGGATGCGCGCCGACTTGTTGCGGCTGGGGCGCGGCATTCCCGAGCTGGAGGCGCTGGATCAGGACTTTCGCCACCTCTTTGCCTCTTGGTTCAACCGGGGTTTCCTGGTGTTACGGCCGATCAACTGGCAAAGCCCGGCCAATATTCTGGAAAAGATCATCGCCTATGAGGCGGTGCATGCCATCGACAGCTGGGATGACCTGCGCCGCAGGTTGCAACCGGCGGACCGGCGCTGCTTTGCCTTCTTCCACCCCGCCATGCCGGATGAGCCGCTGATCTTTGTCGAAGTGGCTCTAACAAAGGGCATTCCAGGGTCTGTTCAGGCGCTTTTGACTGAGGACCGCACGCCAATGACGGCGGATGAGGCAGACACGGCGGTATTCTATTCGATCTCCAACTGTCAGGCGGGGTTGGCCAGCATCTCATTCGGCAATTCCCTGATCAAACAGGTGGCCGCTGATTTGGCCGCTGAACTGCCCGGACTGAAAACCTTTGTCACCCTCTCGCCCATTCCGGGGCTTGCGGGCTGGATCGCGAAAGAAGGTCTGGAGTGGGATCCGAGCGACCCGGAGCAGGTCAAGGCCGATGCCGCCCATTACCTGCTATCAGCCAAGGGGCGCGGCGGCCTGCCCTTTGATCCCGTCGCGCGGTTCCACCTTGGCAATGGCGCGATCATTCATGCCGTACACGCCGATGCAGACACCTCGGACAAAGGTCGGGCGCAATCGGGCGGCGCAATGGTGAACTACCTCTATGACCTCAAGAAGGTCGCACAAAACCACGAGCAATTCGCCACCACTCTCAAGGTGGCCGCAACGGCAGAGGTACGAGCCCTGGCCGCCGCCTCAAAGACTCACAAAACGGAAAGCAACTAGCCCATGGCAAATCCTCTTTATGACGGGCTGTTCGGTGCCCATGCCGGAAACACCACCGCCTTCCTATATCTGCCTGACGGTCAGGTGATCACGCATCAATCCTTCCTGGAGACGGCGGCCCAGATCGCCCATGTGATGACCACAAAGGGCCTTGAGCCGGGCGACCGCGTGGCGGTGCAGGTCGAAAAATCCCCCGAGGCACTGGCGCTCTATGCGGCCTGCGCGCAGGCGGGGCTGGTCTTTCTGCCCCTCAACACCGCTTACACGGTGGATGAGCTGACCTATTTCATCGAGAACAGCGGCGCACGGATGATCGTCTGTGACGGCGCCAGCCTGAACGGGTTGACGCCAGTGGCCAAGGATCTGGGCGCGCAGATCATGACCCTTGGCGCAGATGGTAGCGGCAGTCTGATGGACGAAGCAAAGCAGCAGGATACGAGCTATCCAACGGTTCCGCGCAACGGCGATGATCTGGCGGCCTTTCTTTATACCTCCGGCACCACGGGCCGTTCAAAAGGGGCGATGCTGACGCAGGACAACCTTCTGTCCAACGCGCGCACTCTGGTCAGCGAATGGCGTTTCACCAGCGATGATGTGCTGCTCCATGCGCTACCGATCTTTCACACCCACGGGCTGTTCGTGGCCAGCAATGTGACCCTGGCGGCGGGCGGGTCGATGATCTTCCTGCCAAAGTTCGATCTGGATGCCATCATCGCACATCTGCCAAAGGCGACCACGATGATGGGGGTGCCGACCTTCTACACGCGTCTTTTGGGCGATCCGCGCTTCACCCGCGATCTGGCGGCGCATATGCGGCTGTTCATCTCGGGGTCGGCGCCGCTTTTGGCGGAAACCCATGTACAGTTCGAAGAGCGGACCGGCCACCGCATCCTGGAGCGCTACGGGATGACGGAAACCAATATGAACACCTCCAATCCTTTTGATGGCGAACGGCGCGCGGGCACGGTGGGCTTTCCCCTACCCGGCGTCGAGCTGAAAATCACCGATCCAGATAGCGGTGCCACCCTGCCCGATGGAGAGATCGGGCAGATCGAGGTACGCGGGCCAAACGTCTTCAAGGGCTATTGGCAGATGCCCGAGAAGACCGCCGCCGAACTGCGCGAGGATGGGTTCTTTATCACGGGGGACCTCGGGTTGATCGACGCGGATGGCTATGTGCAGATCGTCGGGCGCAACAAGGATCTGATCATCTCGGGCGGTTACAACATCTACCCCAAGGAAATCGAATTGGTTCTGGACGATCAGCCCGGCGTGCTTGAAAGCGCGGTGATCGGAGTGCCGCACCCGGATTTTGGCGAGACCGTTCTGGGCGTGATCGTGCCCGAACCCGGAGCCTCCCCCGACACCGGCGCCGTCATGGAGGCGGTACGGGGCGTGCTGGCGCGGTTCAAACACCCCCGCAAGCTGGTGGTTCTGGACGAGCTGCCCCGCAATACAATGGGCAAGGTGCAAAAGAACATCCTGCGGGATCAGTTCAACTCCACTTTCAAGGCTGGCTGACACCCGGCGAAGATGGCCCTTTCTGACTAAGAGAATCAACAAACCCGGCCGCGCATGCCTGCAGGCCGGGTTTGGCGTTCTTCAGCGCCCATAGGTAAAACCGGGCGCTTTTTCCTGTGGACATCGCGCCCCAAAAAGTCGGCAATTTCACCAAAATCCGCGCAAATTCAAGCTTATGAAGGGCGCGAAAGGGCCGATAACGGCAGATGACTATTTATTGAGCAGGTTATGTACGCGCTTGACGAAATGTTCATCTGAACGCAAAGTGAATTCATATGAGCGTTACAAACACAGAATAAAGCGCCTCATATGAGTGAGTGAACTCATAGAGAATCAAAACGGGGACCTGCTGCGGCCGCGATTAACAATCCGCAGCGATAGGAGATGAACATGAAACTCAAATCCATTCTGTCGGCAACCACCGCCTTTGCCATGGTTGGCACCACCGCATTCGCCGAAAAGGCTGAAGTCCAGTTCTGGCATGCCATGGGCGGTCAGCTGGGTGAGACCGTCAATCAGATGGCTGCGGACTTTAACGGCGGTTCGAACAGCTGCCAGATCAATGCCGTCTATAAAGGCAACTACACCGAGAACATGACCGCAGCGATCGCCGCCTTCCGCGCCGGTGAGCAGCCGCACGTCGTGCAGGTCTTTGAGGTCGGCACCGCCACCATGATGGCCGCCGGTGACAAGGGCGCGATCTACCCGGTCTACAAGCTGATGGAAGATGCAGGCGTGGAATTTGACGCCTCTGCCTATCTTCCGGCCGTGATTTCCTATTACACCGACACCGAAAACAACCTTCTGTCGCTGCCGTTCAACTCGTCCACCCCGGTTCTGTGGTACAACAAAACCGCGCTGGACGCCGCCGGTGTTGCCGTTCCGACCACCTGGGACGAAGTTGAAGAAGCCGCCCGCGCCTTGAAAGCCAACGGCGTTGAAAAGCCCTTTTCCTTTGGCTGGCAGTCCTGGTCCAACATCGAGAACTACTCGGCCTGGCACAACCTGCCCATGGGCACCGAGGAAAACGGCTTTGCCTCGCTCAAGACCGAGTTCACCTTCAACAATGATGCGGTTGTGAACCACATTCAGCGTATCGCAGACATGGGCAAAGAAGGCCTGTTCGCCTATGGCGGTCGTCGCGGTGACAGCCGTGGCCAGTTCGTCAACGGCGAAACCGCGCTGTGGATCAACTCCTCAGCCTACTATGGTGGCTTCAAGAAAGACATCACCGACTTCGAATTCGGCCAGACCATGCTGCCGGTTGACACAGCCGTTGCAGACAAACCGCAGAACTCGATCATCGGCGGTGCGACCCTCTGGGTGCTGAACGGTCACGAAGCGCCCGAATACAAGTGTGTTGCCGAATTCTTCAAGTTCGTCTCCTCGCCTGAACAGCAGGCCGCCTGGCACCAGAGCACCGGCTATGTTCCGATCACCAACGCAGCTTACGATCTGTCCAAGGAGCAGGGGTTCTACAACACCGATCCGATGACCGACACCGCGATCAAGCAGCTGTCGCTGAACACACCGACCCCGGCCTCCAAAGGTCTTCGTTTCGGTAACTTCGTTCAGATCCGTGACATCATCAACGAAGAGCTGGAAGCCGTCTGGGCAGGCGACAAAGACGCCAAGACCGCCCTTGACGCAGCTGTCGAGCGCGGCAACGCCCTGCTGCGCAAGTTCGAAAAAGCCAACGACTGATCATCCCCACCTGTTGGCTTTATTGGGAGGCCCCCGCCGGGGCCTCCCCTTTTTGACCACGATCCCCCCAAAGGTTCCTGCCCGTGCAAAAGCGTGTCGTCTTCCGCTCAAAGCTGCTGCCCTACATGTTGGTGCTGCCGCAAATCGCGATCACCGTCGCCTTCTTTTTCTGGCCCTCCTATCAGGCGCTTGAAAGCTCGTTCTTCATCGAAGACGCTTTTGGCTTTTCCCGCGAATGGGTCTGGCTAGAGAACTACTACGAGCTGTTCCGCGATCCAGGCTATCTGAAGTCCTTCCGCACCACGCTGATCTTTGGCTTTTCGGTGGCCTTCCTGGCGATGGCGATCTCGCTCTTGCTGGCGGTGGCGGCCAACCGGGCGATCAAGGCCGCGACCAGCTATCGTACGCTTCTGATCTGGCCCTACGCGGTCGCCCCCGCTCTGGCCGGTGTGATCTGGTACTTCCTGATGAACCCCTCGCTTGGCATCGTGGCTTACTGGCTGAAAGGCATCGGGGTGGAATGGAACCACTACGTGAACGGCGATCAGGCGCTTTTGCTGGTTGTCGTGGCCGCTGCCTGGAAACAGGTGAGCTACAATTTCCTGTTCTTCCTGGCCGGTTTGCAATCGATCCCGAAATCCCTGATCGAGGCCGCCGCCATTGACCGCGCAGGTCCGATCCGCCGCTTCTGGTCGATCACATTTCCTCTGCTGACGCCCACCACGTTTTTCCTACTGGTTGTCAACCTCGTCTACGCCTTCTTTGACACTTTCGCCCTGATCCACGCCACCACCGAGGGCGGCCCGGCCGATGCAACCTCGATCCTGGTGTTCCGGGTCTACAACACCGGCTTTATCGGTCAGGACTACGGATCCTCTGCCGCGCAGTCGGTGATCCTGATGGGCATGGTGATCCTAATGACCTTCATCCAATTCCGTTACGTCGAGCGCAAGGTGCAATACTGATGGTCGAAAATCGCCCCATTCTGACGTTCCTCACCCATGCGATCCTGATCGTCGGTGTGCTGTTCCTGTGTTTCCCGGTCTGGATGGCGCTTGTTGCGTCGACCCACGGACCCGGCGCCCTGTCACAATCCCCCATCCCGCTGTGGTTCGGCGATCAGGCCTGGGAGAACTACACCCAGCTGCTGTCCGGCGGTCTGCCCGAGGCGGGCGGTGTGCCCATCGGTATGATGATGTTCAACAGCGCGATTATGGCTCTCGTCATCACCTTCGGCAAAATCGTCATCTCGATCCTGTCGGCTTATGCCATCGTCTATTTCCGCTTCCCCTTCCGCATGGGCTTTTTCTGGATGATCTTCGTCACCCTGATGCTGCCCGTCGAAGTGCGGATCCTGCCCACATTCGATGTGGTGGTGAAGATGGGCCTGCTGAACACCTATGCGGGCCTCACCGTGCCGCTGATCGCATCGGCAACGGCAACCTTCCTGTTCCGCCAGTTCTTCCTCACCATCCCGGATGAGCTGGTCGAGGCCGCCCGTATCGACCGCGCAGGGCCGATCCGCTTTTTCAAGGATATCCTGCTGCCGCTGTCGCGCACCAATATCGCGGCGCTCTTCATCATCCTCTTCATCTACGGCTGGAACCAGTATCTCTGGCCGCTGCTGATCACCACCGACGAAAGTCTCTACACTGTCGTCATGGGCATCCAGCGCATGGTCAACTCGGGCGAGGCGCTGCCGGTCTGGCACTACATCATGGGCACCGCCGTCCTTGCCATGATTCCTCCGGTTCTGGTCGTCGTTCTAATGCAAAAGCTCTTTGTCAAAGGGCTGGTCGAAAGCGAGAAATAAATGGCTACTCTCAACATCAAATCCCTGGGCAAGACCTATCCGGGCGGTGTCACCGCCGTGTCCGACGTGAACGTGGATATCGCGGATGGAGAGTTCATCGTGCTGGTCGGCCCTTCGGGCTGCGGCAAGTCCACCATCCTGCGGATGATCGCCGGTCTTGAAAGCATCACTACTGGCGATCTGAACATCGGTGAGCGCCGGGTGAACAACTTGGAACCCGGCGATCGTGACATCGCCATGGTGTTCCAGAACTACGCGCTGTACCCGCATATGTCGGTGCGCGGCAACATGGAGTACGGCCTGAAAAACGAGGGCCTGCCCAAGGACCAGATCGCCGAGCGCATCGCCGAGGCCGCGCGTACCCTGCGCCTGGAAGAGTATCTCGACCGCAAGCCCGCACAGCTGTCGGGCGGTCAACGCCAGCGGGTCGCCATGGGCCGCGCCATCGTGCGCGACCCCAAGGTATTCCTGTTTGACGAACCCCTGTCGAACCTCGATGCCAAGCTGCGCACACAACTACGCGCCGAGCTAAAGGCACTGCACCAGCGCCTTGGCGCCACCTTCATCTACGTGACTCACGATCAGGTCGAAGCGATGAGCCTTGCCGACCGGATCATCATCATGAACGCCGGCCGGGTCGAGCAGATCGGCACGCCCATGGATCTTTACCTGCGCCCCGCCAGCCGGTTCGTTGCCGACTTCATCGGCAGCCCGGCCATGAACGTGGTCGAAGGCACCGTTACCGAGGATCGCCGTGGACTGCTGGTCGATGGCAGCCGAGACATCCGCTTTGCCGACGAAATCCCTGCAAGCGCAGGCGCTCAGATCGCCATGGGCATCCGCCCCGAACACCTGTCCATGGACGCCTCGGGTGCGGCACAGTTCCACCTTGAGGTCGATTTCGTCGAACAGCTCGGCGCCGACACGGTTGTGCACGGCACTGTCTCGGGCACCTCGGTGCCGCTGGCAGTGCGCCTGTCCGGCGTGCAGCAGCATGGCAGCGGTGAAATGCTTGAACTTGGATGCGCAGCCGATCAGCTGCACCTTTTCGATCTGTCCTCCGGGCAACGTCTGAACTAGGAACACGCGATGCAACCGCCCAAGATATTTGGCCACCGCGGCGCGCCGGATGTGCTCCCCGAGAACACGTTGGAGGGCTTTGAGCACACGATAGCCTCTGGCGCCGACGGGATCGAACTGGACGTGCTTCTGACCCGTGACGGTGTGCCTGTCGTGACCCACAATCACCGCCTTCTCGCCGACACGACGCGCGATGCCGACGGCGCCTTCCTGACCGCGGAAGGCCCGGATGTGCGCAGCCTTACCTTTGCGGAGCTTTGCACCTTTGATGTTGGCGGCATCCGACCCGGATCGGAGTATGCCAAGAAACACCCCCAGCAGCAGGAACTGCCCGGCGCCCGCATTCCGCGTCTCTCCGAGGTACTGGACCTGGTGGCCAAGGCGGATCGGCCCATCGACGTGCTGGTCGAGCTGAAACACGATCCCGACGACAGCGCCGAACCGCACCCCGAGGATTTCCTGCGCACCACCGCGGAGGTGATCGCGGCCACCGGGACGCAGGACTCCTGCCTGATCCACTCCTTCAACTGGCAGATCCTGACTGCAGCCCGCAAACTGGTACCGCAACTGCGCCGCTCACACCTGTCGATGAGCAAGACCATCCATCCCAGCGGGAACCTCTACGACGGCTCGCCCTGGCTCGATGGTGCCAGCGCAGAGCCCGAAACCATGCTGCGCGATCTGGCCGCAAATGGCGCCAGCGTCTGGAGCCCCCTTTTCTGGGAAATGACGGCGGATCAACGCGCGCTGGCACGCGACCTTGGCCTTAAGGTCATGGTCTGGACCCTGCGTGGGGAAGAGGCCATTCGCAAAGGCCTTGCCTCAGATGTCGACGGGGTGATCACCGACGATCCCGCCATGGCCATGCGGCTGCGGCGAGAGGTCTTTGGCGCGGAGGTCACAGCGTAATGACCCCCGAAGCGGCCTTTATCCGATACGAGCAAATCCGCACCCGACTGCCCGCCAGCTGTCAAAAGGGGCTGGCCGAGCCGGTTGAAGGCCTTCATAAGCTCATGGATGTGACAGATGCCTTTGTCTTTGATGCCTACGGGGTGCTCAACGTCGGCGACCGCCCGATCCCCGGCGCGCATGAGCGCGTGGCCGAGCTGCGCGCGGCTGACAAGGCGCTGTTGGTTCTGACCAATGCCGCCAGTTTCACCCGTGCCCAGACAACTGAGAAATTCGCCCGCCTGGGTTTTGATTTCTCCAGCGATGAGATCATCTCAAGTCGTGAAGTCTGCGAGACCTGCCTGACCGATATTGCGCCGACAGGCTCCTGGGGCGTAATGGCCCCGCCGGATTTCAATCCCACAGAGCTACCGGTTCAGGCAATGGCGCTTGGGGACGACGCAGCGGTCTACGACAGCGCCGATGCTTTCCTGATGCTCAGCACCTCCGATTGGTCAGCCGCGCGGCAAGGCCTTCTGGAAGACAGCCTGAGGCGCCATGCGCGCCCTGTTGTGGTGGCCAACCCGGATCTTGTCGCGCCACGCGAGGCCGGGCTGACGCTGGAGCCGGGATACTATGCCCATGCCTTGCAGGACCGGCTAGGCATTACTCCTGTGTTTCATGGCAAGCCCTTCCCGTCCGTTTATGCGGCGGCGCAAGCACGCCTTGGCGGCATAGCGCCGCAGAAGATCACCATGGTTGGCGACACGCTGCATACGGATGTGCTAGGGGCGCAGTCGCAGGGTTGGAACACCGCCCTCATCACAGCGCACGGGCTGTTCGCCGGTCACGATGTTTCAGAGTTCATCGCGCGCAGCGGAATTACCCCGGATTGGATCGCGCCGTCGATCTGATCCGAACGGGACCGAAAAGGCGGCGACAGAAGGAACGGAAGCCGGAATGAGCGAGCTCAACGACCGTCAACGCCAGATCATGGAGCAGCTCCGCGCCTCCGGCCAGCAGTCCATCAACGAACTGGCCAGCGATTTCGGCGTCGCCACCCAGACCATCCGCCGCGATATCAATGACCTCTGCGATCAGGGGCTGGCTCGGCGCGTGCATGGCGGTGTGGCGCCGCCCTCGAACCCGCTGAACCTCAACTTCCATGTCCGCTCGACCCTCAATGAGGACCGCAAACGCGCCATTGCGGCGGCTGCGGCGGCGATGATCCCGGAAGGATCAACCGTGCTCTTGGGCATCGGCACCACGGTGCAATACGTGGCCGAGGCGCTGGTTCAGACGCCGGATATCACCATCGTCACAAACAACCTCGAAGTAGCGCGGCTGATGTGCAACGCGCCCTCTTGCGATGTGCATGTGGTGGCCGGGCAACTGCGTCCCGAAGACCGGGATCTGGTGGGCCCTCAGGTGCTTGAAGGGTACCGGCGTTTCGTTGCGGATTTCGGCGTGATCGGTGCGGGTGCGCTGGACCCCGCGTTTGGCATCCTCGATTTCAAACAATTCGACGCCGAGGTCAGCAACGCCATCCGCGCCAGCGCCCGGCAAATGCTTCTGGTGGCCGATCACAGCAAATGGGGCCGCACCGCCGCCCACCGTGTTGCGGGTTTTGATGCGATGGACCATTTCATCACCGACCGCCTGCCCGAGGGTCTGGACTGGTCCGGCCCGCCGGTGACGGTGCCGGGTGGTATTGGGCTGAGCCGGGTTGGGTGAGGGTCCTAACCCAATTGTCTCGGACTATCGTGTTGGCCCGCTCTGAGCCCTTGTTACCAAATGCTGCGAGGTTAATGAATGTCGGCTTTAGGCAAAGACTGAAGCGAAACAGTGTTAATGACCGAATAGTCCTCGAAAATAGATGTGGTTAGTCCGAAAACTCATAGACGAGTGTCACGCAGTCTCCGCAGAAGAAAACTTCTTTTGGGTTGCCAGCGCCGAAACTCAAATCTTCCTCAACTGCGTTTTTAAAGCATATCTGCAAGTTTTGGGAGTCAAGCCATTCAGCCGAAATCTTCAAGTCAGAACGGTCACTGTGGAAAATGCCGCCTCCACCCTCGCCCCACATAACCGACGCGGATGTATAAAGAAACTTCCCATCCATGTAGTCCTCTTGGATTGTTAGAGACTTACAATTGTCTGGAGCAATCAAGTCGACCAGAATAATCTGTTTGTACTCAGGAGTTTTATGAACTCGCCTTTTCTTCGAACGCCTTGGAGTACTAAGCTTACGCAAAAACGAACTCAACGCTCCACGACGTTTCGCTAACAGCGTTTCATCGCCGCCTCTTTCAGACCAGTTCCTTAGGCTTTCGCCGGTCGAAATGAATCTCTCAACCTCTTCAAGAACCCTGATGTCATTGTGCTGTGTTTCCCATTGGGCAAAAGAGAGAGCGAGATAGGCTTCATATTGGTCATCACTGTCAGAAAAATACTCCGACAAATCTTCAAGCACTCGCTTGCTGGCCTCTTCTGGAGCGGCACCGTGATTGTAAGCATCGAAAAATAAATCATAGACGTCGCAAAAAGCGTCATCCTCTCCAACCTTGTAGCCCCAAGTTCCCATAGTTGGTTTTTACCTCCCGAGCAGAAGTCGGCTTTGAAACCAGAGTGTAGATAGCACAGTGGCCTCAACAAAGGTGTGTACAATTGCCCACGACAGAAGCAAAGCGGACCTTCACCGAGATGCAATCAACGGCAGCTTTGTCCGCAAAGCCGACGAACACGCCAATAAGAACTGCCCCAAAAGAAGGCGGCCCCGCTAGGGACCACCTTTTCTTTGTTCACCTAAAATCATGGTCAGTCGCCACTGCCTTCACCGCTCAGCGTGCTGGGGGCAAAGACGTTGCCAAAGCCGGAGTTGTTGCTGTCCTCCGCCTCGGGCGCCTTGCTTTCTTCTTCCTCGCCGCCGCCGGTCAGGGCGTTGGGGCTGAAGACCCCGCCAAAGCCGGAGTTGTTGCCCGAAGGCGCTGCCTGCGGTACCGGAGCCGTTTCGGCCTCTTCCGCCGCTTTTCGGGCGGCTTCCTCGGCGCGGCGCTGGCGCAGCTCCTGGATGCGCAGCTCGGTCTCGATGCGTTTTTGCTCCTGCACATCAGCGATACACTGCGCGGGGCTATAGACCGTGGCGGTGCCCACCACGACAACCGTGGCGCAGGCCATCACGACCAGCGCAACCGCCGCCCAGTTGGAGCTGAGGAAGCCCGGAACGCGGAACTTGCCGCTTTCGAGTTCCTCCACCGTGGCGTCCTTGCGGGCCGCCGCGACCAGATCCTTGCGGCGGATGTTGGCCTCGTTGAACAGCGCCGCAAAGACCGTCAGCACTACGATGATGAAGGCCAGCGCCGAGATCGCGGGCGTGATGCCATAGCGGACCTTTTGCGCCAGCTCGATCGTCAGCGTCGGGTATTCGCCAAAGGTGAAGGTGGTGGTGTTGTAGTTCTCGAAACTGGCAAGGAAGGCCAGAACAGCCGCCGAGGCAATCGCCGGTTTCATGAACGGGAGCAGCACCTTGCGGAAGGCCTGCGCGTGGGTGGCACCAAGGTCCAGCGCCGCCTCGGTCAGCGCCACATCATAACGCTGCAGACGCGCCACCAGAACCAACATGCAATAGCTGGCGATGAAGGTGGACTGGCCGATCACCGTCAGGAACAGCCCGTTCGACAGGAAACTGTCCGCCCCGAGCCCCACCATCCGGTTGATGCGATCCCAGAACACCAGCGTCGAAATACCGATGACCACGCCGGGAATGAGGATCGGCGCGATGATGATGGTGTAGTAGGTCGCGCGCAGTTTCGGCCAGATCTGGGTGAGCATCAGCGCCCCCGCCAGACCCATGGCCACCGACAGCACCACCGTGCCCGCCCCCACGAGGATCGAGTTCTTGATCCCGTTGAGGATCCGCTCGTCCTGGAACAGCGCCGAGAACCACTCGAACGTCAGGCACTCCCAGGGGGTCGCACGGGGGAACTCGGGGCTGTTGAAAGCCGTGATCGACATGATCACCAGGGGGCCTAGCAGGTAGGCGAAAAAGATCGCCAGATAGACCCAGATGCTGACGCGCATGAAGGAGAAAGACTTCATTTGCCGATATCCCCCATGTTCACCTTGAAGAGGCGCATCACCGCCAGAACCAGCAGGATACAGGTCACCAGCAGCACCACCGCATAGGCCGCGCCCTGTGGCCAGTCGCTGTTGTCATTGAACTGCTGATAGATCAGCTGCGTGAACCAGAGCGAGGACGGTCCGCCCAGAATCTGCGGCGCGGCCAGCGCCCCGGCCGACAGCATGAACACCATGGTGCAGCCGGAACTGATCCCCGGTTTGGCATAGGGAATCACCACCCGGCGGTGGATCATTGGCCAGCTTGCGCCCATGTCGCGCGCGGCTTCGATCTGGTTGCGATCCAGGCTCTCGATCACATTGTAGATCGGGAAGATCATCAACAGGATGTAGGCATAGCCAAGACCCGCATAAAGCGCGATGTCGTTGCGGATGAAATCAAAGGGCGTGTCGAAAATCCCCAGGCCCACCAGCGCGTTGTTCAAAACCCCAGTTTCACCAAAGATGATCCGCAGAGCAAAGGCGCGCAGGATCTCGTTGATCCAGTAGGGGATGATCAGCATCAGCGCAAAGATGCGGATATGGTTGCCCTTGGTCTGCGCCAGGTGATAGGCGATCGGATAGCACAGGATCAGGTTGAACAGCGTCACGAATACGGCTGCGATCAGGGTTCGGTAGAACACCCGCAGATCGACCGCGTTATAGTCTTGGCTGCCGCCTTCGGGGCCAAAAATCAGGTATTTGTAGTTCTCGACCGTGTAGACATCCTTTGGCCCGCCAATCTCTGGCGGCGGCAGGTTGGGCCTGAATGAGAAGTCGAGCATCGACAGCTGCGGCAGGATGATGAGGCCCACCGTCCAGAACAAGACCAGCGCCAGCATCAGGGAGCCCATCCCGACACCGTTGCGATTAAAGAATTCCCTCAAGAATCGAGGCATGACGGAGGCCTCCTATTCCGTGGCCAGTTCGCCTGCGGGCAAGGCCACGGCGTTCTGGACATCATATTGCAGGGTCATCGGCTGGCCCTTGTGGCTGTCAAAGGACTGGCCAAGGTTTGGCAGGGAGACCTTCAGCTCCTTGCCGCCATCACCTTCCATGAAGATGTTGAAGACGTTGCCCTCGAATTCTTCGTTTGTAACCGTTGCCGTGACGAAATGATCGCCGCTGGCCCCTGCGGGGGCGAGGGCAAAGGCTTCGGGGCGGATAAAGAGCATGGCGTCATCGCCAGGCTGCATCTTTCCTTGGTTGGCGGTGGAGACGCGCGCAAGAAGGTCACCCGAACGGTTGGTGGAGATCAGCGCGGTGTCACCAGAGACCTGTTTCACCTTGCCACGAAAGACGTTGTTTTCCCCCACGAAGGACGCCGCAAAAGCGGTAGAGGGGTCATTGTAGACGGTCTTGCCATCGCCGATCTGGTCAATGACGCCTGCCCGCATCACCGCGATATTGTCGGACATGGTCAGCGCCTCGCCCTGATCGTGGGTGATGTAGATAAAGGTGATGCCGACCCTCTGCTGGATCTCGCGCAGTTCGGTACGCATGTGTTGACGCAGTTTCAGATCCAGCGCCGACAAGGGTTCATCCAGCAAGAGCACGTCCGGTTCGGCGCAGAGTGCGCGGGCGATGGCGACCCGCTGGCGCTGACCGCCGGACAGTTCCGAGGGCAGTTTGTCCCCCTGCCCCGGTAGCGCGATCATGTCCAAAAGCTCGTCAGCACGCTTGCGGCGTTCCTTGGCCGAGGCGCCCTTGATCTCCATCGAGAAGGTGATGTTCTCCCAGACTTTCATCAGCGGGAACAGTGCAAGGTTCTGAAAGATCAGCGCGGTGGGGCGCTTGTTCGGGCCGATGCCCTTCATGTCGTTGCCGCCGATCAGCACGCGGCCTTCGCTTGGCTCCAGAAACCCTGAGACCGCCCGCAGGATCGTGGTCTTGCCGCATCCCGAGGGGCCGAGGAAAGAGAAGAAATCGCCCCCGTTGATCTTTACGTTCGCGTCGCGCACGGCGACGAAATCTCCAAATCGGATCCAGAGTTTCTCCAGATCTACGCCGACCCCAGCACTCATATGGCCTCTCCCCGAGGTGCAATCCAACAGCCCGGTGACACGACGCCAGCCGGTGCCCGCCGCACCCGTTCAATTGATGTTTGCGTCTTGCGCCCCCTAGGCGCGTGGCTGGCCCCCCGGGTGCACCGGGAAGCCAGTTTGGTGTCAGGCGCGGATCAGGCGCTCTTGAACTTGTTGACGAACTCGGTGCGCACGTCGGCGTACCAGGGCGCCTCGGCCGGCCAGGGGTTGAGGTTGGCCAGGCTGTCGCCGGGATAGGCTTCGGCAAAGTTCTTCTTGTAGGTGTCGCCCGAATAGGCATCGGCGCCCAGAACCGGCGAGTTGTAGCCGTGGCTGTCGATGGCCACGCCTGCTGGCTCCTTGCGGTAGGCGAATTCGATGAAGGCATAGACCTGTTCGATGTTCTGCGCACCGACCGGCATCGACATGCCGTCGACCCAGGCCATCGCACCTTCGACCGGCGCCTGATAGTGCACCGGCTCGCCTGCGGATTTCAGCGCCAGCGGCGGGCCGTCCCAGGTCTGACCGACCACGACGCCTTCGTTCAGAAGACCATTCTTCTGGGTGTCGGCATCGTTCCAGATCAGCTTGATCCGATCCTTGCGTGCCACGCACCAGTCGGTGATCTGACCCCAGACCTTGCGCATGGTTTCTTCGTTTTCATAGGCGGCCCAGACAGAGCCCGGCTCCATCTCGCCCGAGGCTTCCATGTAAAGGCCGGCGCCCAGCATCATCGAATGGGCGCGGCCCATGGTCTTACCCGCATTTTCTTCGCTCCAGACATCACCATAGGACGGCGCGTCCCCGGCGGGCAGCCATTTGTCGGTGCGGTAGGCAATGCCTTCGGTGCCCCAGATATGCGGCAGCCAGTGCGATCCCTTGCTATCAAAGTTCCACGCGTCGGTGCCGATCTTGGCCATCGCCGGGTTCACCGCATCGATGTTGACCTTGTTCATGTCGAAGGGCTGAAGCAGTTCCAGCGGCCCCCACTGCAGCGAGCGGTTGTTGGTCGGGGAGACGATGTCAAAGCCCTGACCCTTGGTCGCTTTCATCTTGTTGATGATTTCTTCGTTCGAACCGATCCCGGTGTAATTCACCTTGATGCCGGTTTCGGCTTCAAAGGCCTCCAGGAAAGAGGGCGGCAGATAGTCCGACCACATCAGAATGTTGACTTCACCCGAGGAGGCCAGCGCGCTTTTGGAATACAGCGGAGCCGCCAGCGCCGCGGCGCCGGCCGACTTCAGTACAGAGCGCCGGGTCAGGTTGTGTTTTGCAGTCATGGTTTAGTGTCTCCCTATAGGACTATTGATCGTTTTTTTATTTTCGTTGTCTTACGTAACAAAAGCTTGCGGGCGCTCCGCCTCAGCCGACAGTGACAGTTTCAAAAATTGATAAGGCCAGAATGTCGCACTATGGCGGTCGGATCGGTCCAGAAGCGTCTGAAAGCTCAGGTTTGCCTTTATTTTAATGCGCCACAGCGGGGCCGTGACGATGAGCAGTTTGCGCCCCACTCTGACTTGCGTCAACGCTCATGCCCGCAGATTGGGCACTGATGCCGCGATGATACTCATCACAGCGACGTTCCGATCAGGGCAACTCCCCCCGCCATCAGCACCGCAGCGCCAAGGCGGCGCATCCAGTTTCCCTCCTTCAAGAAAACGAATCCGATGAGCGCCGCAAAGATCACCGAGGTTTCCCTGAGGGCAGAAACCGCGCCGAGCGGGGCATAGTTTTTGGCGTAGAGCACCAGACCATAGGCCGTCATGGAGACAAATCCGCCACCAATCCCGATCGCCCAGGTGCGCGGGCGCAATGCGCCGAGGGCATTCCGTTTGCGCAGGCCAATGAAAAGAGTCACGAACAGGTGCAAAAACGCACCCCAGGCCCAATAGCTGAGCGTATTGCCTGACAAACGCACGCCCAGCCCATCGGTCAGCGAATAGGCCGAGATGCAGATCCCGGTGCCGACCGCATAGCCGAGCGCGGCCCGCCCAACACCCGAGCGCAGTGCCTGCCAGCTGCTCAGCTGGATTCCGCAGGCAATCAGCGCAATCCCGCCCCAGGCCTGAAGCGGCAGCACCTCTCCGGCAAAGAGCATCGCCCAAAGTGCAACCAGCGCAGGCACGACACCACGGGCAATCGGGTAGACGACGCTGAGGTCACCATGCGCATAGGCCCGCCCCAGCATGTAGAAGTAGCCAAAATGTATCACGGTGGAAGCCAGCACATAGGGCAGGCTTTCCGGGGCGGGCAACGGCAAAAGCGCGACCATCACAGCGCCGGGAATGACATGGCCCAGCGCAACCAGCCCCAGCATGGTCGTTCGATCTGCCGCCGTTTTCACGATGGCATTCCATACCGCATGCAGCATGGCCGCAGACAGAACGATCACGATGACAAAGGTACTCACAGCCTATTCACGCCTTTTGAATCGAGAGCAGTTCGAGCCGCTGCAAGGTCACTCCACAGCCTCGGGCTGCATGTCTTGGATCAGCCGCGTCTCCAGCAACTGTCCATTCTGATAGAGAACCGGGTAAGACACGGCCGCGATATGGCTGTTGAATTCCCTGAGGGCACGCAGGGTCTCCAAATGAATATCGGAGGATTCGAAACTCTCCGACACACCCGACTGCAGGCGTTTGAGGTGACGTTTGCGACTGTCACGCTCCATCCGCTTGACCTCGGTCTTTTCCAGGTTGAGCAGGCGCGCGCTCTCCAGATCGTCCGAGATCAGCACATTAGACGCCAATCGCAGATTGGCCATGATCGCCTCGTGCATGCGCGTGATTTCCCCCCAGCCGTCCTTTGAAAACTTCAAATTCTTCTTGTTTTTCTCGCCCGCAAGGGCCGCAAGGCGGGCCGCCGCCACATCGCCTGCGGTCTCCAAGCGGATCGCATATTCCACCATCTCACGGGCGGTCTTGAGCTCAGCCTTGCTGAAGGCGCCCTCGGGGATGCCCGCCACATAGGCGCGGATACCAGAGAGGCAAGTGTTGACCTCGTGGTCCAGCGCCTGAACCGCCTTGATCTGCACAGCATTGCCACTGCGATACAGGTCCGGAACCGGGCGGAACATGGTATCGATCAGATCGATCATGCGCAGCAATTCGCGCTTGAGATTGGAGATTGCCAGCGTCGGCGAAGCATAGTCGCCCGGCACCAGCGCAGAGACCGGACGGGTCGGCACCTCTGGCTCAGGCCCAGCGGCCTCAGGCAGGACACGCACCATCAGTGCCTGCACCGGGCGGCACAGCGGCAATGCCACCACAAGCAACGATGTGTTGAAGGCCAGATGTGCATAGACCAGCATCTGCCCGCCTTGCGGATCACCCAAAAGCCCCTGCCGCAAGGCATAGTTGGCTCCGAAAAGGCAACAAACCGCCCAGGCCCCGCGCAGTCCAAGATTGGCAAAGGGAATGCGTCGTGCGCAGATCGCCATTCCACGGCTCAACCAGACCGGAATGAACCCCGACCCGAAATTCGCCCCCAGCACCAGCGAGAGCCCCGCTTCAAAGGGAAGCGCATCGATCTGCACCAAGGTAACGCACATAAGGATCGCTGCGACGGACGAATGCATCACAAAGGCCAGCGCCCCGCCCACCAGAAAGGCCGTGATGTAGTCCCGTGCGAGGTAGCCCGCGATCGCAGGCAGAAAGGCACTGTCACGGATCGGGTCCATCGCCTCCCGCAGGAAGCGCAGGGAGATGAGGATAAAGGCGATACCAAGGATAATGCGCCCCAATTGGCGCGGCTTCTTGGCCTCGGTTTTGACAAACAGGTAGCCGCCAACGGCCAAGAGCACCGGCACTAGCCAATCCAACCGAAAGGACAACGCCTGAACGATCAGCGCCGAGCCAAGGTCGCCGCCCAGCACGATCGCAAGCCCCATCGGAAAAGTCAGATAGCCACTTGCGGCAAACCCCGTCACCAACAAAGCCACGGCAGCCGAGCTTTGCAGCACCAGCGCCAGACCGATGCCTGCAGTTGCACCCTGAAACTGGTTGTCCGCCCCCGTCAGCAGCCGCTGAAACGAGGCACCATAACTGCGCTCGATCCCGGTGCGCACCATCCGCACCGCGAAAAGCAGCAGCATGGTTGCCCCCATCAGGCTGATCAGGAAGGTAAGAATTGCCATCTCCGTCTCCGATTATTGTTCTTTGCCTGCCTGAGCGACGGCGATTTCAGCCCTGATGCCCCAGTCCTCAAGCGCCTTCGCCAGCTTCTTGCCCGGCATCTGGTCGCTTACCAGAACGTCGAGGATGCTTGGCTCTGGTCCGCGGTGCGGCGCGGTCTTGCCAAACTTGCCATGGTCCAGAACCAGCATCGCAGTCTCGGCGCCATTGGCGATCACCTGGGCAAGTCGGGCCTCGGGCGCTCTGTGGAACAACGCCCCATGTTTCGCGGACAGCGCATCTGCAGACAAAATAGCGACGTCCAGGGCGAACTGCTGCGCCTGTTGCTCGGCCACGGGGCCAAAGGTGCCGCGCTCATCACTTTGCATCTCTCCGCCCAGCATGTGAACGCGGTTGCCGTTGTGGCTCGCGAGGGTCTGGGCGACACCGATGGAGTTTGTCACCACCGTCAGATCATGCTTTTGCCGCAACGCCTCAGCCACAAAGGCACTGGTCGAGCCGACATCAAGAAAGACCGTAGCACCATCTTCGATGCTGCCCGCTGCGGCCTCAGCGATGCGCTGCTTCTCCGGCGCGTTCTCGGTGATGCGGCGAAAGAAACTGGCGCCTGAGGATCCGCCCACCAGATGGGCGCCACCATGGACACGCTCAACAAGGCCCGATTTTGCCAGCGCCTTGATCGTGCGGCGCACGGTTTCCTCTGACACGTTCAGAACCTGCGCCAGTTCACCGCTGCGCCCCGAGCCACCAAGACGGCGCAGCGCCTCGACAAGTTCGGCCTCGCGGCGCGAGAGATCTGTGGAAGTGGTGGACATAAATCAGCCAGTCTCAACAGGGTCTTCACGAAAGTTAGCTCTAACATGACCGGATTTCCCACATATATCCACCCCAATTCACACAAAACGGTCATCCATTACGGGATTGTGTGGTCCAGAAAACGCTTTCCAAGCCTCCCGCAGCAGGCTTATCTGGCACCGAAAAGAGCCGGAGGAGGCGCATACCATGACCGAACGGCGCAAGAATGTTCTGTTCATCCTCATTGATCAGCTTCGGGCCGATTGCCTGAACGGGGCGCTGGCAGCCCATGTGGGTCTGCCCAATCTGCGCGCCTTTATGGAGACCGCTGTCACTTTCGAGCGGAACTACACCGTGGTGAACCCCTGTGGGCCATCCCGCGCCTCGATCCTGACCGGGCAATATGCGATGAACCACCGCTCGGTCCGCAATGGCACGCCCTTGCGCCATGATGCCCCGACGCTGGCGGGTGAAATGCGCAAATGCGGTTACCTGCCGATGCTGTTTGGCTATACCGACACCTCCCGCGATCCGCGTGTGCATCACCCGAATGACCCGGCAGTCCAGACATATGAATACCACATGGCCGATTTCCACGAGATGCTGGAGATGCGGCTTGAGATGTCCTATCCTTGGCGATCTTACCTCATGACCAAAGGGTACAGGTTTGACGACTACTGGGATCTGTACAAACCTGTTTCGTCCACGGGCGGCCCACCGCGCCTTAATGATCCTGCGCCCTACCGGGCCGAGGACAGCGACACCGCCTTTCTGACAGATCGCTTCCTTGCCACGATGCCCGCCTACAGAGACCAAAACTGGTTCGCGCATCTGACATATATCCGCCCGCATCCTCCGCTGGTGGCGCCCGCGCCCTATAACGAGATGTATGACCCTGCCGCCCTCCCACTCCCCACGCGGCTGGCCGATGCGCAGGCGGAGCGCGCCGTGCATCCCTTCTTTGGGCCGATGATGGACGCGATCACCCCGGCCTCGACCGTGCTGGGCTTTCCTGAGCTGGAGGCCAGCGACAAAGCGGTTCAGACCCTGCGCGCACTCTACCTTGGTCTCGCCAGCGAGGTGGACACCCATATCGGGCGCGTACTGAAGTTTCTGAAGGACAGCGGCCAGGAGGACGACACCCTCGTGATCATCAGCGCCGACCATGGAGAGATGCTGGGGGATCGCCACAGCTGGGGCAAATTCTCGGTCTACGATGCAGCCTACAAAACGCCCCTGATGATCCGCCTGCCCGGCAATGAAGCCCGAGCGGGCAGCCGGTTGACGGACATCACCGAATCCATTGATCTGACCCCAACCATTCTGGAGTGGGTTGGGCAAGACATTCCCAACGCCATGGATGGCGTCTCGCTCCTGCCGCTTCTGCGCGGAGATCGTCCTGCAGGTTGGCGCAGCTATTCTTACTCAGAGCTGGACTTTGCCCAGCCCGAGGACCCCGGCACGATACCCGGTCTGGATCTGTCGAATTCCTCCCTTGCCATTCTGCGGGACGACCGCTTCACGCTGGTGGAGTTCGCCGCCGAGCTGCCGCCCTTGCTGTTCGATCACCAAGGCGCGGGCGAGATGGAGAATGTGGCAGAGGACCCGGCCTATCAGACAGACTTGGCCCGCCTCACACGCACCATGCTGCGCCACCGCATGAAGAACGCCGATCACACCCTGTCTTTGGATCAGATCACACAAGACGGGCCACGCAGACTCACGCGTCCCCGCCCTAAAGCGCGCCCATAAGGTTGACGCGGTCCTTCGGCTTGAGGCAAAAGACCCCGCAAGTTTAGCGATAACATGAACGAGCGCGTCGCAAAGGGCAGCGCCAGACGGGGACATGAACCATGAGTGACCTACGAAAGACCGCGCTTGCGCTGTTTTCGGCCGCCGTCGAACGCGCCGATCCGGCTCACGCCCTGCGCCAGCAGCTCGCGCAGGCACCACTCGCCCCTGTGCCCGACGGAGGACGCAGCCTGATCCTCGCGGTGGGCAAGGCGGCCATCCCAATGATGCGCGAGGCGCTGGATCACATTCCCGAACCGCGCGCGGCCCTTGTGGTGACAAACCCGGAAAACCTATGCGATCTGCCCGGCGCCAAGGTCATGGCGGGAAGTCATCCCGTACCGGATGAGGCCAGCGCAACCGCTGGGCGCGCTGTGATGGATTTCCTTGCACAGGCGGCGCCACAGGACCGGGTCATCGCACTGATCTCGGGCGGAGGGTCGGCCCTGATGGTCGCGCCCGCGCCGGGGCTGACATTGGCGGACAAATCCGAGGTCGGCCGCCTGCTGCTGGCCTCGGGACTTGAAATCAACGAGATGAACCTGATCCGACAGCAGCTTTCTGACCTCAAGGGCGGCGGGCTCTTGCGCCATGCGGCCCCGGCAGCCGTCACCACCTATATTCTGTCCGATGTCATCGGCGACGATCTGCGCGCCATCGCATCCGGGCCGACAGTGTCGCCCATCGGCACAAAAGCCGAGGCCCGCGCGGTGATGGAGCGCGCGGCGATCTGGGCAGACGCACCCGAAGCCGTCAGGGCGCACCTGTCCTTGCCCGATGATGATGTCGCGCTGCCAGAGGCGGAAAACATCCTGATCGGATCGAACCGCCACAGCCTGTCCGCAATGAAAGACGCAGCAAGCGGATGGGAAGCGCAGATTGTCAGCGACCACCTGACCGGCGACGTGGCCGAGGCCGCGCAAACCGTTCTGGATGCTGCCAGCAACGCCCCAAGTGACAAGCCAGTTGCGCTGATCTTTGGCGGGGAAACCACGGTGCGGCTGAATGGAACAGGCGTTGGCGGTCGCAACCAGGAACTGGCCCTGCGCGTGGCGCGGCTCGGTGCAGAGCGGCTCAGCGGCGACTGGCTCTTCCTGTCTGGGGGTACGGACGGACGCGATGGGCCGACCGATGCTGCGGGCGGTATCGTCGGGCCAGATACCTGGCAGGCCATTCGCGACGCAGGTCAGGATCCCGAGGCTCTGTTGGCGAATAACGACAGCTACGCCGCTCTCAAGGCTGCCGACGCCCTCGTCATGACAGGGGGCACCGGCACGAATGTGGCCGATGTTCAGGTTTTTTTGCGCAAAGCGGATTAAAGATCAATCCGATCCAGATCGTTCAAAAGATCAAGGAGCGCCTCGTACCGCTCTTCCCCCATTTTTTGCCGGGTTCGCTCCACCAAGGCCATGCTGGCCTCGATATTGTCGTCGATGATCTTTTCCCCGGCGGCCGTGATCTTCACGACCTGACGGCGGCGATCGACGGAATCGCGGCTGCGACTGATCAGTTCTTTCTCTTCCAGCTTTTGCAGGATGCGCGTGAGGCTCGGCAATAAGAGACAAGCCTCTTCCGAGATCTGGGTCGGGTCGGTTGGCCCGCTTTCCTGAACGACACGCAAGACACGCCATTGCTGTTCGGTCAGGTTCGAATCGCTCAGAAGTGCGCGGATCGGCCCCATAACCCGTTCACGGGCCCTTAGAAGAGCAATCGGCAAAGAACGGTTGGTCGATGGCAAAGTTCTGGTCATGGGTATTTATCACCTTAAACACCCCACAAGTGCAATTGGATTGCGCGGCTTGACGGTGGCCCTCACATTTGGTACACATGTTAAATAAATGGGAAGGAGCGCTTTCGATGCCCCATATTACGGTGGACTACTCGCCGAACGTGGAAGGCTATGTCGATGTCGCAGGACTGTGCAATGTTCTGCGACTGGCCGCGGCACAGACCGGCGTGCTGCCGTTGGCGGGCATACGGGTGCGGGCCTTCGCTGCAACGCATGTATCGATTGCCGATGGCGATACCCAGCATGGTTACGTTGATATCGCCGTTCGGTTGCGCGGTGGTCGAGATCTGGAGACCCGCAAGCGCGCCACCGCCGAGATCTTTGAGGCCGCGCGCCTTTATCTGGAGCCTGCGATGCAGACCCACTCCCTCGCGCTGTCGTTCGAGATGCGCGACATCGACCCCGATCTTTCCCCCAAATGCGGCACCATCCGCGACCATATGAAGAAGGCAGAGCAGTGATGAGCGATCTGGCCAGCAATATCGAGAAACTCAGCGGCTATCTGGCGCGGTTCAAGGACACCGGCATTCAGAACCGCATTGCCGGGCAGGATGTCGCCGGATCCGGTGGGGTGTTCCAGTCGACCTCTCCGGTGGACAAAAGCGTGATCTGCGATGTGGCGCGCGGCACTGAGAGCGACATCGACCAAGCCGCCGCTGCGGCCAAGGCCGCCTTCCCGGCCTGGCGCGATATGCCCGCCACCGAGCGTCGCAAGATCCTGATCCGCATTGCCGATGCGATTGAAGCCCGCGCCGAGGAAATCGCCCTGTGTGAATGCTGGGACACCGGTCAGGCCCTGCGCTTCATGTCCAAGGCCGCCCTGCGCGGGGCTGAGAATTTCCGCTATTTCGCCGATCAGGTAGTTCAGGCCCGCGACGGCCAGCACCTGAAATCGCCCACCCTGATGAATATCACCACCCGCGTGCCCATCGGCCCGGTGGGGGTGATCACGCCGTGGAACACGCCCTTCATGCTGTCGACCTGGAAGATCGCGCCAGCTTTGGCCGCAGGCTGCACTGTGGTGCACAAACCGGCCGAGGATTCGCCCCTGACCGCGCGCCTGCTGGTCGAGATCGCCGAAGAGGCAGGCCTGCCGCCGGGTGTTCTCAACACCGTCAACGGCTATGGCGAAGACGCAGGAAAACGCCTGACCGAACATCCCGATATCAAGGCCGTCGCCTTTGTTGGCGAAAGCCGCACCGGGAGCCTCATCACCAAGCAGGGCGCCGATACGCTGAAGCGGGTGCACCTGGAGCTGGGCGGCAAGAACCCGGTCATCGTCTTTGACGACGCCGATCTGGATCGCGCGCTGGATGCAGTGATCTTCATGATCTATTCGATCAATGGCGAACGCTGCACCTCTTCCTCGCGCCTTCTGGTGCAGGACAGCATCCGCGACGCATTCGAGGCCAAGCTGGTGGAGCGCGTCAATCGCATCAAGGTCGGGCATCCGCTGGATCCCACCACCGAGATCGGCCCGCTGATCAGCAAAGAGCATTTTGACAAGGTGACCTCTTATTTCGAGATCGCCCGCGAAGATGGCGCCATCATCGCAGCCGGCGGTGAGACTCTGGGCGACGAGGGCTATTTCGTCCGCCCCACCCTGTTCACCGGTGCCAATAACCAGATGCGTATCGCACGAGAGGAGATCTTTGGCCCGGTGCTGACTTCGATCCCGTTCACGACCGAGGAAGAAGCGCTGGAGATCGCCAATGACACGCCCTACGGGCTGACAGGCTATGTCTGGACCAATGATCTGACCCGCGCGCTGCGCTTTACCGACCGGCTGGAAGCAGGGATGATCTGGGTGAACAGCGAAAACGTGCGTCACCTGCCCACCCCCTTTGGCGGGGTCAAAGCCTCCGGCATTGGCCGCGATGGCGGCGACTGGAGTTTCGAGTTCTACATGGAGCAAAAGCACATCGGGTTCGCCACCGGCCAGCACAAGATCGCGCGCCTCGGCGCCTGATCGCCCTTTCGGAAACGCGCGCAATACATTTCGGGAGGAGAGACCCATGGGAGAGATCGTACTCGCCGCCAAGATGACCCACGTGCCCACCATGCTCATGTCCGAGCAGGAGGGTCCCATCAAAGGCACCCGCCAACCCGCCATCGACGGGCACTATGAGATCGCCCGCCGGGCCAAGGCACTGGGGGCCGATACCGTGGTGATCTGCGACACCCATTGGGTGATCAACGCGGGCTTTCACATCAATGCCAACAATCGTTTCGAGGGGCTTTTTACCTCGAACGAGTTCCCGCAGTTCATCCAGAACCTGCCTTACGCCTATGACGGCAACCCCGAGCTGGGCGATGCCATCGCCAAGGAAGCCTCGGACCGGGGCGCCTATACGCTGGCGCATCATCTGGACAGCCTGGAGCTGGAATATGGCACACTCGTTCCAATGCGCTTCATTAGCCGGGAACACGACATGAAGGTCGTCTCCGTCGCAGCCTGGGCCACGGTGCACGGCCATGACGAAAGCCGCGTGGTGGGCGAAGCGATCCGCGCCGCGGTGGAGGCTTCGGACAGCAAGGTGCTGCTGGTCGCCTCAGGCTCGCTCTCACACAAGATCTGGGCCAACAAGGATTACGCCGCCAACAATGGCACCTTCACCATCAGCTCGGAGTTCAACCGCCAGATGGACCTGCATGTGCTGGAGATGTGGAAAAACGGCGATCACGCGACCTTCCTGAAAATGCTCAGCGAATATGCGCAATTCTGCTGCGGTGAAGGCTCGATGCATGACACGGCGATGCTCTATGGCGCGCTGGGATGGGATGCCTATGATGGCAAATGCGAGGTGGTGACGCCCTATTTCCCCAGCTCAGGCACCGGCCAGACAAATGTGATTTTCCCGGTCTAGGCGCCGGTTCAAACAAGGAGGCACCAATGCCCGTTCCCGCCCCCGTACTCTACCCGCCCTTCAACATCCTCCGCCTCAGCCACGTGGAGTACGCGGTGACGGACCTTGCCGCCAGCCGCGCCTTTTACGTGGACACGCTGGGCCTTCAGGTCACCCATGAGGACGACAGCCGCATCTACCTGCGCGCGATGGAGGAACGCGGCCATCACTGCATCGTTCTGGTGCAGGCGGATACGCCGTCGGTGGCGGTTCTGGGCTTCAAACTGTTCGACGAACCCGACCTCGACAAGGCCGCCGAATTCTTTGCCCAAAAGGGCCTGCCGGTGGAGTGGGTCGAGCGCCCGCACATGGGCCGCACATTGCGCACCCGCGATCCCTGGGGCATCCCGCTGGAGTTCTACGTCAAGATGGACCGGCTGGAGCCGATCCACCAGAAGTACAGGCTCTATAACGGGGTAAAACCGCTCCGCATCGACCATTTCAACATGTTCTCGGCCGATGTGGATGCCAGCGTCGCCTTCTACAACGAGATCGGTTTTCGCGTCACCGAATACACCGAGGATGACGACAGCGGCAAAGTCTGGGCCGCCTGGATGCACCGCAAGGGCGGCGTGCATGACGTGGCCTTTACCAATGGGCTTGGCCCGCGTCTGCACCACACCGCCTTTTGGGTGCCGAACCCGCTCAACATCATCGATCTGTTGGACTTGATGGCGACCACCGGCTATGTGGACAATATCGAGCGCGGCCCCGGCCGGCACGGCATCTCCAACGCGTTTTTCCTTTATGTGCGTGACCCGGACGGGCACCGGATCGAGATCTACTGCTCGGATTACCAGACCTGCGATCCCGACCTTGAGCCGATCAAATGGTCCCTCACCGACCCCCAGCGCCAGACCCTATGGGGCGCCCCCGCGCCGCGTAGCTGGTTCGAGGAAGGGTCAAGTTTTGAGGGGGTAGAGCCACAGCCCAGTGCGCTCACCGCGCAGCCGATCATTGCACCGTAGAACAACATCAGGACAGCGACTGACCTTGGGGAGGCGAGAAGCGCCTTCCCAGGGGGAAGGTCAGGCGCGGTCTGGGCCAAGGCCCGAACATTGGAGAATAATTTATGAAATGGGATGAATTCTCAGACTGGGGCCGCAAGGTCGCCGACTGGGCACAGGACTATCACCTGACCGTGGGCGAAAAACCCGTACGCGCCCGCACCGAACCGGGCGAGGTTCTAAATGCTCTGCCAAGCCATCCACCTGAAAGCGGCGAAGGCATGGAGGCGATCTTTGCCGATTTCGAAGAGATCGTGATGCCCGGGATCACCCATTGGCAGCACCCGCGTTTCTTTGCCTATTTCACCTCGAACGCAGCAGCGCCCTCGGTATTGGCGGAATTCCTGGTATCGGCCATCGCGCCGCAATGCATGCTCTGGCAGACCTCCCCGGCGGCGACCGAGATGGAAACCCGGATGATGGACTGGCTGCGTCAGGCGCTGGACCTGCCCGAGCCGTTTCAGGGCGTCATTCAAGACAGCGCATCTTCGGCGACACTGGCCGCCGTGCTGACCATGCGGGAAAAGGCGCTGAACTGGAAAGGCAATCAGGAAGGTCTGTTCGGTCAGAAACCGCTCCGGGTTTATTGCTCATCCGAGGTACATACATCCATCGACCGCGCGATCTGGGTCGCCGGTATCGGCCAGCAGAACCTGGTACGCGTGCCGATCAAGGGCGATTGGCGCGGCATGGACCCCGACGCGCTCGAGGCCGCGATCAAGGCAGACATTGCCGCTGGATTGCAGCCTGCGGGCGTGATCCTCTGCGTGGGTGGCACTGGCACCGGCGCCACCGATCCCGTGGACAAAGTGATGGATGTGGCCGAAAAATACGGGCTTTACACCCATGTGGATGCGGCCTGGGCCGGCTCGGCGATGATCTGCCCCGAGTACCGCCACTACTGGCCGGGGATTGAGCGCGCCGACAGCATCGTCTTCAACCCGCACAAGTGGCTCGGCGCGCAGTTCGACTGCTCGGCCCATTTCCTCAAGAACCCCGACGATCTGGTGCAGACGCTGGCGATCAGCCCCGAGTACCTGAAGACCCACGGCAAGGACGGCATCATCAACTATTCCGAATGGTCGGTGCCGCTGGGCCGCCGCTTCCGCGCGCTGAAGATCTGGTTCCTGATCCGTACCTATGGGCTGGAAGGACTGCGCACCCGCCTGCGCAACCACGTCAACTGGTCGAACCAGCTGCATGACAAGCTCGCCGCCACCCCGGATTTTGAGATCGTGACCCCGCCCATGTGGTCGCTCTGGACCTTCCGCTATGCCCCCGAAGGCGCCACGGATCTGGATGCGCTGAACCTCGCGCTGGTCAATGCCATCAATGACGACGGGCGGATCTACCTGACGCAGACCCGCGTCGATGGCGATCTGGTGATCCGCTTCCAGGCGGGTCAATTCGAAACCACGGAAAGCGACGTGATGATGGCCCATGATGTCATCACCGAAATTGCCGCCAGCCTGACAGAAGGAGCCGATTGATGCGATTTGCCACCTATAGCGCCAATGGCGAGACTTATTACGGCGCCGTCACGGACGAGGGCATGGCCGCCCTGTCGCCCGGTTTCCCCCATTGGCCGACCCTGCGCGATGTGATCGCCGCCGACGGGCTGCATGATCTGGCGGTGGCCGCCAAGGATCATCCCATCACGCACCCGAACGGCACCTTCACCTACCAGATCCCGGTCCCCAACCCGGAAAAGATCATCTGCGTCGGTGTGAACTTCCCCGACCGCAATGCCGAATACAAGGACGGCCAGGACGCGCCGCCGAACATGTCGCTGTTCATCCGTTTTCCGCGTTCTTTCACTGGGCAGGGTCAGCCGCTGATCCGCCCGCCGGAAACCCCGCAGCTGGATTACGAGGGCGAGATCGCAATCGTCATCGGCAAGGGTGGTCGCCGCATCAAGGCCGAGGACGCCTATGACCACATCGCCGCCGTGACCCTTTGCAATGAGGGCACCCTGCGCGACTGGGTGCGCCATGCGAAATTCAACGTCACCCAAGGCAAGAACTGGGACAATTCCGGCGCCATGGGACCGTGGCTGGTGCCGTTCACCTCTGCCGCGCAACTGGATGATGTGCGTCTCACCACCCATGTGAATGGCGAACTGCGCCAGGACGATCGCACCAGCCGGATGCTGTTCCCAATCCGCCGCCAGATCGAATATATCTCGACCTTCACCACGCTGGTGCCCGGCGATGTGATCGTGACCGGCACCCCCACCGGCGCCGGCGCGCGCTTTGACCCGCCCCGCTTCCTGGAACCCGGTGACGTGATCGAGGTGGAGGCCGAGGGCATTGGCAAGCTGACCAACACGGTGGAGGATGAGGCATGACCCCCGACCAGCACCTTGAGGCCGCTGCGCGTCTGCTGAAGGCCGAAGAAACCGGCCAGCAATGCGGGCTCTTGTCCCTCGCCTACCCCGGCATGACGCTGGAGGACGCCTACGGCGTGCAAAAGGCGCTGGTGGCGCAAAAGCTGGCGCAGGGACGCCGCAAGATCGGCTGGAAAATTGGCCTCACCAGCCGCGCCATGCAGCAGGCGCTGAACATCACAACGCCCGACAGCGGCGTGTTGCTCGATGATATGGCATTTGAAACTGGCGGCACTGTTCCGGCCGGCCGCTTCATCCAACCGCGCGTCGAGGCCGAGATCGCATTTGTGATGAAGGCGCCCCTTGCAGGTGCCGACTGCACGCGCGAGGAGGTGATTGCCGCAACGGACCATGTGGCGCCCTCGCTGGAAATCCTCGACACCCGCATCCTGCGCGCCGATCCCGCCACCGGGCAAGCCCGTATCATCACCGACACCATCAGCGACAATGCCGCCAATGCGGGCGTGGTGCTGGGCAACCAGCGGCACGACATCGACGCGCATGATCTGCGCTGGGTCGGCGCCATCGTCACCCGCGACGGCACGGTGGAGGAGACAGGCCTGGGCGCCGGGGTGCTGAACGATCCCGTCACCTCCGTGTTGTGGCTGGCGCGCCGCATGGCGGAATATGGACAACAGATCGAAGCCGGGGATATCGTCCTATCGGGGTCGTTCATCCGGCCCATCGAATGCCCGCCGGGCAGCGAGATCACCGCCGATTTCGGCTCCTTCGGCCGTGTCGCCATCACATTCGCCTGACCGCCCATACCTGACCAACGAGGTTTTCCATGCCCGCACCCAAGAACCACTTCAAACAGGCCCTCGCCGACGGCAAACGCCAGATCGGCTGCTGGATGAGCTTTGCCGAACCCTCCGTGGCCGAGATCATGGGCACCTGCGGCTTTGACTGGCTCGTGGTGGATGGAGAGCACGCCCCCAATGACATCCGCTCGATCCGCGATCAACTGATTGCACTGGAAGCCTCGGACAGCCACCCGGTGGTGCGCGTGCCGATTGGCGAGACCTGGATCATCAAGCAGGTGCTCGATGCGGGCGCACAAACCGTGCTGGTGCCCATCGTAGAAAGCGCCGAACAGGCCGAGGAACTGGTACGCGCCTGCAAATACCCGCCGCATGGCACCCGCGGTGTGGGGGCTGCAGGGGCACGGGCCAGTCGGTTCGGCTCGGTCAGCGAATATATCCAGACGGCGGATCAGGAAGTCTGCCTGCTGGTGCAGGTGGAAAACCGCGCCGGCATCGCGGCACTTGATGATATCCTGAAGGTCGAAGGCATCGACGGCGTCTTCATCGGCCCCGCAGATCTGTCCACCGACATGGGCCATCAGGGCAATGCCGCCCACCCCGAGGTGCGCGCTGTGATCAAGGGCGCGCTGGAACATATCCGCGCCGCCGGAAAGGCACCCGGCATCCTGGGCGTCACCGAAGAGGCCACGCAGGCCTATTTCGACATGGGCGCGCAGTTCCTTGCCGTGGGGCTGGACGTGTTGATCCTGGCGCAGAACGCCCGCAAGCTAGCCGCAGACTGGAAGACGCGCTAGGCTGCAACGGCGTCGCCCTGCGCTGCCACCACACGGGCGGCGCGGAGCGATACGTATTTCCCTGCAATTGACCGGTTTCCCCCTGCCCCGCTAGCCTGAGCGCACAGGAGAATGACCGCGTAAGAGGCCCTTGGACATCTCAGGGCAGGCCCGCGCGGCATCAGGGAGGACAGCTATGAAACGCGCAATTCTTGCGGGTATGGTGTCGGCGCTCGCCTTGGCTTCGGCCGCAGCCGCAGACATCAAGATCGCCCATATCTATGGCAAGACCGGCCCCTTCGAGGCCTATGCAAAACAGTCTCATGACGGGCTGATGCTGGGGCTGGAATACGCCACCGACGGCACCATGCAGATCAACGGCGAAAAGATCGTCGTGATCGAAAAGGACACCCAGCTGAAGCCGGAAAACGGCAAGGCCCTGCTGGAAGAGGCCTATGGCGATGACGAGGTAGATCTGGCGATTGGCCCGGTCAGCTCGGGCGTGGCGCTGGCGATGCTGCCGGTGGCCGAGGAGTACGAGAAGCTCTTGATCGTCGAGCCTGCAGTGGCCGACAGTATCACCGGCTCCAACTGGAACCGCTATGTCTTCCGCACTTCGCGCAACTCGTCCCAGGATGCGGTGTCTAACGCCATCGCGCTGGCCGGTGAGAACGTCCATATCGCAACCCTCGCGCAGGATTATGCCTTTGGCCGCGACGGTATCGCCGCCTTCAAGGAAGCGCTGGAAAGTGTCGGCAGCGGCGTTGCGCATGAGGAATACGTGCCCACCGACACCACCGATTTCACTGCGGCCGCCGAACGGATCTTCAACGCGATGAAGGATCTGGACGGTGAGAAGAAGCTCTTTGTGATCTGGGCCGGCGGCGGCAACCCGATGAGCAAGATCAACGCCATGGACCCCAGCCGGTTCGGCATCGAACTGGCCACCGGCGGCAACATCCTTGCGGCGATGAAGGGCTACAAGGAATTCCCCGGCATGGAAGGCGCCACCTATTACTACTATGAGATCCCGCAGAATCCGGTGAACGACTGGCTGGTGAAAGAGCACAAGGCCCGTTTTGGCACCCCGCCCGATTTCTTCACCGCAGGCGGCATGACAGCCGGTATCGCGGCGGTCGAAGCGATCAAAAAGGCCGGCTCCACCGACACCGAAGAGCTGATCACCGCTATGGAAGGCATGGAATGGGAAAGCCCCAAGGGCACCATGATGTTCCGCGCCGAAGACCACCAGGCGCTGCAGCCCATGTATCACTTCCGAATCAAGGTCGAGGACGGTGTCGACTGGGCGATCCCCGAATTGGTGCGTGAGCTGAAGATCGAAGATCTGCCGATCCCGGTCCGCAACTAAACACCTGACGATATGGACGGTCCGGGGTCCTGCCTCGGGCCGTTCCTGTCCGGCATGGCCATCCCGCGGTGGCCCATTTCCGCAGCCTTGGGCGTTTCCCATCTCGCGGACAGACCAGAGACTGACATGACCACCTCTCCCATACTCTGCACCACAGACCTGACCGTGCGGTTCGGCGGCCATGTGGCGGTCGATGCGGTGACCTGCGACTTTCACGCCGGTCAACTGACCGCCATCGTCGGCCCCAATGGCGCGGGCAAGACGACCTATTTCAACCTGATCTCGGGTCAGATCCCCGCCAGCGCCGGGCGCGTCTTTCTGAAAGGGCGCGACATTGGCAGCATGTCGGTCTCATCCCGCACCCGCGCCGGGATTGGCCGTGCCTTTCAGCTCACGAACCTTTTCCCGAACCTTTCGGTGCTGGAGAACGTGCGCCTTGTGGTGCAAGCCAAATCGGGGCGCAGCTTCAACCTCTGGTCCATGGTCTCGGGCCATCAGGACCTGACCGATCAGGCCGAGGCGATCCTGCGTCGCGTGCGCCTGCTGGAGCAGCGTCATCAGGTGGTTTCGGAACTCTCACACGGCAACCAGCGCAAGCTGGAAGTGGCCCTGCTGATCGCGCTGGATCCTGCTGTCTACATGTTTGATGAGCCCACGGCGGGCATGAGCGTCGATGAGGCGCCGGTGGTGCTTGATCTGATCGAGGAACTCAAAGACCAGCGTGACCGCACGATCCTCTTGGTGGAACACAAGATGGACGTGATCCGCACCCTCGCAGACCGCATCATCGTGCTGCACAACGGCGCGCTGGCCGCCGATGGGCCGCCTGCCGAGGTCATGGCCTCGGATGTGGTGCAAGAAGCCTATATGGGCCGCGGTCTGGAAGGAGTGCTGGCAGATGTCTGATCCGATCCTGAAACTCGAAGGCGTCTATACCAACATCGCCCAGTACCACATCCTGCAAGGGGTCGACCTTGAGGTGCCACGCGGCGCTGTGACCATGCTTTTGGGGCGCAATGGCGTGGGCAAGACCACAACCCTGCGCACCGTGATCGGCCACTGGCGCGCCCATCAGGGACGCATTCTGTTCGATGGTGAGGACATTACAAAGATGCCCACCCCGGCGATTGCCCGCATGGGCCTTGGGTTCGTGCCCGAGGATATGGGCATCTTTGCCGATCTCACGGTTGAGGAGAACATGGTGCTGGCCGCCGCCTCCGGTCCGATCAATTCGGCTCGGCTCGACTGGATCTTCGCTGCCTTCCCGCCGCTGAAGACTTTCTGGAAATCGGACGCCGGAACCCTTTCGGGCGGGCAGAAACAGATGCTCTCCATCGCACGCGCCATGGTCGAGGAGCGCAAGCTCTACTTGATCGATGAACCGACCAAGGGGCTGGCCCCTGCCATCATCTCCACCATGGCCCGCGCGCTGAAGGACCTGAAGGATCAGGGTGCCTCGGTCCTGCTGGTGGAACAGAACTTTGCCGTCGCCAAGGCGCTGGGGGACAGCGCCAATGTGATGGACGACGGGCGCATGATCTGGTCCGGCCAGATGCAGGAATTGGCAACGGATGCCGCCCTGCAAGAACGCCTTATGGGCCTCAGCCTGGAGGCGCATTGATGACCGCTCGTTTCGCCCCGCTTCCCGCAACCGCACTTCGTGAGGCCTAAGATGACCGCCGCACCTGAACACGCCCCCAAGATGGCAGAGGCCAGCTTGCGCGACCGCATTGCGCCGCATATGCCGGTCCTGCTGGTTCCGCTCATTGCCATTGCCGGGTTCATCGCCATCCAGAACCCCTCCAGCTGGCTGACGCTGACGGTATCGGGGCTGGCCATGGGGATGATGATCTTCATCATGGCCTCAGGCCTGACGCTGGTTTTTGGCCTGATGGATGTGATCAACTTTGGCCATGGGGCTTTTGTCTCGGTCGGGGCCTTTGTCGGCATCTCTGTGCTGATGCTGCTGGGCCATATGACCGAGGCCCCTCCTTGATGCTGAACCTCGGCGCAATCCTGCTGGCGGTGATCGGCGCCATGCTGGCCACCGGGCTGATGGGCTGGGCCTTTGAAAAGGTGATCGTAGAGCCGGTTTATGGCCATCACCTGAAACAGATCCTTGTCACCATGGGCGGCCTCATCGTGGTCGAGCAGCTGATCATCGTTCTATGGGGCCCCGAGGAGATCTACATCCTGCGCCCCGAAGCACTGAAAGGCGCCATCACCTTTGCAGGGGCAGCCATCGAGAAATACCGTCTGGTGGCGGTGGGCGTCGGCCTTGTGGTCTTCCTGGCAATGCGCTGGGTGCTGCGGCGCACCAAGATCGGGTTGATCGTGCGGGCCGGCGTCGAAAATGGAGAGATGGTCCAGGCGCTTGGCTACCGACTGCGGCTGGTGTTCGTCGGCGTCTTCATCGCAGGCTCTGCTCTGGCGGGTCTCGGCGGCGTGATGTGGGGCCTCTACCAGGAAGTGATCACCGCCCATATGGGCAATCACGCGATGATCCTGATCTTCATCGTGGTGATCATTGGAGGGCTCGGCTCGGTCGAAGGCTGCTTTATCGGTGCGCTTCTGGTCGGTCTTTTGCAAAACTACATCGCCTTTCTGGAACCCAAGGCCGCGCTGATTTCCAACATCGCCCTGATGGTTGCCATCCTGATGTGGCGCCCCATGGGCATGATCCCGGTGGTAAAAGCAAAATGATACGCACGCTTCTTTCGGGCGATACGCCCCGGTCCCTCCCGCTGGCGCTGATCCTTGGCGTGATCCTGATCAGCCTCGCGCTGGCGCCCTTCCTCTTTCCCGGCGTGCGCACGGTCGACACGGCAGCGCGGATCTGCGTCTTCATCGTGTTGGTCGCGAGCTATGACCTTTTGCTGGGCTACGGCGGGATCGTCAGCTTTGCCCATACCATGTTCTTTGGCATCGGGGCCTATGGGGTCGCGCTGGCCTCAACCCATATGGGACGCGGGTTTGACTCCATCGCTGTTGGTGCCGTCGCGGGCGCCATGCTGGCTGCTGCCCTGACGCTGGTGATCGGTCTCTTTTCCCTAAGGGTGCGGGCGATCTTCTTTGCGATGATCACGCTCGCCGTCGCCTCGGCCGTGGCTGTTCTGGTCAGCCAGCTCTCAAGCCTGACCGGCGGCGAGGACGGGCTGACCTTCAAGACTCCGCGGGAGCTGGGACCGGCCTTCAAATTCGGCAAGGAGACCTTTGACGGCGTGCTCTTTGGCGTGAAGCTGAACGGGAAACTGCTGGCCTACTACTTCATCTTCTTCGGCGCGCTGGTGCTGTTCCTCGGTCTGTTGCGGGTGGTGAATTCACCCTTTGGCCGGGTGCTGCAAGCCATCCGAGAGAACGATTTCCGGGCCGAAGCAATCGGCTATCGCGTGGTCTACTACCGCGTTGCGGCCACCTGCCTTTCGGCAGCGGTCGCCGCGCTGGCTGGATCTCTCTACGCGGTCTGGCTGCGCTATGTGGGGCCGGACACCTCCCTGTCGATGGAGATCATGATCGATATCCTTTTGATGGTAGTGATTGGTGGCATGGGCACCATGTATGGCGCAGTGATCGGCGCGACACTCTTCGTTCTGGCGCAAAACTACCTGCAGAACCTGATGGGCGCCGCATCCGAACTGACAAGCGGGCTGCCGCTGGTGCCGGAGCTTCTGAACGCGGATCGGTGGCTGTTGTGGCTGGGCGTCTTGTTCATTCTCAGCGTCTATTTCTTCCCGACCGGTATCGTCGGACGCCTGCGCAACAACGGATAGGGCAGCTCTTAAAGGAAAGAAAAGCTCTCCCTCGCCCGCCGGGTGCCGTGGCTGCGCTACAACACCCGAAGCGGCCTTGGGCCCGGCGCCGCTGAAGGGGCGCGGCCGCACGCCTTGGACATTCGGGTCAAGGGCGGCTTGCCGTTGTCCCGAAAGAGAACAAACAATGGATCTGGCGTCTTGAGAGGAAAAAATGCCCCTCAAGGCGCCTCTTAGCAGAATTCAGCGCCGCGCTAGCGGCGCTATGCCAAACAAAAGGGGACCGGATCTTTGTGAGTTACCCCCAGCAAATCGAACACGGACGTAAACTACGATTTCTTGTCTACTGATCTTCGACGAGAAGGGGATGAGCGTTGTCGGGACGGAGGAATCATTCGCCGGATTTCAAGGCGAAGGTGACGCTGAATCTGATGCGGATGCGTCAGGTCGATCGCCCCGGTCCTCCGTTGGCGGCAAACCAGCAGCTGTGATCTACTGGCTGAGACAAGACCCAACCCGATCAGCAGGAGCAGAGAGTGGCTAAACTTACGCCGAAAACTGCCGGAACATTGGGGAGTAGCTCAGACACGACCCTACTGAGCGCGAACCGCCACGCCAATCTGCGATCTTTGGCGCTTCCCGTAAACAACAACAGGGCGCCGTGAGAGCGCGGCACCCTGTTCAAAATTGCAATCATGAGATACAGGTCTTCGAAGCCGCCAACCACAGGGTCAGGGTAGGGATGTTACCGCCAGGGCCACGGGGGGCGGTGCAGCCGGCGGTTAAGGCGGAAGCTGGCCCAGTGGTCAGCGGCTTCTCAGACAGGTCAGGGTCCGTGGACCCCTTTGGAGTAGTTCCAAGTTACCCCTAGAACTGTGCCGCGCCTATCTGACCAAAGGGTCCGAAATGGCGCTCTTTTCCGTAGTACACTCTCCAAAAGGATAGGCCGCACGAAGCCACTGAAAGTCAGTTGCGCACCGGGAGTTTGCGTACCTTGCGCGTCGGCGCTGATTGCTTGAAACGCTTTTCCAGATCCTCGGACGGGTAGCCCAGAAAACTGCAGGTGCAGATCTGAACGTGGCTGTGGCCATCGTAGAGATGCATGTGACCCTTGGACCGCTTCATGTAAAACCCCTTGGCCTGAAGTGCGCTGCGCAGATCCGACCAACTGGTTGCGCTTTCAAAGACCGGAGCCAGCGAAATGCGCAGCTGAATGACCATCTCCGTATCCAGCCTGCTTTGATCGCAGGCACTGGACCATGCGGTCTGTGCCATGGCGGCATCGCCGGTTGTAACTGTTTCGCGTTCAAAATCCTGAGAGTACATGGCAGCGTTCCTCGATATCTCTGACCCCTTCAAGCATGGTCTTGTTTGTGACCAGAATGGGGCCTCCGAAGACGCAAATGGGGCCACTTCTTGCGAAATGGCCCCAGTTTTATTGGTATTTGGTGCAAGTTGCGCGGCAACTTACCCTTTCTTCAAGACCTCACGGCCCAGGAGTTCGGCGATCTGAACGGCGTTCAGCGCAGCGCCTTTGCGCAGGTTGTCACTGACACACCACAGGTTCAGACCATTGTCGATGGTGCTGTCCTGACGGATGCGGCTGATGAAGGTGGCATAGTCGCCGACGCATTCCACCGGCGTCACGTAACCGCCATCCTCGCGCTTGTCGATCACCATGATGCCCGGCGCCTCGCGCAGGATGTCACGCGCTTCGTCTTCATCAAGGTGATCTTCGAACTCGATATTGATCGATTCGGAGTGACCGACAAAGACCGGTACGCGCACGCAGGTCGCGGTGACCTTGATGGCGGGGTCGACGATCTTCTTGGTCTCGGCGACCATCTTCCACTCTTCCTTGGTCGAGCCGTCTTCCATGAAAACGTCGATATGCGGAATCACGTTGAAGGCGATCTGCTTGGTGTAGACCTTTGGCGGCACTTCCTGCGTGGGGTTGTAGACCGCCTTGGTCTGGTCCCACAGCTCATCGATGGCGTCCTTGCCCGAGCCCGACACCGACTGATAGGTGCTGACGATCACGCGCTTGATCTTGGCGCGGTCGTGCAGCGGCTTCAGCGCCACGACCATCTGCGCGGTCGAACAGTTCGGGTTGGCGATGATGTTCTTCTTTCCATAGCCATGCACCGCTTCGGGGTTCACTTCGGGCACGATCAGCGGAATGTCCGGGTCGTAACGGTAAAGCGAGGAATTATCGATCACCACGCAACCCGCAGCCGCCGCCTTGGGCGCATACTTCTTGGTCGCGTCCGAGCCAATGGCAAACAGCGCCATGTCCCAGCCGGTGAAATCGAAAGTGTCCAGATCCTGGGTGGTGAGGGTCTTGTCGCCGAAAGTGACTTCGGTCCCCAGGGATTTGCGGCTTGCCAGAACGGCAACCTCATCCGCAGGGAACTGGCGCTCGGCCAGAATGTTCAGCATTTCGCGGCCCACGTTACCCGTGGCACCCGCGATGACGACGCGATAACCCATAATAGTTTCTCCAGTTTTGCCCGGCCTCGTGGCCGGCTGCGGTGTCATATAGGGATTGACGCAGGATTTAAAGGGGCTGCGTAAGACATGGACATGTCAGTCGAGGCTGTCGCGACTGAACAGGTAGATAAGGCAGCCAATCAAAAGCGTGGCCGCAAAGAAGGCGAAGAGCGCGACATAGGGTGCAGCGGCATCTGCCGACCTGGCTATCTGCGCATGGATGCGCCCGCTGACAAACTGCATCAGCCCGACACCCCCGATGCCAAAGAAGTTCAAGAGCGTCACACCCCGCCCAACCAGATGCGGCGGTACAAAGGCGCGGCCATGGGCAATCACCACGGGAAAGGATGCGCCAAAGAACCCGATGCCTGCCATCATCGCGATGGGAGCCCAGACCGGCGCCTGCGGCCACAGAATCAACACCCCCAAAAGCACGACCACCGCCATGCTGCCTCCCCAGATCAGCCATTTGCGCGTGCCTAGAACGCGGTCAAGCGGTCCATAGGCAAAAGTGCCAAGGATCATTGCTGCCCCCATGACAAGGGTCACCAGACCGATCTGGCTGGTGTCCATCCCATGCACATCGCTGAAATACGGGCCGATCCAAAGGCCCCGGATGGCGGCAACCGGCGCATAGCTGACCAGCATGATGGGAAAGATCGCCCAGAGGACCGGCAGCCTCAGCAGATCCAGAACAGATCCTTTCTGCTCGGAAATGATGCGCGGCGGATCTTTGACCGTCAGCCAGATCCCGGCAGCCACCGACGCCGATATGACCGCCAGCCCAGCCAGAGTTGCCCGCCAGCCTACTAGCTCCACCGCCAGAGCCGTCGGGTAAGAAGCAACCAGATTTCCTGCCGAGCCCACGCCCAGCATCACCGCAGCAAGGGTTGCAAACCGCGCGGGAGGATACTCACGCGCGAAGATGTAATAGGAGGCCATCAGAACCGGCGAGCAGCCAATTCCGATCAGGAACATGGCGATTGAGACATGAGCGGGCGCACTCGCCAGGGCGAATACAAGGGCACCGCCGCCGCCGCCCAGAACCAAAAGCACAGCAGCACTGCGTCGTGGGCCAATCTGATCCAGCGCCCAGCCCACGGGCAGCTGCAAGGCCGCGAAGGCCAGAAACCACATGCCGGAGGCAAATGCCAGATCGTCTGCCCCCGCGCCGATATCCTCTGCCAGGACTGGAGACAGAACCGCCAGGAAGGCGCGGAAAAACTGGCTCAGCACATAGGCCAGGCACAGCAAGATTAACCCCGCCTGCATCCGCTCACTCCTCCCTAATCGCGCGACGTCATCAAGAGATGCGCGACAAAACTACTCATACCTGCTTGCATGGGCGGACAATCATCACAGTTCAATAGCAATTCGCATTTGATAACGGATAACCCGAGCCATGGCAGAGCAGGCCGAATTCTACGAACAGCTGCCCAAGCAACGCACGTTTGCGGATCTCGCGCGCCCTGATGCCTTTGTGCCTCTTCCTGCTGGTTGGATCATCTGCTGTACTGACATCGTGTCCTCAACCGATCTGATCGCAGCAGGCCGCTACAAGACCGTCAACATGATCGGTGCGTCGGTCATTGCCGCCATGATGAACGCTTTGGAGAACGCCCCTTTTCCCTACAGCTTCGGAGGGGATGGCGCCTCATTTGCGGTTCCCCCCGAATGGGCAGGGGTCGCCCGGGACACGCTGGCGGACCTTCGCGCATGGGTTCTGCGCGAATTCGACATCTCCCTGCGCGCGGCGCAGATGCCGATCGAGCGTATTCGTTCAGAAGGCCTTGATGTGACAGTTGCCCGCTATGCCGTTTCTGCGGATGCGGATTACGCGATGTTCTCGGGCGGCGGACTGTCCTGGGCAGAACGGCAGATGAAGTCGGGTGCCTATGCGATTTCACCGACAGAGAAAACGGCTGCACCAGATCTGACCGGTCTCTCATGCCGTTGGGACAATACGCCAGCCCGAAACGGCCTGATTCTGTCCGTGGTGGTGCAGCCCACGTCACAAAGCGATCCGCGGCTCTTCAGCGGGCTTGCCGCGCGGCTTCTGGAGTTGACGGCGCAGCTAGAGCGTGGTGGACATCCCGTACCTCAGTCCGGACCAAGGCTGCGATACCCGCCTCCCGGCCTCATGCTGGAAGCCCGCCTGTCGCGCGGGCGCCTGCCGCTGGCCTTTCGCGCACTTTGGTTGATCGTCGGATCGGCTATCGCCCGCCTTTTGTTTGCGCGGGGCAGGCCAACGGGCGGCTTTGACCCTTCGCATTACCTGTCCGTGATTAGTGCAAATTCCGATTTCCGAAAGTTCGATGATGGGCTCAAGATGACCGTCGATTGCAGCCCGGCGGTGCGCGATCAGGTGGTCGCGCTTCTTGAGCGGGCAGAGGCTGCCGGAGAGATTCGCTTTGGCCTTCATGAACAGGACGCCGCCATGGTCACCTGTATCGTGCCGTCGGCGATGCGAGACGATCATGTACATTTTGTTGATGGGGCATCGGGTGGGTACACCCGTGCAGCAGCCGACCTTCAGCGCCGCTCTCCAAGGCAGATCGGAGAATTAGCCTAGACCGGCTGGAAAGCCCCCGATTTGGGATCATAGCATTCCAACCCGCCCTCGCCTATGTCGGTCCACAGGCCGTGCAGGCTCAGTGCTCCCTCTTTCACGGCACTGTCGATAAAGGGAAAGGTCATCAGGTTCTCCAGCGAGGCCACAACCGCCTGACGTTCGAACTGACGCGCCTGTGCCTCGGGGTCCTCGATGTCGGCGACCGATGTGAACTTGGGCTTGAGAATATCCATCCAGCGCCCGACGAAACTGCTCTTTTCCTCCAGTGCGGGCGCCTGCCCCTTGCACATGTCGATACAGCCCTGAACCCCTCCGCATTGCGAGTGCCCCAAAACAATCAGGTGCGAAACCTTCAGAACCGTCACCGCATATTCGACCGTGGCACTTGTGCCATGATGATCGCCATCAGGCGCGTAAGGCGGCACCAGATTTGCGATATTGCGATGAATGAAGAACTCTCCCTGGTCCGCACCAAAGATGGATGTCACATGCACGCGGCTGTCACAGCAGGAAATGACCATGGCGCGCGGGCGCTGCCCCTCGCTTGCCAGACGTCGGTACCAGCCTTGGTTCTCCTGATACGACGTCGCTTTCCAGCCATGATAGCGTGTCACCAGATACCCGGGCAGTGGTTTGGCATATTGCATGTAGAGCATTCCCTGAATTGAGCTTGGCAAAGCTGATAGCCTGCATTGTCAGTAAATTCGAGCAATTTGGACACCCGCGCGGAAACCTTTTGACAACCTGTGAGGTGCAAGTTGGGCATCGTGCCGTGGGGGCATAATGAATTGGGGTGAATGTGGTGGCTAATATAATCACTGTCATGCACAAGGAAAACGTGCACCTGGATCCGGGGAAACTGTCCGAGTTGTATACGCAACTGGGCGAAACCGGAGCCGAGGATGTCGTCTGCCGTGCAATTGAAGAACTGGCCGTCCGCCTGTCGCATTGTGAGCGATTGTGGCGTCAGGACGATATGGAAAATCTGCGCAAGAACGCGCGCTCGCTGATCGCGATTGCCGATCAGATTGGCATGACGGCGATGGCTTCCATCGCTCAGGATGTCACGGGCGCGATCGACAGCAAGGACGCACCCGCCATTGCGGCGACGGTGTTCAGGCTCTTGCGCGTGGGCGAACGCTCGCTGACGGCAGTGTGGGAGCAGCAAGATCTCTCCATCTGACCGTACGATCCGGGGCCAATCCGGACTGTGACGATCCCCCATAGCGAAATCTGATTGTTTTCCAGTTTGTAAGCAGGTCTTGCAGGCACCGTGGAGGCGGATACTCTGGTGGCAACGACGCCCCCTTCTTCTGGAGTATCTGGATGCCCACCGTTTTTGCCGCACCTTGCGATTTTGCGATTGCCGTTCATGTTGTTGATCAGGTTTCGTTGGAGGATTGGCTGAAGCGCCAGCCCGAACATGTCGCGCACTGGATGCAGGCCAACGGGTTCAAGGCATCCATCGGACAGGCCCTGTTGGTACCCGGCGCCGAGGCTTCAGCGCCGGAAATTGCGGTTGTCGGCTATGGTACGGCAGCCCAGCGTGCGCGCCAGCGGTTTGTTCTTGCTGCTGGCGCCAGCAAGCTGCCGGACGGCACCTACAAGCTGGCCGAAGCAGATGAGGACAACGCGATTCCTCAGAATATGCTGCAGCAGGAGTGCTTTGGCTGGCTGATGACCGGCTACGCCTTTGGTCGATATAAAGAGGCAAAAGGATCCGGCGCAGCCTTGATCGCGCCAAAAGCGGTGGATGCCAAAGGCATCGAATCTCTCGTGGCCGCCGAATGCCTGACCCGCGATCTGATCAACACACCCGCTGCCGATATGGGACCGGACCAGTTGCAGGCCGCAGCCGAACGCCTGTCACAAGAGTTCGGCGCCACCACCGAAATCACGCTGGACAAGGAGCTTCTGGCTCAGAACCTCCCAATGATCCACGCCGTGGGCCGCGCCGCCGAAGCCCGCCCGCGCCTGATTGACATGCGCTGGGGCAAAAAGGGTCCCAAGCTGACCCTGGTAGGCAAGGGCGTCTGCTTTGATACCGGCGGGCTGAACCTCAAACCCGGTGGCAGCATGGCCCTGATGAAAAAGGATATGGGCGGCTCGGCCACGGTGCTGGGTCTGGCGCGGATGATCATGGCCGCGGGTCTGCCCGTTCAGTTGAGGGTACTGATTCCGGCAGTTGAGAATGCCGTATCGGGCAATTCTTTTCGCCCCGGTGATGTTTTGACTTCGCGCAAAGGGCTGACCGTGGAAATCAACAACACGGACGCCGAAGGGCGCCTCGTTCTCGCCGATGCTCTGACGCTCGCCGAAGAGGATGCCCCGGATCTGCTGATCTCGATGGCAACGCTCACCGGAGCCGCACGGGTTGCTGTTGGTCCGGATCTGGCTCCATTCTATGCCGGGACCGATTCGGATGCCGTCGCCATAGCCAACGGCGGCGCCCAGATGGCTGATCCAGTCTGGCGCATGCCTTTCCATGACCCTTACGAATCGATGATCGAACCCGGAATTGCCGATCTCGACAATGCACCCTCGGGCGGCTTTGCCGGCTCGATCACCGCCGCGCTCTTCCTGCGCCGGTTTGCGGGCGATGCGCGCTACATGCATTTCGACATCTACGGCTGGACACCCAGCGCTGCCCCCGCTCGGCCCAAGGGCGGCGTCGGGCAGGGCGCGCGGGCGATCTTTGCCGCCCTGCCAGAGCTGCTGAACCTATGACCTCACCAGCTCGGGTCAATCGTCCCGTGGTGGACCTGCTGCGCGCCCCGGATGGGCCGCGGGATCGCCAGTTGTTGTACGGAGAGACGGTCGAAATTCTGAGCAGGAATGAGGCTTGGGCAGCGGTGCGGGCCGACAAGGACGGTTACACCGGCCATATCGAGGCATCGGCACTCGATACACCTCTTGAGGCCACCCATTGGGTCAGCGCCCCGGCCACCCATGCCTACGCGGACGCCGACTTCAAATCCCGCGATCTTTGCGCCCTCAGCTTTGGCAGCAGAGTGCAGGTTCGTTCCGACACAGACCGTTTTGCCGAGACCGAGCTGGGCCATATCCCAATGACACATCTGTCCCCTATCGGAACGCTGCCGGCTGATCCGGTGACGGTGGCGGAGGGGTTTCTGGGAACGCCCTACCTCTGGGGCGGCAACAGCCGCTTTGGCATCGATTGTTCAGGCCTGGTGCAGGTGGCGCTCTTGGTCTGCGGCATCCCCTGCCCCGGTGACAGCGGCCCGCAGGAGCGAGAACTTGGCAGGCTTCTGCCGACAGGCAGCAGCTATGAACGCGGCGATCTGTTGTTCTGGAAAGGACATGTGGCCCTGGTGCGCGATCCGGACAGCATCATCCATGCCAATGTACATCATATGGCTGTGGCAATCGAACCGCTCGACGCGGCAATCAAGCGCATCGCCGCACAGGGCGACGGGCCTGTGACGGCACATAAACGGCTTGGCTGAGGAGCCGCATTATTCGACCGCGCGGATCAGCTTGCGCTCCAGAACGCGCAGCACGGTCTTAAGATCATGGCCCCGTTTCAGGATCTGCCCGTCCATGCCAACAACTGAATACTGCCCCTGACGGTTGCGCAGCTTGGGGTGTTTTTCGATCCGGTAGAGCGGATGTTCGGCTGTGCGGCGGAAAACCGAAAAGACGGCCAGATCCCGCAAGGAGGATATGCCGTAGTCCCGCCACTCTCCCGCGGCGACCATGCGACCGTAAAGGGACAGGATGACCGCCAGTTCCTTGCGGTCGAACGAGACCTGTTCGGGTATGCCTGATCCGGGGAAGGACGCGCTGCTTTGAAATGTCATGGATCAAGGTTCGCGCCAAACCGCGCGTGAATCAAGCGGTTTCGGCTCGCGCGTCTTTTGGTTGCCCTGACGCAATGCCATCTTCAGACGGTGTTTGGTGCCTGCTGCATACCGCCTGTGATCTCCGATAGCTGCAGATCTAGGATTTGCTCCAGCGCCATCCGCCCCGGTGCGGTCAGGGTCAGGCCCCGCTTGTGCGCGCGACGCTGCATCCAGCCGCACGCCAGCGCATGGGTCAAAAGCTGCCGTCCAAGCGGCCCTGCCACATGCAGGCGCCGCTCGGTCCAGTCAAGGCAGGGGCGGGCAAAGGTCTGCCGGGTCGGCTTGGCTTGATCGGGCAATTGCACGCCAAGCGGTTGCCAGGCTTCGGACGGGACGGCATGAAACCCGCCTTCACGCTCGATCAGCATACCTTTGTTCAATAAGGCCTCTGTCATCGCCACGGCCAAAGGACCAGCCAGATGGTCGTAACAGCTGCGCACCTCGGCCAATCCGCCCGCCTTGCGACGCTGCGCCAGATAAAGGCTGTCCATCGGAGCGATAGCTGCAAGCTGCTCCAGCGCTTGCGCCACCTCAGCGCCCGCCAACCGGTTATAGACGCAGCGGCCGCGTTTTTCGGCCACGACCAACCCCGCATCACACAACAGGCGCAGGTGCGCGGTGGCGGTCTGCGGCGTGATCCCGGCGGCTGAGGCGAGTTCCTTGTTTGTATAGGCGCGCCCCTCCATCAGCTCACACAGCATGCGAGTGCGGCTGGCATCGCCGATGGCCTGGCCCAGAATGTCAAAGCGCGGGGTGCGGGGCGGTCGGTGGGGGTCAGATACAGTCATATGTCGATCCTAGGCCCTGGGGCCCCCGCCCCATAGTGTAAAGACTTCGCCATGGAGCGAAGGGTTTCTTCTGCATCTGAACACGCACTCAGGCAAAACTGCCATGGCAGAACCAGCCCCGCGACAGGGCAGCCCCATGGGCAAAGAACAGCCAGAGTCGGGCGCCGCAGCCAGTGACCACCACCCAGTAATCGCGCACCCCGCTGCGCCAATTGGGATCCTCCAGCCACCATTCCGGGGCAATACGTTCGGGACCTTCGGCCTCGGCCAGCTGCCAGTCGCGGCCGCGCCAGCGGAAGCGTTCGGGCACGGTGGGCACATCCGGCGCCATCACCAGTTCGGGCCGCCACATCAGCAAGGGGCGCGGATGCGGAGAGGGCGGCCAGTCCTGCGCCGGTTCGGACCAGGCGGCCGCCAGCACCTTAGCCGTCTTTTCGGGAATATGAGTGTCGACCGGGTGGCGCCGGGTGATCGCCTCAAGGCCAATGCGGGCACCGATACGCCCGATCAGATCCTCCAGCACCACATCCTGCCCTCCCGCCTGTCGGGTGCGGGCGGCGGCAGTGGCCTCAAGGTGCCCGGCCTGGGTACGGGCATGGATGGGTTCCGCCCGAAGCACCTCAAGGCGCAGCATTTCTATGCCAAACCCGGCGTCGATCTCTTCCAGCTTCATCTCAAGCAGGGGGCGGATACGCTCCGCATCACGGCTGGCGCGGGCCAACCCGACAGTGACGCTCTGCGCTGCCTGATCCACCCGGTGCGCCTCCAGCCGCAAAAGCCGAGCACCCTTGCCCCGGTCCTCAAGCCGGGCGCAAAGGCGGGGTAGCATCCGGTCTATGCCCGCCAGCAGATCATCGACCAGTCCGATCGGCTCCGGCAGGGTCAGGCGCACTGCGAAACTTTCGACCGCACGGGCCGGAGAGACCGGCTCGGGCGTGCTGCCCATGGCCTGATCCAGACGCAGCACCAGCCCCCGCCCGAACCGCCGGGCAAGGCTGGCGCGAGGCTGATCCAGCAGATCGCCGATCTGTCGCAGGCCAAGGCGGCCCAACTGCGCCACGGTACTGGCCTCAAGCCGCAGCGCCGCAATCGGTAAGGAGGCCAAGGCCACGCGCGACTGCCCAGGCGGGGCAATCCGGTGCGGCGATTTTGCGGTCTCAACCGGCTGGGGGGCGGTACCGCCCCGGGTCCAGTGCCTGCGCCCCGCCTTGCCCTTATGCTGGCCCCGCGCGGGACTGCGGGCGGCGCGGGCACGGGTGGCGCGGGCCTCCTGATCAATGGCATCACCCGAGCGATCCGGCGGCAGCCCTGCCTCCTGCCCGGCATAGCGCGCCAGCGCCCAGGCCGCGCCCAATGTATCGGCCAGACCCATCCGCACGGTGAGCCCCATCCGCGCGCAGTCTTCTTCGATCCGCTGCAAAAGCGCCTCTTCCCCGCCGAAAAGATGGGCAGATCCCGTCATATCAAGGTTGATGCTGTCAGCCCCCTCGGGCGCGACCCAGGGGCTGAACTTTCCAGCCCAGCGCCCCAGCGCCTCAAGAAAGGCTTTTTCTGCCGGTGCATTTCGCCTGCGGGTCAACAGGGCACCGCAGATGGCATGGGCATCGCGCAGGGGCTGACCTACAAAAAGCCCCTCCTCCTCGGCCTCGGCATTTAACGCAGAAATAACCTGTGTGTTGGAAAGTTCCTCCACAATGGCCAAAGGTCCGGCAAGACTACCCTGCCCTGCCCGCATCACCCGCTCCGCGCCCAGGCGCGGAAACCAAAGCGATAATATGCGGCGATGAGGCATGGCGCGATCCGGGTCGAAGGTTTGAAAATTTATGGAAACCAGCAGTCAGCACTACCGATGTTCTACATTTGTTCCAAATATTCGATTCGGTCAATCCTCTCTCCCGAGACGAGAATCCCCATGAAGGGAGCGCGCCCATGAAGCCGTATCGCTCTGTCCTGACCCACCACCGTACGCTACGCAGCCTGCCTGCGCTTCTGGTTCTGATCCTGGCCCTTGTGGGCGCCCAGCTGGATGCCGCCGCGCCGATCACCGACAAGCACGTCAAACGCCGGGTGGAGCTGATGACCAGTCAAAAGGCCGCTATCACCACCCTGGCCGACATGATGGCCGGGCGCATGGTGTTCAACGCTGCCAAGGCCAGAGCGGCTCGACGCAGCCTGATCAAAAGCACAGGCGACATTCGCAAACGGTTCAAGAAACCGCGCATGGACCCGCACTCTCATGCGCGGCCCTTGATATGGCAGCAATGGGAAGACTTCGAAACACGCGCCGAACGGGCCGAGGATGCCGCCAGACAGATCAGTGCATATACGCGCAATGGCCTATTGCGCACGGTCCCGAACATGGTTCAGGCCTGCCTCAGCTGCCATGAGACCTATCGCGACACGCCCAACGATTTCGTCACGCATTGATGCCGCAAGGCCAATTGTAATTAAACGATAGGTGCGAGGGGTCAGGTACCGTAACGCGCCATGAACATGTCCACGGCGCCGGACACGATGCGCTCACGCTCATCCGGCGTGAAACTGGTATCGATATTAAAGACAAGGCGCGGCACCAGGTCGGCACGGCACAGTTCGGCAAACTGGTCCGCTGCCAGATCGAAGTCCTCGATCTGAAGCTCTCCGCGCGTGGCCGCCCCTTGCAGATAGTCGCGCAGGCGAGCCCGCACCACCATCGGTCCGCTTTCATAGAACTGACGGCCCAGATCCGGGAAGCGGTCCGCCTCTGCCACACAGATCCGGAACATCCGCAGACCGAATTCCGACAGGCTGACCGACAGGATATGCCGACCGGCAGCGGTCAGAACATCGCGCGGCGTGCAGCACGCCCCCGAAAGATCCATCGGCGCATCCGCCTGCCGGGCGCATTCGTGCCGGGCAACTTCCATGAACAACAGCCGTTTGTCGGGGAAATAGCTGTAGAGCGTTGCTTTGGAGACCCCCGCTGCACGCGCGATGTCATCAACACTCGCCCCTTCGAATCCATCGGCCATGAACACTTCGCGCGCACCTTTCAGGACCTGGTCGAACTTGCGACCTGTCCGCAGAATGCTGGCTTGCTCGTTCATGATCCGACCTCATGGCGCTCGCGGGATGACTGTATTGGGCGCAACCACCCTAGCCCAACGGCCTCCCATTCAACAACTGTGTTCCCTGCAGGCTCTGCCTGCGTCAAGCTGTATCGGCTTTCCCACTTGCACTTTTGAGTGATGCGCATAATCTACTTTAGAACAATTCTAAAAAAGGAAGTCACATGCGGTTCCTTCCCCAACGAAAACGCTTCTCCGACCTCACCGGGCAAGAGATCCTAGCCCTGGCGATCTCCTCGGAAGAAGACGACGCGCGCATCTACCGCGGCTATGCGGCACGGCTGCGGGACGACTTTCCCGCCTCGGCCGCCATGTTCGACGGAATGGCCGCAGAAGAGGACGGGCATCGCGCCCGGCTGATCGCCCTGCACGAGAAACGCTTTGGCAACGCCATTCCGCTGATCCGGCGCGAACATGTGGCCGGATACTACAATCGCCGCCCGATCTGGCTGATGGAGAACCTGAGTCTTGATCGCATCCGCGACGAGGCCAAGGCGATGGAGGCCGATGCGGAGCGGTTCTACCTTGCAGCCGCCGCTCGTACCAAGGACGCCGAGACCCGCAAACTGCTGGGTGACCTGGCAGCCGCAGAGGCCGGTCACCGCGACACGGCGACAGAGCTGGAAGAGGCGCATCTCACCGGTGACGCCCGCTCAGAGGAAGATCGCACCGCGCATCGCCAGTTCGTGCTGACCTGGGTACAGCCGGGTCTGGCCGGGCTGATGGATGGGTCCGTATCTACCCTTGCGCCAATCTTTGCGACCGCCTTTGCCACGCAGGACACCTGGACAACCTTCCTGGTGGGGGTCGCCGCCTCTGTCGGGGCGGGGATCTCGATGGGCTTTACCGAAGCCGCTTCGGACGACGGTGAACTATCGGGGCGCGGCTCTCCCATGAAACGGGGGCTGGCGTCGGGCGTGATGACCACGGTGGGCGGGCTGGGCCATGCGCTGCCGTACCTGATCCCCGAGTTCTGGACGGCAACCACGATCGCTTTCATCATCGTCTTTATCGAACTCTGGGCGATTGCCTGGATCCAGAACAAGTATATGGAAACGCCTTTCTGGCGCGCAACGCTGCAAGTGGTTCTGGGCGGTGCGCTTGTCCTTGGTGCAGGCGCCCTCATCGGCAGCGGTTGATCGGATCAAACCGCAAAGGAGGCCCTCCCGCCCGTCGGAAGCTGCCCCGCAGGCAGCCCCTCCCGTTGGGCGTGGCGCCGCGCTATCGCGCGGCGGGGTGCGTTTGAACGAGAGCGGTCAAATAAACAGCAGCGCAAATGCCCGGAAAGGCTGGAAGGGGCACTCACCGAAGCTTTGAAGATGTACAGAGACAGGCGGTCAGGCCTTTGTTCACATCCCTCCGGATGTCGCCATCAAGCAATAAAAAGCCGGGAATTTACGCAATACACATCTCTTTTGGGCACACTGCGGCCATAACCAGTAAAGGATCAGGCCAATATGTTGTCTCCGCAACAGAATGTAGGGCATTCCGCTGCAGCGGCCCGCCCGCTCGCATCGCAAGACGCACAGAAAACGAACCACTTCTCTTCAGACAAGAAAAGAGTGGCAGCACACCGATCCAAGGCTCGCGCGCTTTATGACAGTGTCAGCCATCTCAGCCGAAGAGACGCGATCGACGCCCTGTTTCAGATGTCGCATGAGCAACAACTATCCGTTCACTCTAGCGACTATCAGGCTTACAGCAGCGTGATCCGATTGGTCGGTACAGAAGGCGAAATGGAGAACCGCAAAAAGGAAGCCAAAGTCGCCAGCAATGTACTGTTTGAACTGCTGGAAGAGCTACCGACCGCAACCGAGGAGCGCTTGGCCGTTCTTCGCTCGGAGATCGTGACCCTAGGCGGCTTCGCCGATCAGGCACAAAACCGGGTTGAGGTTCTCAAGGCACACGTCGCGGAAATGATTGCCGACCTTTAGAGGAAAACGCATTGGGCGTGAGTGCGCTTTAAGGGTGTCCAGCCCAAAACACAGCCGCCCGAAACATAGCCGCGCGTAGCAGTCCGACGTATTCGGCATCCAAGGTCGTCTTGATCCACTGCAGAACGGCAGACATCGCTCTGGCGGCTGGCAAGTAAGGCTTACGATAGATCGGGCTCCTCGCGAATAGCCTGCAGCCGCCAAGAGCCCCCCGCCGCGCGCCAGCGCGGCCCGGCCCAACGGGAGCCTTGCATGTCTCATGCAAAGGCGACGGGCGGGAGCTTACGCCTGTTTGAGGCAGGCCCTGTCAAACAGGCTTTTCGTTTTGGTCAATTCAGGTTACCAATCCTGCGATGGCTGACATATTCTTCAGAACCCTGCCCTTCTTTGCGATCATCGGCCTTGGCTACTGGGCCGGGCGCACGCGGTTCTTCACGGACGAGGCGACGGCCTATCTGACGAAGTTCGTCTTCTTCTTCCCGCTCTCGGCAATGATATTCAGCTTTGCGGCCAACCTCTCCTTTGCAGAGGTGTTCGACCCGAACCTGATACTTGGCTACCTTGCAGGCACCCTGGCCGTTTACCTTGTGGCCACGGCCGTGGCCGCGCTCAGGGGGCTGAACATCCCCACCGCAGCGGTCGAGGCGCAATGCGCCGCCATCGGCAACGTGGGGTTCCTGGGCCTTCCGATGATGGCGATCCTGTTCGGGGAGGCCTCGATCGGGCCGATGATGGTTGTGCTGAGCGTCGATCTCGTGGTGTTTTCTTCGCTCATCGTCATCCTGATCAATGCTGGGCGCGGATCGGGGCTCGGCTTGCAGACCCTGAAGCTCGTGGCGCTCGGACTGGTGCGAAACCCGATGATCGTCGCCATCGTGGCTGGTCTGGCCTGGTCGGCCTCCGCTCAGCCGATCCCGGCGCCGGTCAATGACTTTCTGTCGATCCTCGGCGGTGCGGCAACGCCCGGCGCGCTATTCGCCATCGGAGCCTCTTTGGCCTCGAAATCCGCAGAACGTATGCAGGTGGCTGGCTGGCTCAGCTTTGCCAAACTGGTCCTGCACCCCATTTTTGTTGCCATTGGCGTACTGTGGCTGGTGCCGGTTGCCAGCTTCCCGGCCTCGGTCGCCATCGCGGCGGCCTCCCTGCCAGTTGCAGGTAACGTCTACATGCTGGCCCAGCATTACAACGTGGCGCCGCACCGGGCCTCGGCGGCGATCCTGATCTCTACCGCGATTTCGATCCTGACGGTACCGCTGGCCATCGCCTGGGCTTCAGGGCAGTAGCTTTGGCAGCCTGACCGATCACCGGTCAGGCAAATCCCTCTGCATTCAGGCTTTTGCAAGCCTTCTGCCGCAAAAAGACTGCGTCAGGGCGCCGCAACACTGGACCCCACCGCCAACGCCGGATAGCTGATAGGCAACCATTTGCAAGGAGCCTCACCATGGAAATCGTTTCGGAGAACACATGCTTTGGCGGCGTGCAGGGCGTCTACCGGCACAAGAGCAGCGCAACGAAAGGCGAGATGACCTTTGGTCTGTTCCTACCCGAAGAGGCAAAAGACGGCCCGGTACCGCTTTTGTGGTTCCTGTCGGGCCTGACCTGCACTCATGAAAACGCCATGACCAAGGCAGGCGCACAGGCCTGGTGCGCCGAGCAAGGCATCGCCATCGTCTTTCCCGACACCTCACCGCGCGGCGATGATGTGGCCGATGACGAGGGCTACGATCTGGGTAAGGGCGCAGGCTTTTACGTGAATGCCACGCAGGCCCCTTGGGCGCCGCACTACCAGATGTGGGACTATGTCGCCGAAGAGCTGCCCGCGTTTCTGGGCGAAAACTTTGCCGTGGATCTGGGCCGTCAGGCGATCTGTGGTCACTCCATGGGTGGACACGGCGCGCTGACGCTGGCGATGAACCTTCCGGGGCGCTTCCGCTCGGTCTCTGCCTTTGCGCCGATCTGTAACCCAACCGCCAGCGACTGGGGCCGAAAGCAGCTGACCGCCTATCTGGGCGCGGATGAGTCCACCTGGGCGAAACATGACGCCACCCTCATGATGCGCGAAAAAGGCTTTGACGGCCCCGTGCTGGTGGATACGGGAACCGCCGACCAGTTCATCGATCTTCTGCGCCCCGAGGCGCTGGCACAGGCCGTGAACGAGCGCCGCCAGCAGGCGACGTTGCGCCTGCAGCCCGGCTACGACCACAGCTATTTCTTCATCTCCACCTTCATGGAAGATCACGTCGCCTTCCACGCCGAGGCGCTTTATCGCGACTGATCCCGAAAGGACCAAACGACCATGAGCCAGTACGATTACGATCTCGTCATTATCGGATCCGGCCCCTCGGGGCGCACCGCGGCCATTCAGGCCGGCAAGCTCAAGCGCCGTGTGCTGGTCATCGACCGCAAGGACCGGCTGGGCGGCGTCTCGGTCCACACCGGCACGGTGCCGTCAAAGACGCTGCGGGAAACCGTGCTGAACCTCACCGGCTGGCGCGAGCGCAGCTTTTATGGCCGCGCCTACCGGGTGAAGGACCAGATCGACGCCGAGGATCTGAAAGCGCGTCTACACATGACGCTGGATCACGAGGTCGACGTGCTGGAACACCAGTTTAACCGCAACCACGTCGAATGGCTGGCGGGGCTTGCGCGCTTTATCGGCCCGAACGAAGTGGAGGTCGCCACCGAAGCAGGCGATACCACGCGCGTTACCGCTGAAAAGTTCCTGATCGCCACCGGTACCCGCACCTATCGCCCCGATGATGTCCCCTTCAACGGCAAGACAATTGTCGATGGCGATGAGTTCCTCGAGATGGAAGAGATCCCCCGCTCCCTGATCGTGGTCGGCGCCGGCGTCATCGGGGTCGAATATGCCACCATGTTCTCGGCGCTGGATGTACGCGTTACCCTGATCGAGCCGCGCGAGACTTTCCTCGATTTCATCGATCGCACCATCATCCACGAATTCACCCATCAGATCCGTGAAAACGGCGTCGACCTGCGCCTTGGTTCGGCCATTGAAAAGATCGAGGACGAAGGTAGCCATATCGAGGTCAGCATGGCCAATGGTCGCCACGTGCGCGGGGAAATGCTGCTGTTTGCCGCCGGGCGCATGGGCAATACCGACAGCCTGAACCTAAAAGCCGTGGGCCTGGAGACCGACCACAGGGGCCGCATCAGCGTTGAGCGCAAGACCTATCAAACCGCCGTGCCGCACGTCTATGCCACTGGCGATGTGATCGGGCACCCCTCGCTTGCCTCTACCTCGCTGCAGCAAGGGCGCGTCGCTGCCTGTCACGCGCTGGAAACCCCAACCGTGCCTGAAAGCCCCTGGTTCCCCTATGGCATCTACTCGGTGCCGGAGATTTCGACCTGCGGCATGTCCGAAGAAGAACTGCAAGAGCGCGGTGTGCCCTACGAGGTCGGCATCGCCCGGTTCCGCGAAACCTCGCGCGGGCATATCATGGGGCTGGAGCATGGCATGCTGAAGATGCTGTTCAGCCTCAAAACCCGCCGGGTGCTGGGCGTGCAGATCGTCGGCGAAGGCGCGACCGAGCTCATTCACATCGCCCAGGCGGTGCTGAACCTCAAAGGCACGGTGGAGTACTTTGTCCAGAACACCTTCAACTACCCGACCCTGGCCGAAGCCTACAAGATCGCCGGTCTGGATGCCTTCAACCGGATGCCCATCCCAGAGGAGTTCAAGGTGAAGACCCCGGCCAAGAAATCCGGGAAATCAGAGTCTAAAAAGGGAAAGACGTGAGCGCACTCTACATCGACGCGGATGCCTGCCCGGTCAAGGCCGAGGCTGAGCGGGTCGCCACCCGGCATGGGCTCAAGATGTTTGTGGTCTCCAACGGGGGCCTGCGCCCCTCGGCCAATCCTTTGGTGGAAACCGTGATCGTCGCCGAGGGGGCGGATGTGGCTGATATGTGGATCGCCGAGCGCTGTGGGCCGGGTGACGTGGTGGTGACGGGCGACATCCCGCTGGCCGCCAAATGCATCGAAGCGGGCGCCCGCGTGTTGCGCCACAATGGCGAACGCTTCACCGAAGCCAATATCGGCCAGCAACTGGCCATGCGCGACCTGATGGCGGACCTGCGCGCGGCCAACCCGCTTGGCGCGGGCGGCAGCGGCAAGGGCTTTACCAAGGCGGACCGATCGCGGTTTCTGGACGCTCTGGAGCGGGAAATCCGGGCGGCCGCCTCGGGCGGCGTGCGACCATAAACGCCCGAGACCGCCACAAGGCTTCCGCGTCTTACATTTCGAGCTCCATGTCAGGGGCGATCTCAAGGGACCCGCTTCCAGACAAATGCGGACAGCCGCGCACCATCTCGATCGCTGCGTCCATGTCAGCGGCTTCGATCACCGTGTAGCCTGAAAGCGGATTAGCGCCTCCATCCTCTGCCACCGACCCATCGCTCAGAACGGTCTTTGACGGCCCCAAAGCAAGGCCCGGATCCACCGCAGCCGCGCCAAGACCGGCCATCCAGGCCTTCCAGTCTGCCATCATCTTTGCGCCCTCCTCGGGCGTCGAGACATCGGGGTGACCATGATAGGCGATTACGAATTTTGGCATCTTAATGCTCCCTTTGAAATCATCAGTGACCCCAAGGCTATCCGCCCTCAAAATATGTTAAAGAACATATTTTGAACTCTGTCACACTGGCCGTAACCGCCGAAAACAGGAGCCACAGCCCCATGCCCTACAGCAGCACCCACAAGGCAAAGACCCGTGCCCGGATCGTCGAGGCCGCGCGTATCCTGTTCAATATCCACGGCTTTCATGGGGTGACCATCGATATGGTCATGGCCGAGGCAGGCCTGACGCGAGGCGGATTCTACAGCCATTTCGCAACCAAGGAAGATCTGTTCGGCGCCGCTGTTTCCAGCTTTTTAATGGGCCGCGGTGCCCAGTGGCGCCATGAGGCGGGCATCAATGCGATGAACCCTGACAGCGAGGCCGCACGGCAGATGATCCAGAGCTACCTTTCGGATGCTCATCTTGGGGCCGTGCAGGACCAATGCCCGATGATCGCCCTGCCATCGGACGTTGCCCGCGCCAGCCCCGAGGTGCGCGACGCTTTTCAGCGGCTCCTGACCGCCATGGTGGGCCTTTTGCAAGGCAGCCTGTTGCAGCAGAATGCCCCCGACGCACGGCAAAAGGCTATGGCCATGGCGGCGCTTTGTGTGGGCGGAATGGTTCTGGCGCGTACCCTGCCCGATTCCGATCTGGCCGCTGAGATCCGCGCCGCCGCTTTTGCGGAAGCAACGGCAATGACTGAAGAGCCCGCGCAATAGGCTCGAATCCATCCACCTTGTTGATCCGCCACGATGCCCACGGTCGCGCCGCTCCTTTTGCCAAAGGTAGTCCTTTGGGGCCTTATGGGATGTGGGAGTTGCCCCGATCAACCCATCGCAGCCCGCAAGGGGGCCAGATCACCCTCCATTACGGGTTTCAGGAAACTACGGTCATAGCGGCGGATGATGTCGTTTTCCTTGGCGAAACGGAACGCCGCCTGGCAATCGGCGTCTTCAACGCTCTTGGTCCGGTAGTCCTCATAAGCCGCAAGCGAGGGGAAGGAGAACAGCGCCAGCGCCAAGTCATTGGCGCTTTCCTGCGGCAGGAAATAGCCGTGATGGGTGCCACCAAAGCGTTCGACCAGCGGGATCCAGGCCTTGGCGTAGATCTCAAAGGCCTCCACCCGGTCCGGGTTGATTTCATAGGCGACGTAACATGTGATCATCCGGGCATTCCCTCATGGTTTTCTTCAGGGTAGGAACAAAGGGTCGCAGCGCCCAATGGCATTTTGTCATCAGGGGAATAACAGCTCGTGATACATCGAAAAACGCGCCAGAAAGGCAGGCCATGAGCCAGGAAATCAAAGTCAGTGTTCTGGGGCTGATGGCCGCTGCGGGGTCTGCCGTCTGTTTCTCCGTGATCGACGTGATCTTCAAGTTTCTGTCGGGCGATTATCCGCTGTATCAGGTGGTGATGGTGCGCTCGGTGGTGGCGCTGATCGTACTGGCGGCAGTGATCATCCCCTTGGAGGGCGGCTTCCACATCCTGCGCACCCGGCAGCCGAAACTGCACCTGATGCGCTGCTGTGCCGTGCTGTTTGCCAACCTTTGCTTTTTCACCGGTCTTGCCATCATGCCCATCGCCGAGGCGGTCGCCATCGCCTTTGCCACCCCCTTGATCGTCACCGCCCTGTCGGTAGTGGTGTTGAAGGAACGCGTTGGCCCCTGGCGCTGGGGCGCGGTGGCTGCGGGGTTCCTTGGCGTTCTGATCATCATGCGGCCCGGCCCCGGCAGCTTTCAGGCCGCCGCGATCCTGCCGCTGCTCGGCGCCTGCGGCTATGCCACGCTCCATGTGCTGACCCGGCGCGCGGGCGGGGCCGAAAAAGCCTCCACCCTGTCGTTCTATCCCACCTTGGGCTTTCTGGTGGTCAGCGGACTGGTTGGGCTTTTCACGGGCGATGGCCGCTTTGCCACCGGTGATAATGCCGCCGTGGATTACATCCTGCGCGCCTGGATCTGGCCCGCACCACAGGATTGGTGGCTGTTCGTCGGCGTCGGCCTTGCCGGATCGCTTGGCGGCTATCTGGTCAGCCAGGCCTATCGGCTGAACGAGGCGGGCCTGGCCGCACCGTTCGAATATGTCGCCATGCCCATGGCGGTCCTCTGGGGCGTTCTGGTCTTCGATGAATGGCCCGATCTGCCGGTCTGGGCCGGTTCGGCCTTGATCATTGGCGCAGGTCTTGTTTCAGTCTGGCGCGAAACCCGGCGCAGCCGCCCGGTGCCCCGCCCGCGCCCCCGGTCGGCCGGGTAAACGAGGACAGGACAGGGACCGACAAGATGCCCATCGACGCCGTCGTTTTCGACATTGGCCGCGTATTGATCGAATGGAATCCCGAAGGTTTTTTCGACGCCCGCATCGGACCGGACCGGCGCACAGCGCTGTTTGCCGAGGTGGACCTGCATGAGATGAACCTCGATATCGACCGGGGGCATGATTTTCGCGCCTCGGTTTACAAGCTGGCAGATCAACACCCCGACTGGGCCGAAGAGATCCGCCACTGGCACGACAGTTGGATCGAGATGGCCTCGCCCGAGATCCCCCATTCGGTACGCCTGATGCGCGCGCTGCAAGCGCGGGATGTGCCGGTCTTTGCGCTGACGAATTTCGGTGTCGGAACCTTCGAGGTTGCCCGCAAGGCCTACCCGTTCTTCGACGAATTCGACCGCTCCTTCGTTTCAGGCCACCTGCGCACCATCAAGCCTGAACCGGAAATCTATGCCCATCTGGAGCGCGACACGGGCGTGGCGCCGGACCGTTTGTTGTTCACGGATGACCGCCCGGAAAACATCGAGGCCGCCGCCGCGCGCGGCTGGCACACCCATCTTTTCACCACACCGGACACCTGGGCCGCGCGCCTGGTAGACGAGGGGCTTTTGACGCCCGAGGAGGCTGCATGACCATCCCATCCATCGGATTTGCAGAAGGGGAAGCCCTTCTGGACTGGACCGAATTCACTGAGGCACTGGCCAAGGGGCATGATCTGCCCAAAGCGGAAATCGGCGATACCTTCCTCTACCGTGACCCCGACACGCTGCTCAGCCGCTCGGCCTGGATTGACGGGTTGGGCCTTGCGGTAAAGACGGCAACGATCTTTCCGGGCAACCCAGCGGCGGGCAAACCGATGGTCAATGGCGCGGTCTGTCTTTATTCCGATCAGGACGGCACCCTCGATGCGCTGGTGGATTTCCACCTGGTGACCAAGTGGAAGACCGCAGGCGACAGCCTTTTGGGGGCGATGCGGCTGGCGAACCCCGAAAGCCGCGACATCCTGATCGTCGGCGCGGGCACCGTCGCCGGATCGCTGGTGGAGGCCTTTGGCTCCGCCTACCCCCGCGCCCAGATCCGGGTCTGGAACCGCACCCGGTCCAAGGCCGAGGACATGAAGGCCATCTATCCGCAGATCGAGGTCACCGCAGATCTGGAGGCCGCCGTGCGCTCGGCGGATATCATCGTGACCTCCACCATGTCCTCGACCCCGGTGGTCACAGGGGAATGGCTGAAACCCGGTCAGCACCTGAACCTGATCGGTGCCTACCGCCCCGACATGCGTGAGACCGATGACGAGGCGCTTTGCCGTGCGCGCATCTATTGCGACAGCTTCGACACCACGCTGGATCACATCGGCGAATTCAAGATTCCGCTGGCTGAGGGCGTCATACAGCGGGGCGACGTGCTGGCGGATTTCTACGCCCTCGACGCCTTCCCCGCCTATGACCCAGAGGCGATCACCCTGTTCAAGAACGGCGGTGGCGCCCATCTGGACCTGATGGCCAGCCGTCACATCCTAGAGAAATGGCGCTCTGAGAGATAACGAGCGCCAAGGATCACGATTTCAAATTTGTCCGGCGCACACATCACATAGTCTGCGCCGGACAATCACTTATTCACTCCGAACGATGGCGTTGTAGTCGCCTCGCAACTGAAGCGTCACCGTGACGGGCTTGTCGTCACGGTTCCTCCAAAACCAACCATGATCCCCGGCAAAAGGCGTCTCGAAGCTGCCTTCGCCCTCGGTTTTTCCACGGCCCTTTTCATAGGTGACGTTCTGCTCGCCCGCATGGGCGTGGAGATCAAAGTTGATGCGCCCTCCGTCCGCAACCCACGAATAGTAAAGGGTCGCGCCTTCCTGCATGGTCGCCTTGATCTCGACCCAATCGCCGGGTTCGAGCGTGAAGGTCATCTCATCCTGCCATGTGTCCTGTGCATGGGCCGCTGAAACGAACAGGCCGAGGATGTCATCCATCAAGGATGACGAAGCATCAGAGCCGTGCAGTTCCGCATCTTCTGCGGCTTCCTGCGCAAGCTGTTGCTTGATTTCACCCATCTCGGTCAGACCAAGGAGTGTGCCGACGCCAGTGGGATCTTTGCCCAGCTCTGCAGGCATGTAGATCATCACTGCGATCATGACTGCGCCGATGCCTGCGGCAATGGACGAGCGCCGCAACTGCGCCCGTGTGGGCAGATCTTCGAGGTTCGGTCTTGGTGCGTTATGCATATCGTCCTCCGTCAGTGTCCGTGATGAAAGAATTGCAGGAAGCCTGCGACTTGCACGTAGGTCAGCCAGATCCCCAGGCCGACCATGATCCAGTTGGCGATAGAAGCCTGGCGAATGAAATTCGGGCTGCGGCGCCAGTATCCCATGACGATCAGGATGACAAAGAGAGCCAGCAATTGCCCAAGTTCCACACCGACATTGAAGGCCAGGAGGTTTGCCAACAAACCGTCCGGATCAATCCGGTACTCCAGGATCTTCGATGCAAGCCCCGTACCATGGAACAGACCAAAGATCAGCGTTGCCCATTTGGTGTTCGGCTGGACCCCAAACCATTTCTGGAACATGCCAAGATTGTCGAGCGCCTTGTAGATCACCGACAAACCAATGATGGCATCGATGATATAGGCATTGATGCCCCAGCCGAACCAAACGCCCAGAAGCATCGTGACCGAGTGACCAAGAGCAAAAAGGCTGACGTAAATCGCCACGTCCTTCATGTGATAGAGGAAGAAAACGACGCCCAGAAGGAAGAGGATATGGTCATATCCCGTGATCATGTGCTTTGCGCCAAGATAGATGAAGGGGATGACATGCACGCCCCAAATCTCTTGAATATAGCCCGCATCGCCAGGGGTGACGTCATGAGCAAGCGCAGTGCCTGTTGTAAGTGCAAGCGCGGCTAGGACGAGAAGCGCATGACGCATTGGCATGCGCCGAACGCCCTCAGTGAGGGTTTTCATGGAATTACTCCGCTTGAATTGAGGTTGATCGTTTGACACGGCATAAGCCGCCCCGATCATCCGCGCGGAGGTCGGTCTATTCGGAACTGCCTGTACGGGCCGTCAATCGACGCTATCCTCGTCCAGGGTTTCGTGAACTCGGAAAACGGATCAGCTTCCCTGCCGAGAGGGAGAAGCGCCTGACCGTGATCGTGATCCGCTACATCATGGCTGTGCCCATGCATCGCCCAGTAAAGGTCTTCCTCAAAGCCATGCGAGTGCCCATGAGCTTCGACCATTTCCAGGTGATCCTGCATGGTGTCAATGACTGTGGGTGCATGTGTAAAGGACGGAACCAGCGACCACACGAGCAGGGCAGCGCAGGAAAGCACCGCAAACAGTTGCTTCATCATTCCGTCGGTCACGAATTTCATAGAATGCCTGCTCGTCACGGTCGAATGCCGCTTTTGGCAGACAATACTATCAAGCGGTCTCCCGAACAAGGCGCTGCTGACCGGTCGTAGTCTCACGGCTATCGCACCCAGAAAGGCGCCCATCAAATCGCGCCGAGGTAATACCCGATAGCCTCTGCCAGTTCCGTTTCCTCATAGCCGAAATGCGAGCGCACAACCTCTTCCAGTTTTCGGAATATGGCGGCTGCCTCAGCGAAATTCGCTTCGCACGGGTCTTGCGCCAGTGCCTCCGCTGCGCGGGCGAGGCGGAGGATCAACTCGTGGACCACTTCATGCTCTGACTTCAACTTGGCCACGATCGCACGGAACCTTTCCCCAGCCGCGGCTTCGATCCGGGGGAACATATCGGCGCTTTCAATGTCGTGGTGAAACTTCAGCACCTGACATTCATGCCCGCACAGCGATCCGAAGGCGCGAAAATTCTCGGCCATATCGAGGGACAGCACGATCGATTCCAGGTCTTCGGGCGGCGTGTCCCCAGCTTCGATCCGCGCCAGAACGGCAGCGATCTGAGCCATCTCCATCAGATAATGACGATGAATGGCCGCCAGTTGTTGCCCCTGACGACGGTGCATATCTGTTGCTGCGGGCACCGGCGGCGCCTTGGGCCGGGCTGGCTCGTTGAGGCTAAGCTCGTCCAGCGATTGGGTCGAAAGATCAGTCATGCCGGACAAGAAAGTCCATTGTCACGCCAAGTCAAGAACACCTGCTTTGAAAGGCCTAACAACCTGCACGCTTTGCTGGCTCCGCCCGTTTGCAAAGATCACGCCGCCACGCTGCCCAAGGGGCGTTCCCGCACCGGCAGATGCACGATGGCGCTGAAGGCCCCGACGGCCACGCCAATCCACCACACGAAGGTATAATCGCCATAGGCGTCATACATACGCCCACCTAGCCAGACGCCCAGGAAACTGCCCAGCTGGTGGCTGAAGAACACGATCCCGTAAAGCGTGCCCATGTAGCGCAGCCCATAGATATGCGCGACGAGGCCAGAGGTCAGCGGCACCGTCGCAAGCCACAGCGACCCCATGACAATAGAGAAGATGATGACCGTCGTCGGCGTGATCGGCACCATGATGAAGGCCGCCGCCGCAATGGTGCGCCCGGTATAGATCGCCGCCAGCAGGTACTTCTTGGAGTACCGCTTACCCAGATACCCCGCAAGCAAGGTGCCCCCCACATTGGCGGCCCCGATCAAGGAGATCGCAACCGCGCCCAGCGCCGAGGTGGAGGTGATCCCGATACTATATAGCGCCCCGCCCGGCATGATCGGCCCGCACATCTCGGTGACAAAGGCCGGGAAATGCGCGGTGACAAAGGCCAACTGATAGCCGCAGCTGAAAAACCCGAGGAAGATCAGCGTATAGGAGGGATCCTTGAAGGCCTTGATCAGGATGGCGCCCATGCTTTCTTCCAGCTCTGATTTGCTGGCCATTTCCGGCGCGCGCATCAGCGGCAGCGTCAGGATCAGCGCCAGCACAACGCCTGCAAAGACAAGGAACACCGTCTGCCAGGTCAGGAAGGTGAGCATCCACTCCGCCCAGGGCGCGCCAAAGATCTGCCCGGCCGAGCCTGCCGCCGTGACAATCGCCAGCGACATCGAGCGGTTCTCATCCGAGCTGGCCCGTCCCACGACCGCCAGCACCACGCCAAAGCCCGTGCCCGCGATGCCAAAGCCCACCAGCCAAGCATAGGCCTGATGCTCAATCGGTGTGGTAGACCCTGCGCTCAACGCCAGCCCCGCCGCGTAGACCAAGGCGCCCAGAATGATGGCCTTGCGATCGCCGATCTTTTCCGCAATGGCGCCAAAGATCGGCTGGCCAATGCCCCAGGCGAGGTTCTGGATCGCGATGGCCAGCGAAAACTCCGTGCGCAGCCAGCCGAACTCTTCGGCGATGGGGATCTGGAACACCCCGAAAGAGGCGCGCACCGCAAAGCTGACCATGATGATCACGCAGCCCACGATCAAAACCGGGGTGAACAAGGGTGTCTTCTGTGCCGCTGCGCCGCTCATAATGGATCCTCTCAAATCAGATGTGCGACGTTAGGCATTGAGGGCGACACGTCAATTCAAGAAATCTGCGCAGTCACATAAGGAGAATTGATGTGAAGTTCATGGGTTGCGCTCCAGCAACAATAGCCAATGCCCTCTGTCAGCCTTCCCATCCCCCGCGCCGCGCGTTATGGCTGGCGCCATGACCCAAGTAAGCGCGCATTATCAGACCCGCAGCGAAGCAGGCCAGATCCGCCCGGATCCGGCACAGCAGGCTGTTCTGCCGGAATTTGACCGCATAGCCGAGGGCCTGATGGCGCCGCCGGTGAAACGCGGCCTCTTTCGCAAGGCGACGCGGGCCGAGGTCAAGGGCCTCTACCTCTGGGGAGGGGTCGGGCGCGGCAAATCCATGTTGATGGATCTCTTTGTCGACAGCCTTGATGGCATTCCCGCAAGGCGGGTGCACTTCCACGCCTTCATGCAGGAAATCCACGCCAAGATGCACGAGGCGCGCCAGCAGGGCGTGCAGGACGCTCTTGCGCCCGTGGCCAAGGAAGTTGCGGACTCCGTGCGCCTTCTGGCCTTTGACGAGATGCAGATCACCGATATCACCGATGCGATGATCGTGGGGCGGTTGTTCGAAGCGCTGTTCGAGGCGGGCGTCACCGTGGTCACCACCTCGAACCGGGTGCCGGATGACCTCTATAAGAACGGCCTCAACCGACAACTCTTCCTGCCCTTCATCGATCTCATCAAAGAGAAGATGCAGGTCTGGGAGATGGTCAGCCCGGTGGATTACCGGCAGGATCGCCTCAAGGGCTCACCTGTCTATTTCACGCCGGTGAATGCAGAGTCCCGCGCCCAGCTTCGCGCCATCTGGGAGGATCTTTCGGGCGGCGATGCTCAGCCCCTCACGCTTGAGGTGAAGGGCCGCGAGGTGGTGCTGCCCGGTTTCCGCAATGGGGTCGCGCGGGCGACATTCTATGACCTTTGCGGCAAGATGCTGGGACCAGGCGACTACCTTGCCATCGCCGAAGAGGTGAAGGTTCTGGTGCTCGAGGACATCCCCCGCCTGTCGCGCAGCAACTTCAACGAGGCCAAGCGCTTCGTCACCCTGATCGATGCATTGTACGAGGCGCAGGTGCGGCTGATCTGCACTGCCGCCGCCGAGCCGGAATACCTCTATGTCGAAGGCGACGGCGCATTCGAATTCGAACGCACCGCCTCCCGCCTGCGCGAAATGCAGGACAAGGACTGGGGTCAAAGTTGAAAACACGGCGCATCGGGCTTACTCTCTTTCCCAAAGGAGGGTCCGAAAAATGCCCAACGATGCCGCCACAACAGCCCTGAGTGCGCAGCGCAACCTGCATGATGATCTGGTGGGTCAGGCCTGGCAGTCTGCGGTTTGGAACGGATTCTGCACCATGGTGGCCTACGGCGCGTCGGTCTTTGCGTTCAGAGAGGCCCTACCCAGAGTGGACTACGGCGATCTGATCGCACTTGGCTGTCTGGCAGTCGCCATTGTGGTCGTGATGACCTTTGTTGGCGTACGTTTGCGGCGAAACCGATTGGCCGCTGCTCTTGAAGGGCGGCTGTACAAGACCATCGCCCACATCGACCAACGCGATCCACAGGCAGCTGCCAAGGCGGCCAGCCTCGACCAGAAAGAGGTCATTCGGGCCGCACTCGCGCAAAGTGCCGAAAAGCACTAGCGTCGGATGAAACCGCCCATTCTCAACAAGGCAAGCCCGACCGACCTGGACGACGTGGTCGCGGCCTTGCTGAGGAACCCGGCGGACATCCTGATTTGGAACGGTCTGGACAGGCATCCCCGTCCCGCCGACCAGACCCGACCACGTTTCTGGGCCGATATCCTCTTGCAGGCAAGGCAGCATGAGTTGAGGAAGGCCCCGCCGGCTATCGAATACGCCCTGACCGGCGGTGGGTGGACCGCTACGGTTCTTGGCTTCGGCTTTCTCACCACGCCCCTTGGTGTCCCCGCACTCATATCCATGGCGCTCACGGCGATTGGATCGGCCACTACACTCTTTGGTGGGGTGCGTCTCGTCGGACAGGATATCAGATCGATGGAGCGACTGGCCGCCATCGAACAGGCCCGCGCCCTGCTGGACGACCATATTTAGAGCCGCTATCGCGGCACCTCGGCCACGCCGCATCAGCGGCGCCATGCCCAACGGGGTGAGATCGCAAGATCGAAGCCGGGCGGGAGTACCCCGCCCTGCCCGTGTCGTTCAGCCGTTTTCGCGCAGGATATTGCCCGCGAGGTAAAGCGATCCGCAGATCAGCACCCGAGCCTCCGGATCTTCGGCAACGATCGCCTTCAGCGCCGATAGTGTATCCGCTGCGCGGTTGGCGTTGATACCGACGGATTGCGCAGCAGCCTCTGTCTCTTCGGCGCTCAGCGTTGCCGCCTCTCCGGGAATTGAAATGGCCGTCAGGCTTTCCACATGGGGCGCCAGCGGGGCCATGTAGCCGGTGACATCCTTGGTGTTCAGCATCCCGCAGATGAGATGCGTTGGTTTCTTTGGCAACCCCGCAAGGACATCAGCAAGCGCCACGCCCGCCGCCGCGTTGTGCCCGCCATCCAGCCACAGCTCGGCGCTTCCCGCTGCCTCCAAAAGCGGGCCCGTCTTCAGGCGCTGCATCCGCGCAGGCCATGTGGCGCCCGTCATGGCCGCTTCACAGGCCGCCTCATCCATCCCCAGATGCCGCAGGGCCGCCAGAGCGATCCCGGCGTTCTGCACCTGATGCGCCCCGATCAGCGCGGGCATGGGCAGATCCATGAGGCCGGTTTCATCCTGAAAGATCAGGCGACCGCGTTCCTCGTAGACGTGCCAGTGCTGGCCGTGGGCAATGAGTGGCGCGCCATGGCGGGCCGCGACGTCCTCGATCACCTCCATCGCTTCATCCGCCTGCGGGCCGACAACCACGGGCACACCGCGCTTGATAATCCCCGCCTTTTCGCCCGCGATCTTGGCGATCGTGTTTCCAAGGAACTGTTCGTGGTCGATCGACACCGGCGTAATCACCGAAAGGGCGGGTTGTCCGACCACATTGGTGGCATCCAGCCGACCGCCAAGCCCAACCTCCAAGAGGGTGTAATCGGCAGGCGTGCGCGCAAAGGCCAGCAGGGCCGCGCAGGTGGTGATCTCGAAATAGGTTATGTTCTCACCGCCATTCGCCGAATAGCACTCGTCCAGAACCTCCGCGAGGTGATTTTCCGTGATCAGCTCACCGGCCAGCCGGATACGTTCGTGAAACCGCGCCAGATGCGGCGAGGTATAGGCATGAACGGATTTTCCCGCCCCCTCCAGCCCGGCGCGGATCATAGCCTGGGTCGATCCCTTGCCGTTGGTGCCCGCAATATGCACCACCGGCGGCAGGGCGTCCTGCGGGTTGTGCAGCGCCGCAAGCAGGCGCCAGACCCGGTCCAGCGTCAGATCGATGATCTTGGGATGCAACGCCATCATGCGGTCGAGGATGGCATCGGAGGTCTGTTGCGTCATGGCTCGCTCCCTGCTGGGGTCTGATGAAAAAGCCCGCCCGCCGGGTCAGGCAGACGGGCGCGGCAAAGCACCCAGCACGGGTGCACGCAGTCTATGACAGGGTTACTTGGTCTCGTTCGCTGTATCTGCGGCAGGTTCCGCGTCTTTTTCGACCTCGGGCGCGGGCAGCTCTTCGGCCTCCCCCGGCGCCGGAAGATCACCCACCACCTGCGGCGGCAGGCCCATCAGCATACGCACGATGGTGATCAGCTCTTCGCGAAGCTCGGTGCGCGGGGTCACCCGGTCCAGCATGCCATGATCCAAAAGGTATTCGGCACGCTGGAAACCATCGGGCAGTTTCTCGCGGATGGTCTGCTCGATCACGCGCGGCCCAGCAAAGCAGATCAGGGCGTTCGGCTCAGAGATCTGCACATCCCCCAACATCGCATAGGACGCCGTGACGCCACCGGTGGTGGGGTGGGTCAGAACCACGATGTAAGGCAAACCCGCCTCTTTCAGCATCTGCACCGCAACAGTGGTCCGCGGCATCTGCATCAGCGACAGGATACCTTCCTGCATGCGCGCGCCGCCAGCCGCCGAAAACAGGATCAGCGGGCGCTTCAGCTTTACCGCCTCTTCGGCGGCTGCAATGATCGCATTGCCCACATACATCCCCATGGAGCCGCCCATGAAGGAAAAGTCCTGCGCAATGGCCACGATGGGCGTGCGGCCCATTTCACCGGCGGCCACCAGCATGGCTTCTTTTTCGCCGGTCTTTTTCTGCGCCGCCTTCATGCGGTCGGGATATTTTTTCTGGTCGCGGAACTTCAGCGGATCGGCCAGAGGTTCAGGCACAGCGACCTCGGTGAAGATGCCGCCGTCAAACAGTGCATTGAACCGGTCGCGCGGCGTGATGTGCATGTGATGGCCGCAGTTGGTGCAGACGTTCAGATTGTCCTTCAACTCGCGGTGAAACAGCATGGTGCCGCACTCGTCGCATTTGGTCCACAGGTTTTCCGGGACTTCACGGCGCGAGAAGATCGAGTTGATCCGCGGGCGGACGTAGTTGGTGATCCAGTTCATATCATGCCTCTGTGGGGGCTGTTCGGCCCCTCAGATAAGCCCCATCGCGTTCAATTGCAATCAGCGCCGTATCGCAAGGCGCGCAGCAAGCCATGTGACCAGCATCATGGCAAAGTCCACCGCAAGCCAGGGTCGCAGCGCCTCGGTATCGGACATGTCAAACGGCTGTAGATAGAGAGCAAGCCCATGAAGGCTGCTGGGTGACGCGAAAAGCAGCAGCGCAGTGACATTGTTGAAGAAATGCACCGCAATGGCCGGACCAAGCGTACCCGCACGGGCAGTAAGATCGGCCATCAGACAGCCAAATACCCCGGCCCAAAGCGCAATGAGAACAGCGTTATCCCCTGCCTCGTTTGGCAGAAAATGCCCAAGCGCAAATACGGCAGAGGGCGCCACAAGCCAGATCAGAGGGCTTTTGAAGCGCGCTGCAAGGCTCTGCTGGATATAGCCACGAAAGAGAATCTCCTCAGCGCTGGTCTGGATCAGCACCACCAGCAAAGAGAACGGCAGCAAGGACAACCAGGTTCCAAACGGCAGGTTCGGCTGCATCGGCGCTCCCATTTCATAGGGAGGAAGCAGCGACAGCACGATGCCGAGACCCAGCAGATAGAGGCTCACACGAAGGAACTGGCGCACCAGCGGGCGCGGCTGCCCAATGACCGAAAAGAAGGCGCGATCCTGCAAAAGCCGCGCGCTCAGCGCAACGCCCAGCGTGATGAAGCCAAAACCACCCAGCAAAACCAGCATCGCCCCGGGCGTGCTGCCATCGGCCATTCCGCTCAGCCAGGTGCCGGGAAAAAGCGCCGCCAGGATCGGCAGAACAACCGAAGAGAGCGCAAAGGCGATCAAGTAAACAACGACGAGACCGATCCCGAGCCGCCAGAGCTGCGGTTTTGCCCGCGCAGCACGCACAAGCGCTTCGTGGGCGGTGTAGTTCTGCCTCTCCAGCATCAGGTCTTAGTCCTTGTTCGGTTCCGGCCCCACGTTCCCCGCCGCGTCCTGCACTCCGCCTTGTGCGCTTTGCTGCGCCATCGACAGCATCCTGTCACCAGCATTGGACAAATGGCCCGCAGTGGTCTCTAGCAGGCGCAGGGCCGCGTTGATATCGCTTTCGATCACCGCCTTGTATTCCGTGGCGCCGATGCGCAGAAACCTGCAGTCCTCGGCTGCAAAAAGATCCAATTTGCGGGTGTCTTTCGTGATCACCGCCAGATCGCCGATCAGCCGTCCCGGCTCAATCACGGAAACCGGCGCGGCCCCCTCTGGTGCGTTTGGCCATCTGAGCTCGGCCCGGCCCGACAGGCAGAGGTAGACCGCATCGCCACTTTCCCCGGCAGCAAACACCCGCTCGCCTGCGGGCACCTCGTGCCAGCCCGCAGAAAACGCCAAAAGCCGCTGGTTGCGGGTATCGAGCTGCGCAAAAAGATCGGCTCCCGCAATGATGTCGAACTTGGCCGCGAAATCGCTGGTTCCAGCCCCCTCCGGAACCCCTTCGCTGCGCCGCTTGACGCCATCGATCCTCCCATCGCGGATCTCGAAATAGAGGTCATATCGCTCAGGATGCTGGATATGATCCTCCATGAAGATCATGGTGGTCTGCGGCATCAGACCGCGCAGGCGATCCCGCGTGCGCAGGCGGTTCTCGGCGCTGTGGCTGGCAAGAGCCTTGTCCAGAATCAGGATGTCGGGCCGCTTGATGGCGGCACGGGTAAAGGCGGCGCGTTCCTGGAACACCGGCTCCAGCATCGAGCCGCCAAGACCAGTTGGCAGATCATAAAGGATCAGCGCCAGGCGTTTTTGCAGGCCGTGGGATTTCAGCACCTCGGCCACAACAGCCTCAACCTGTGCCGCCCGCGCCCCGGCGCGGAGTGATATTCTCCCAAAAAGCGCGTTTTCAAGAACCGACAGGCGCGCGAAATAGGCCTGCTCTTTCAGCGGTTGAAACAGCCCTTCGGTCTCAGCGATCAAACGTGCGGCGTGACTTTTGCGAATTTTCAGAATGCGTGCCTTGAAGTCATCGGGCAGGCTTGATCCGATCTGCTCTTCGCTCAACAGGAACGGCACCGTCATCAGGAGCGCCTGCTCCTCTTCTGACATGCCGCCGCTACCCTGCGACGTGAACTGTTCAGCCGCGCTGCACAGGCGCCGATACAGATCCTCCTCGATGCCCAGACGCAGAAACAGGGGATGGTCCGTGTCCTCGCGCCCGAAGGTCTTGATAAGCGTATCCACCACCCCAAGGCCGATACCCATGGTTTCGGCGCTGAGACCCTGTTCGCGGATCAAGCGCAGCAGCAGCCCGCCGGGAGCGATAAGTTCTTCCACCGGCACCTCGCGGGTCGGCACGGCAAAAAGGATGTTCCCGGCAAGGGGCACCGCCGGGTTGAAGCGTTCCGGATCAAAGTGATGTACCGCGTCCGCAAGGCCCGCGTCCTGCAAACGCTCGCGAATGATGGGACGCAGGCGGATGATGTGCTGCACCAGCGCCGGATGGGCGCCGCTTTCGAACCGAGCATGGAGGGTGCGCTGAAACAGCTGCTCATCGATACCCATCGCCTCGATCAGCTGAAACCACCAGTCACGAAGGTCCCCTTCGGAGCCGAGACCCGCCAATTCGGGATTGACCCAGTCGGCCTCCAAAAGATCGCCGCTGTTGCCGGCCCGCTTAGCCTCGGCCTGTTTGCGCAAGGTCGCATTGTCGCGGCTGACGTTGCCGGGGCGGCTGCGCAGCGGCATCAGGACGTTGTCGCCAAGGGAGCCGGAAAAGAGGTAGGGGTGCGAATAGGCATATCCGATGCGGGCGGCGATCACTCCCTGGTGCAACTGGTCAAACCGATGCCCGGCCACCTCGATCGTTCCGCGCGCGGGCATGATCTCGCGGGTCAGCAACTGGCCAAAGGCCGCCCGCGCGCTGTCGCTGGAACTTTTGATCGCAACCCTGCTGCCCGCCGGAATGGTCAAGGAGATATCTTCGAGCACGATATTGCCATCACCGTCCCGAACCGAGACACCCCGCATTTCGATATCCCCGCGCAGGTGCGGGATGTCATCTGGCTCTCCCTCGATCAGCGCCGCATCGATCATGCCGCGCGGGGCAAAGCGGTCCACCATGATCTTCCAGCGCAGGGACATGTCCTGCACCTGGTTGTAGTAGGTCAACAGCTCTTTCCACGGGGCCGACAGATCCTTGTAGGCCGCCAGCGCCGCGACCAGCGCCCCGACGGTGATGTCCCCCCGGATCGCCAGAACGCCCCCCGCCGAGTAGAACACGAAAGGTGTCATATGGCCGATCATGTTGTTGAGGAACTTCATGAAGTACTTCTTGGTGTAGATCCGGCGGCGAATCTCGAACAGGCGCCCCAGCCGGTCCGAGACCTGCGCCAGGCGATACCGCCAGCCGCCATTGGCGCGCAGATCCTCTATCCCGGCAGCGGTCTCACCGATCTCGGCAGCCAGCATCCGCACCTCCTGAATGCGGTCCTTGTTCAGCAAGTTGATCTGGCGCTGCAGCATCGGAATGAGCCAGGCCTGCAGCGGAATGAGCGCCACCGACACCAGACCGAACCAGACGCTTTGCATGAACAGGAAGGTCACGATGGTCAGCATCTGCCCCAGCTGGAACACCGGCTGCGCCACCGCATCGCCCATCAGGCCGCCCATGGGTTCGCTCTCTGATGTGATCATCGACACCAGCTCTCCCTGGCTGGTGGTGCGGAAATAGGGCCGCGGAAAGCGGATCATGCGACTGATCAGCGTATAGCGAAGGCGCCGCAGCAGGCGTTCGGCCACGATACCTTTCATGGTGTTGAGCCGCATCTTCATCATGCCGCCCAAGAGAACCGCCCCTAGAAACGCCAGACACAAAAGCAATAGATAATCGACCTGACCGACCTGATGCCCGCCCCAGACATCGATCACCGGCGCCTCGGCGCCGATGGCATCGTTGATGATCCGTTTTGGCAGCTCTAGACTGGCATAAAGAAACGGGAAGGTCAGAACAGTAAGCGCAAGCAGCAGGAATTGCTGACGGCGCGAATGTGCCCAGATAAAGGCGAAGAGTGAAACCGGCAAAGCCTGCGCCCCCTTGGAGGGCGAACCGGATTTTATCGATCTCATGATGCCACCCGGTCTTACCTGTGCTGACGATTTGAAACGACCCCGCAGCGTTCATCACGCTTTGGCTTCCCTCAGGCCGCCCGGTCAAAAACAATCTCGTAAAACTAGGCAGCACTGTGCATTTTGACAAGGTGGAGCCGGGCCAAAGAGCCTTGCCTCTTGTCCTGTTCCTTTGCCGCATCTATCCCTGTTGGACGCACTGAGAGAAGCGCCTGCCGGGGGAGCAGCAAAGCTGGGCAAAAGAGCGAGCATAAAAGATCGTGTCACGCACGCGCTGCGGTTCCTTGGCCGCCGTGCAAATGGGTTTGCGGCATTCTCTGTCTTCGCCGTTGTGTCCGCTTGCGATCAGGTGCCGAGCGGCGGTCTTCCTTTCGCCGCACCAAGCGCGGGCACTGACCGGCTGACCGCAGTGGCCATGGATGGCGCTGATATCGTACTGGCAGCGCCCGCAGGTTATTGTTTTGATAAAAAGATGCTCCGGCGGGATGCGGCCGACGGATTTGCCCTGCTGCCGCGCTGCGACAGGCTGGGCGTCAGGGGGGTCTTTGCCAGCTTTGGCAAAAGCGCCGTCATAACCGCCACTCTCGGCAAGGCCGCCGATGGCCGAGCCTCCCCTTCGCTATCAGAGCTGGCGGCAAGCGTGCCGGGAGCGCATGTTCTGGAAGAACGCAACGGAGGGACGCTGCCGCTGGTCAAACTGGATATGCCGGATCACGGCGCGCGAGGGGCCAGTTCCGAGCACTGGCGCGGCGCCTTTGTGCAGGACGGTTACGTGATCCTGCTGGCGCTCTACGCCCCGGAGCAAAGCCCGCTGCTTGATGCACGCGGCGCAGACCTGCTCGATCAGATGGCCCAGCGCACCCGCGCCGCCTCTGCTCTGCAGCCAGTGGTGGCTACGACTGTTTCACCCCCTGTCACTACTCACCTGCCGCGCCGCATCCCCTCGGGCGCCTTGCGGCCTGTTGCGCGCGGTGACCGCGAGCAGCAGGCAAAAGCGCCCCTAAAATCCGGCGGCGGCACAAATCTCTCTCTCACGGAGCGAATTGCAGGTTTATTTGACTGATCCGGAGCGGCTAGATTGTCGGCAGCGGTTCGGGCATATGCGCCAAGGACCGTGACCGGTAAAACCGGCAAGGCAACAACAGTCAGAAGGCAGGGCCCCAGAAGTCATGAGCAGGATTATGGAAAAGCTGCTGCATCGCCGCACCCTGCGCCATTGGGGCCGCATCGCCAATAAGGTGGAAACCGCCCCCCTCAACGAGTTGCGCCGCCAACAAAACCGGGCACGGCAGCTCAAATCGCGCCTTGACCGGCTGCTGCATGTGGCCGAAGGGCGGCTCGCTCTGCCGCATATCGGGTCCAGCTCATTTCCGACGCCTCATGGCAGCGACTGGTCCTGGCGCCCAGAGGCATGGCGCGGTCCCCTGCCGGTTCCCGGCCTGTCCTCGGTGCCATCCAAGGCCAAGGTCGGCAGTGAGGTGCAGGTGTTCCATGATTGTGCCTATTCCGAGCTGACCCTGCGCCAGTTGCGCAATACGCGCGAAGAAGACCTTGCCCCCCATGGCTTGCGCCTGGATGTTTTCAACTTCGACGGCTCGTTCCTGTCTCTGGTTATCGCCCTGCCTCAAGGCGCATTGGAAGGACTGACCCGTCAGCACCTGATCCGCTTTGACACCATCGTTGAGACCGAAAGACCGCTCGAGATCTTTGCCAGGCTCAACATCAGCCACGGGCCGAACACCGAACAGATCGTGCGAGAGCTGCCCCACGGTGAACGCCGCATGGGCGTGGAGTTCGATCTGGCCTATACGAAAATCAACGAAAAGCGCGTCAAGAGCGCCTGGCTTGATCTGATCTTTGAAGCGCCCGAGATGAACCAGGTGGTGCTGCGCGACCTGACCTTTGCCCGGCATCGCCGCGCCAACCTGTGAGGCCCTCCGAGATGAGCGATCTGACAATCACCAAGATCCGTTTCCGCAATGGCCGCTGGGAAGGCCATGTGAGCGGGGGCGGCGAGCAGCCGGACATCACGGTGCTCTACCTTGATCAACCCGTCAGCGATGTCAGCCTGAACGAAACCGAAACGGCAGGTGTCTGGGAGCTGGTCATACCGATCCCGTCGGCGGCCGTAGCTGATGGCGTGCACAGTTTCGTCATCACCTGCGCAGGGCAGGATAAACCACTGTACCATTTCACGCTCCTTGGGGGGGATGTGGACTCCACAGACCTGCGGACCGAGGTAGACCTCCTGCGGGCAGAGCTCGACATGCTGAAACGGGCCTTCCGGCGTCACTGTGTGGAGACTGCCTGATCCGGTTATCAGGCCGCTGTTCCCCTTGCGCGCGCCAGATCGGCCTCGATCTCGATCAGGCGCTGTTTGCGCCACAGACCGCCGCCATATCCCGTGAGGTTCCCGTCGGCAGACAGAACCCGGTGACAGGGCACGACCAGCGCCAGTTGATTGGCCCCATTGGCACGAGCCACCGCGCGCGTAGCAGACGGACGCCCCAAATCCTTGGCAATCTGGGAATAGCTGCGCGTTTCTCCCGCCGGGATATCGCGCAGGAGGTCCCAGACAGCCCGCTGGAAGGGCGTGCCGTGCAAGGCCAACGGTGTTTCAAATCGATCCGAGGTGCCTGCGAAATAGCCGTTCAATTCCAGTGCCACCTGATCCGTCGGCGCTGGACGACCAAAGCCGATACCGCCAGCTTGAGAGGCTGCCAGCCGCATCATTTCCCTTGGGAGGGCCTTGCGATCCGCAAACTCCAGAAGGTGCAGCCGATGCGCACAGCTAACCGCGATCATGGGGCCAAGGGGCGTGTCTATCCAATCGGCCAGCAAAAGGGCATCCGAACGGAAACTGCCCGGTGCCAGACCCGTCAAGCGAGCAAAGGCGGCCCTGAAGGCAGAAGGGGACTCGAACCCCGCTTCGATCTGCGCTGCGATCACCGGCTCCCCGGCCTTTAGCGTCGTGAACCCCTCGCGCAGACGGCGCTGGCGGGCCATTTCGAGGAAGGTCATGCCGAAATGGCGCCGGAAACTGCGCCGTACTGTGGAAGGATCAAACCCAAGGGCATTTATATCTCTCTCGCGCCACCGGTGGGTCGGGCGTTCTTCAAGGGCGGCCAGAAGGGCTTGCACCGTGGGATCTTCTCCGGCGGCGGCGGCCAGGGGCTTACAACGCTTGCAGGGGCGGAATCCTGCGTCGATACAGTCGCCCGGCGTCTGGAAAAACCGGCAGTTTTCGAACCTGGGTTTGCGCGCCGGGCAGGTCAGGCGGCAAAAGATGCCGGTTGACGTGACACCCACATAGACGCGCCCATCATAAGATACATCACGGGACAGCAGCGCTTTGTACAGGGTACGGGAATCAGGCAGATCGAACATCATGAGGCCACCCTAGCCCAGCACGCCGCCGGATGCCGCCGGTTTCCGGGCGCCTATTTCAACCGGGTTTGCCTGAGGGTCATGCCGCAGCCCTGAAACGGGCGAAATCCCGCCGTGATATTGAATAACCATTGAGCGTACGGCTTGATAGCCACAAGATTGATTGGCCGACGGGACCAGTGGCGACAGCCAGCGTGTCACCGGGCGGCGACCTGCCGACAGGCGTAGCGTCGTGCAGGAGGCAGCGGGCGCTTTTCAGCCTGCACAAGGAGACACAAGACATGAGATTTTTGGCAGCAGGAGCAACGGCCATTCTAATGGCATCCCAGGCATTTGCAGGGTCATACGAGACCAGGTGCGAAACGCAGATGGTGCCTTATCAGGAAACCGTCAAAGGCGGCAGTCCTGAAAAGATAATCGGCGGAGCAATAGTTGGCGGAGTGATCGGAAAGGTCGTGACCGACAAAAACGCCGGCGCTGCCGTCGGGGCCATCGTTGGTGGCGCCGTTGCCAATGAAACCAGCAAGAACACCGTCACCAAATACCGAGAGGTCGAGACCTGCACAAATGTCTTCGTGCCCGAACGCATCACTGATGAGGCGGAGCTTCAAAAGGTCTTGCAGGATCTGAACGACGGCAACACTGTCAGCAAGGAGATGACCATGGACGCGCAGTACACGATTGGCGTGTCCTATGACGGAAAGTGGGGTCCGAAATCACGGCTGGCAGCCGAGAAGTACCTGGCAAATCTTGCGCCGGATGCGCCGCTCTATTCCCTGGTGGTGAACGATGTGGTCATTGTCAGCTCGCCCGATGTCAATGCGATTGATGAAATCAAGGAGGCCTTGCTTGAGGCTGGTGTCGCCTCGCAGATTTTCATTGACCTGGAGTGACGCCCTGACGGTACAAAAACGCCATTGGGGCCGAACCCAGGCAGAAAGGCCGCCCCAACGGGGCGGCCTTTCCACTTCTTCTCCTCACCCGGATCAGTCGTTCGGACCGAGCGCGGTCAGCCCCTTCAGAATGTCGATGGCATAGGCCAGCTGGTAGTCCTGTTCCCGCAGTTCGGCAGCTTTTTCCGCTTTTTCGCGATCTTCTTCGATCTGACGGACTTCGTCCTCTGTCAGGCTGTCATTGTTGAGGCGCCCGCGAAGATCCGCCTCCGAACGAGAGCGATGTGCCGCCGAGGCTGCCTCTTCCTCCTCGGTTGCAGGGCTGCGGCGGGGTTGTTCCACCACGATGTCCGGGCTGACGCCCAGCGCCTGGATCGAGCGGCCCGAAGGCGTGTAATAACGCGCCGTAGTCAGACGCATTGCGCCATCACCACGCAGTGGCATGACGGTCTGAACCGAGCCTTTGCCAAAGGATTTGGTGCCCACAACGATGGCGCGGCGGTGATCCTGCAGGGCGCCAGCAACGATTTCCGAGGCCGAAGCCGAACCGCCGTTGATCAGCACCACGATGGGCTTACCGCCCGACAGATCACCGGGCGTTGCGTTGAAACGCTCGCCGTCTTCGGGGTTGCGGCCACGGGTCGAAACGATCTCGCCACTGTCAAGGAAGCTGTCCGCGACCTTGATCGCCTCCGTCAGAAGGCCGCCAGGGTTATTGCGCAGATCCAGAACGATACCGTTCACGTTGTCGATGCCACCTGCGGCTTCGATCTGCTCTTTCAGGCCGCTTTCCAGGTTTGGCGTGGTCTGGCGGTTGAAGGTGGTGATCCGCATCACCACGGTGTCACCTTCAGTGCGGGCGCGCACGGCGGTGAGCTTGATGGTGTCGCGGATGATTGAGACGTCAAAGGGTTCCGGCTCACCTTCACGCACCACGGTGATGATGATCTCGGATCCCACCGGGCCGCGCATCATATCCACCGCCTCGTCCAGCGACAGGCCAAGCACACTTTCGCCATCCACATGGGTGATGAAATCGCCAGCCTCGATCCCGGCCTCATCCGCCGGGGTGCCATCGATGGGCGAGACGACCTTCACAAAACCCTCTTCCTGGGTGACTTCGATACCAAGTCCGCCAAACTCTCCCTTGGTCTGCACCTGCATGCTGGCCGCGTCATCCGGTGACAGATAGCTGGAGTGCGGATCGAGCGACGACAACATGCCGCCGATGGCCGCTTCGATCAGCTCTTTCTCATCCACCTCTTCGACATATTGTGCGCGGATCCGTTCGAAGATATCGCCAAAGAGATCAAGCTGCTCATAGACCGTCGCCTCGCGGGCGCCTTCCTGAGCCAAGAGGGGGCCAGCCACGTAAGTGGTTGCCACGATCCCTGCCAGCGTTCCGCCAAATGCGGCCATCGCGAATTTTTTCATGAAACCTTTATCCACCTTTTCCGGCGTCGAACCATGTTTCAGGATCCACCGGGCTGTTGTCCATTCTCACCTCTATATAGAGCGTTTCTGTGCGGTCAGTTCCACCCCCTTCACCGCTTAGTGACAAAATCGCCCCCGCTTGCGGCGCCTCACCGCCCATCAGACCGACAGGTGTGCCCTCGGGGATGACCTCTCCGGCCGTACCAAAAACCTCGGCAAGGCCGGACAGAATGAACAGCGTGTCGGGCTGCGGCTCCAGAATCATCACGTTGCCAAGATCAAGCAAAGGGCCGCGATAGCGGATCGTCGCTGCCGTCGGCGATGTTACCAGCGCACGCGGGCGCGCGGCCACTAGGATGCCGGGGCGCGCAATCCCCGCAGCATCGCGCGCGCCATACGTGCGCAGCACCAGACCTTCGACCGGCAAGGGCAGATCCCCGCGCAAGTCGCTCACATCGGCGCGACTCTGGATCACCTCGCCATCGGCGATCTCGGAAAGGCCGCTGGCAAAACCAGACAGGGTCTCGGTCGAGGCAATCAGGGACGCGGTGCGGATTGGATCCTCGGTAAAGCGTCTGGGTAGGTCGGTGCGATCCGCGATGGCCGTCGACAGCTCAGTGCGGGCGGTCTGGATACCGCTCAGCCCCTCTTGCAGCTTTTCCGCCGCCGCCTGCTGCAACAGGCGCAGGGTCTGCACCTCTTCCAGATCTGCGCGCAGCGCTTCGGCGCGCGCATTGAGACCCGGCGTGACCTCGGCCAGCATCATCGCAGAGCGCGCCGCGCCCAAGGGCCCGGACGGGTGCAGCATCAGAACCGGCGGCGAGGAGGTTTCGATCGTCTGGATAATACCCACCAGCTCGGCAACCTCCTCCTCGCGAGCACGCAGCTGCGCCAGAAGCTGGGATTCGCGTCGCGCCACGCCGCGCAGACCGTCGCGCATGGCGGCCAGGCCCGCCTCATAGGCTCGGATGGTCTCGCTTAGCGCCTTTACCCTATCGCGGGCGCTGTCAGCCTGCTCCAGTTTCAGCGTTGCCGCCTCCAGCTGCGCTGCCGCTTGCCGCGCCGCGCGCGCGGCTTCGGTTTCGGCCTGCGCAGGTAGCGCCAGCGCAAGACACAGCACAAGTCCGCAGAACAGGCTGGAGGGACGCAAAGTCATGCGAGCAGGCTCTCGCCGGTCATCTCGTCCGGCTTGGGCAAGCCCATAAGGTCCAGCAGGGTCGGCGCCAGATCCGCAAGGCGCCCATCGCGCAAGGTTGCCCCTTCGGGTCCGCCGACCAACGCCAGCGGCACAAGGTTGGTGGTATGGGCAGTATGGGCGCCCCCGGTTTCGGGATCGATCATCACTTCGCAGTTGCCATGATCGGCTGTCACCAGCATGGCGCCACCCGCCTTTTCGAGCGCGGCAACGACCTGGGTCAGGCCCTGATCCACCGCCTCGCAGGCCTTGATCGCAGCCTGAATGTCGCCGGTATGACCGACCATGTCCGGGTTGGCGTAATTGGTGACGATCAGGTCATAACCCTTCTCGATCGCCTCGACGAATTTCTCTGTCACCTCAGGCGCCGACATCTCGGGCTGCAAATCATAAGTGGCCACTTTTGGCGATTTCGGCATGTAGCGGTCCTCGCCCGCCTCCGGTTCCTCCTTGCCGCCGTTGAGGAAGAAGGTCACGTGCGGATATTTCTCGGTCTCGGCCAGGCGGAACTGGGTGAGGCCCTGTTTCGCGACCCATTCCCCCAGCGTGTTGACGATGGGCGCCTTGGGATAGCAGGTGGTCATATAGGCGTTGTGCCCGTCGGAATATTCCACCATCCCCAGAAGCCCCGCCAGTTCGGGGCGCGCACCGGTGTCGAAATCGGCAAAGCCCGGCTCGCCGATGGCGCGCAGGATCTCACGCGCGCGGTCGGCGCGGAAGTTGAGGCAGAAGAAGCCGTCGCCGTCCTTCACCCCCTCATAGCCCGCCACCACGCTGGCACCGATGAATTCATCGGTTTCGGACTGGTTGTAGGCATGATCCACCGCGTGATGGGCATCGCGCACGCTGCGCCCCTGCGCCTTGATCATGGCATCATAGGCTTCCTTGACGCGCTCCCAGCGGTTGTCGCGGTCCATGGCGTAATAGCGGCCCGTCACGGTGGCAACACGCGCGCCTTCGGACATCTTTTCCTTCAGTTCCTCGAAATAGCCAAAGGCGGATTTCGGTGCCACGTCGCGCCCGTCCGTCACGGCATGCAACCAGACCGGCACGCCTGCGTCGCGGATCGCTTTGATCGCGGCCAGGATATGGGTGATGTGCCCATGCACCCCCCCGTCCGAGACCAGCCCCATCAGATGCGCAGCGCCGCCGGTTTCCTTCAGTTTGGCAATGAAGTCCTGCAGAGCATCGTTCTGAAAGAAAGAGCCATCCTCGATGGCAAGGTCTATCTGGCCCAGATCCATCGCAACCACCCGGCCCGCGCCGATATTGGTGTGGCCCACCTCGGAATTACCCATCTGCCCCGAGGGTAGCCCCACATCCGGCCCATGGGTGATCAGCCGCGCGGTGGGACCGTTTTCCATGATCGCATCGAAAGTGGGTGTATTCGCCATATGAGGGGCATTGGCCACCCCCGGCTCCCCTGTGCCCCAGCCGTCAAGAATGCAAAGAACAACGGGTTTGGGTCTGCTCATCGGTAGGTCTCCGGGATAGTCGGACTGTGTCAGCGTTGAGATGCCTTCTACAGGCTTGCCGCGCATTGGGAAACCGCCGTTAGCGCCAGATGTGGCAATGGGTGCACGTATTGCTGAGGGTCGCGCCCGACCCTGGGTGGGTTCAAAGCGCCCTCCCAAGGGGGAGGGCGGTGCCGGACCAAGTTGCCCTCAGCCCTCTGGCGACAGGATATGCCGCAGCAGCGCGACGGGATGCGCCCTCAAAGACAGGCGCATCGAGACGTAATCCTCCACCACTTCCTCGCCGATGCTCATCTGCGGCAGGTGGGCGGCGGGTTCATCTATCGCCTCGCCCTCCAGCTCGCGCTCGAACAGGGGCAGTGGTTTCTTCGCGGTGATCGCCTTGGCCTGCCACAGCGCCTCACGACGGGACAGGCCCAGAACGGCAAAGGCATCCGCCTCGGCCAGCCGTTCGATCACCGGCGGCGGCAGACCCGCCTTGCGCCAGACGTCCTGCACCTCGGTATAGCCATTGCCGCGCGCCGCCGTCAGCCAGCTGATATCCTCGTCGCTGAGGCCCTTGATCTGGCGAAAGCCGAGGCGCAGCGCCAGCCCGCCCTGCCCGTCCGGCTCCATCACATTGTCCCAGTAGCTGGCGTTGATGCAGATCGGGCGCACCTCAACCCCATGGGCGCGGGCGTCCCGCACGATCTGCGCGGGCGCATAGAACCCCATCGGCTGGGAGTTGAGCAAAGCGCAGGCAAAGATACCCGGATGGTGGCATTTGATCCAGGCCGAGGCATAGACCAGAAGCGCGAAACTGGCCGCATGGCTTTCAGGAAAGCCATAGGCGCCGAACCCTTCGATCTGAGAAAAGCAGCGCTCTGAGAAGTCGGCGTCATAGCCGTTGCGTGCCATGCCACGCAGGAACAGGCTGCGGAATTCGGAGACATTGCCGTGCTTCTTGAAGGTCGCCAAGGAGCGGCGCAGCCTATCGGCCTGTTCGGGGCTAAAGCCCGCGCCCACCATGGCGATCTGCATCGCCTGCTCCTGAAACAGCGGCACGCCAAGGGTCTTGCCCAGCACTTCACCCAGCGCATCCGAAGGAAACTCCACCGCCTCCTCTCCGTTGCGGCGGCGGATATAGGGGTGGACCATATCGCCCTGAATGGGACCGGGGCGGATGATCGCCACCTCGATCACCAGATCGTAGAAGTTGCGCGGCCGCATACGCGGCAGAAAGTTCATCTGCGCCCGGCTTTCGACCTGGAAAACCCCGATACTGTCGGCCCGGCACAGCATGTCATAAACCGCGGGATCCTCGGGCGGCAGCGTGGCGAGGGCGTAGTCCAGCCGGTGATGCTGCCGCATCAGATCGAATGCCTTGCGGATGCAGGTCAGCATGCCAAGGCTAAGGACATCGACCTTGAGAATGCCCAGCGCGTCGATGTCGTCCTTGTCCCAGCAGATGACCGTGCGCCCCTCCATGGTGGCGTTCTCGATCGGCACCAATTCGTCCAGACGGCCTGCGGTGATGATGAAACCGCCCACGTGCTGCGACAGATGCCGGGGAAAGCCGATGATCTGCCCCACCAGATCCAGCGTTTGGCGCAGGCGGGGCGCGTTCGGGTCCAGGCCGATCTCGCGCAGGCGGGCGGGGTTCGCGCCGCTGCGGTCAAAACTCCCCCAGAGCTGCGAGGACATGGCGGCGATGGTATCCTCGCTCAACCCCATGGCGCGGCCCACCTCGCGGATGGCGCGTTTGCCCCGGTAGTGGATCACGGTTGCGCACAGCCCCGCCCGGTGGCGACCGTAACGCTCGTAGATCCATTGGATCACCTCTTCACGACGCTCATGCTCGAAATCCACATCGATGTCGGGCGGCTCGTCGCGCGCTTCGGACACGAAACGTTCAAAAACCATGGTGCCCATTTCCGGGCTGACCGAGGTGACGCCAAGGCAGTAGCAGACCACCGAATTGGCCGCCGAGCCGCGTCCCTGACACAGGATCCCGCGGGAGCGCGCAAAGTCGACAATGTCATGGACGGTCAGGAAGTAAGGCTCATACTTCAGCTTGGCGATCAGGGTCAGCTCATGCTCCAGCATGGCGCGGACCTTTGGCGGAGCGCCTGCCGGATAGCGCCAGATCAGCCCCTGTTCGGCAAGACGGCGCAGACGCTGGGATGAGGTTTCGCCCTCCAGCCCTTCGTCCGGGTAGTCATAGCGCAGCTCATCCAGCGAAAAGGTGAGGCTGGCGGCCAGATCCTGCGCGCGCATCAGGGCGTCTTCGTGGCCTCGGAATATGCGCTTCATCTCCTCCGGTGCGCGCAGGCGCTGCTCGGCATTGGCAAGGGCGGCGCGGCCCAGATCCTCTACCCGGCAGCGCAGGCGGATGGCGCTCAGCACATCCGCAAGGCGGCGGCGCGATCCATGGTGCATACGCGGGGCGGCGCTGGCGATCGTGGGCAGGCTCAGTTCATCGGCCAGGGCCGCAAGCCGGGTAAAGCGGTGTCCATCCCGCCCGTCATAGGCAGGGGACATCATCAGGTGCATCCGTCCGGCAAAGCGGCGCGTCAGCGCTTTCATATGCGGCCCCCACCCGCCCGCGCCGCCCGGCAGAGGCTCCGCCTGTGGCAACAGAAGCAGGTGGAGACCGTCGGCAAACTCCAAGAGGTCAGACATCTGCAGATGACACGCGCCTTTCTCGGCCCGCAGCCGCCCGGTCGAAAGCATCCGGCACAGGCTCCCCCAGCCTTTGCGATCCATGGGCAGGGCGATCACCGGTGGCGCATCGGTAAAGACCAGCCGCGCCGCCGGGATCAGACGTGGCACCGCATAGATCGGGAAAGAGGGCACGGGCGGGATATGCGCAGGCCGGGGCGGCCCGATGGGCATATTCTCCCGGTCCCAGGCCTGCCGCTCACCCACGCGGCGGGCAATATCACGCGCCGCGCTATGGGCGCGCACGATCCCGGCAACCGAATTCTCATCCGCAATCGCCAGCGCCTCGATCCCCAGCTCAACCGCGCGCGCCACATACTCCTCCGGGTGCGAGGCCCCGGTGAGAAAGGTGAAATTGGACAGAATCGCAAACTCAACAGACATGACCTCACCTATATATTCACGTTTTGTTCCGATATCGAGTCGCCCCCGCGGATCACGCCCGAAGGGGGATCCGCGCCACGCCCAACCGGCGAAAACCCGGCTCTGCCGGTTTTGAGACGGGCGGGAGCCCCCCATCGGTCAGATGCGCAGGATCCGGGTCGCTCTGCCCCTTCGGAAAACGGCAGTACTGATGCCAAACAGGAGACACCCCATGCTGAAGATCACCGCCCTTCCCACCAACATCACCCGCACCCTTCAAGCAGGCGGCCCAGACGCCAACGGACAGCCGCCGGAACGCTGCCTATCCGACGGCGGCGGCAATCCCTGCCGCCATTGCCTGCGCTACATCCCCAAGGGCGCGGAGATGCTGATCCTCGCCCACCGCCCCTTTCCCGCGCCACAGCCCTATGCAGAGGTCGGCCCCATCTTCCTGTGCGCGGATGAATGCCCCCGCTATGACGGGGGTGAGATGCCCGAGGCGCTGCAAGGCTCCCCCGATTACCTGGTCAAGGGCTACGGTGCAGACGACCGCATCGTCTACGGCACCGGAGCGGTGGTAGAGCAGGCGCAGATGCTAGAACAGGCCGGGCAGATCTTCACCGATCCCCGCGTCGCCTACATCCACATAAGATCCGCCCGCAACAACTGCTATAAGGCGCGGATCGACCGGGGGTGAATGCAAGTAGGGCAGCGCCTAGCCGAGGTGGGGACAAAGCCCCCGCCATGGGGGCGGGCGGGGGCTGCCCGGCCTATTGGCCGGACACACAGGTCTGTGTTTACGCTGCGCCTACAACGCCTTCTCCATCGCGTAGTTGTGCATGGAAACGCCCCGGCGGGTGAACTCGCGGCGGCCCTGATCGGTGAAACCGTGCCGCAGAAAGAACCGGCGGGCGGCTTCGCTGGCCTCGACATATAGGCGGGCAAGACCTCGGCTATTGGCCTCTTCCTCCAGCGCGGCATAAAGCGCCGCACCCATCCCGGTGCCCGCGTGAACCGGTGCGATGTAGAAACAGTCGATATGGCCGTCCGGCTCCAGCTCGATAAAGCCTTGGGCAACATCCGCCCTGTCTGCAGCTACCCAAATGGTGCGACCATCGCGAGCGCGTTCGCGGATCACCTTTGCCGGAGCTTCCTCCGGGCTCCAGGCCTCGCATTGGGCGGGGGTGTAGTCGCGCACGCCAATGCCGTGCACGGCGGCGTGAAAGATGCGGCCCCAATCGACGCCATCGCGAGGTTCAAACGCGCGAATGCGCATCGGGGCGCCCCTTAGCGGGATTTCGTGAGGGCGAGGAAGACATCCTCCAGATCCGCCTCTTCGGTCTTTACATCGCGGATGGTGATCCCGGCGGCGCGCACGGCGGCCAGCACGTCCTCGGCGCTGGTTGTCTGGCTGTGATAGCGCAGCACCACGGCGCCATCGCCGCGCAGCTCGGCCTCGATCCCTGCGCCCTGGGGCAGATCGCTGACCGGCGCGGCTGGGTGCACCACCATGGCGCGGGCATCAAGACGGCCCAAAAGGTCCGCGGTGCTGTCGCGCGCCACCACTTCGCCCTGGTTGATGATGGCGATCTCGTCGCACATCTCTTCGGCCTCTTCGAGGTAGTGGGTGGTCAGGATGATGGTCATGCCCTGTTCATTGAGCTTGCGCACGTTGTCCCAGAGCATCTGGCGCAGCTCGATATCGACGCCGGCGGTGGGTTCATCCAGCACGAGGATGTTTGGACGATGCACCAGCGCCTTGCCCAAGAGGAGCCGCCGCCGCATGCCGCCCGAGAGGGTGCGGGCATAAGCCTCGGCCTTGTCCTCAAGCCCGATCATGCGCAGAATCTCATCGCTGTAGCGTTCGGATTTCGGCACGCCATAAAGACCCGCCTGCACCTCCAGCGCGCCGCGTGGGGTAAAGAAGGGATCCAGATTCAGCTCCTGCGGCATCACCCCGATCGAGGCCCGGCTCTGGCGCGGGTTCTCATCCTGATCGAAGCCCCAGATCGTCACCTTGCCGCTGGTTTTTACCACCAGCCCCGCGAGAATGTTGATCAGGGTCGACTTACCGGCACCATTGGGCCCCAACAGGCCAAAGACCGATCCGCGCGGAACGGTGAGATCGATACCCTTCAGCGCGTGTTTCTCGGGCTGGCCCTTTGCCCCTTTGTAGGTTTTGCGCAAGCTTTCGATCCGGATTGCATCATCAGTCATCGCGGCTCTTGCTCCCTCGGCTGTCCTGTCACATAAAGCCCCTACCCCATCAGCAAGAGGATCGCCAGCCGATGACCATCGAAGCGCCTGAAACCAAGATCGTTGACAGCTACCGTGTCGCCTGCGACGGCGGCGAAGGCGCGCTGGGACATCCGCGGGTCTACCTGCAGATCCCCGAGGATACCGGCTGGGTCGAATGCCCCTATTGCGACTGCAAGTACATCCACAAGGATTTCGAGGGCAAGGTCGACTGACCAGCTTCACCCGACCAGATGAACAAGGGCGTCCCGGCCATCCGGCGGCGCCTTTTGTCATTTGCGCCGCGGACTACCTGCCCAGGAAGGCAGCAACAGCCTCCTTGGCGTTCTGCCTCGTGTGCTGGTGCAGCGCTTCCATCGCGCCTGTTCCATACATGCCTGAAAGGGTTGGCGTGGAAATTGAAAAATACTGGGATGCTCCGATAAGCTGATAGAGGCCTGCCAACACTTCTTCCTGTGCAGCGCCTTGCCAGCGTTCCGTTTGCAGGGCCAAGACCACCAGTTTGTCCAGATAGGGTTTCAGCGGCCAGATTTTTGCCGTCTCGTCGCTTTCCAATAGCGCGCGGATCACGAGGCGCGCATCCTGCAAACTGCCAACGCCCTGGCGTTCAAAGTAGTGCATCAGACGGTCCTCTGCACGCTCGCCCGGCAGCTCATCGATTTCTGTACATAGGCGCGTGGCCAGCGCGGAGAGCACCGCCGCATAAAGTCGCTCCTTGGTGCCAAAGAAATGCAAAAGCGCCTGTTTGGTGACCTTCGCTTCCCTGGCGATGGCGGCAAGGCTGACGCCTGTGTATCCGCGCTCGGCAAAATGCCGGGAAGCCAGTTTCACATAGCGATCTGCTGCCTCTGTGTGTTCAGCCATATGCATACTCCTGTGTGGCCATCATAGGCCATTATTGACAACTTACCACGCAGTAAGTTACTTACCATATGGTAAGGCATTTTGCACTGGGAGGCAGCACTATGGACCGGACCGAGGAAATCACCCTCATCAAGGAAATCATCGGGCTGGCCGAGCAGAAATCGGCCTATCTGGATGCGTCGATCTCGCATTCGCCGATCTCCCGGTATTGCAGCCCAGATCGCTTTGAGCGTGAGCGCGCGATGATCTTTCGCCGCAAACCCACGGTTGCCGCCCATTCCAGCGAGCTGGCAGAGCCAAGGGCCTTTCTTGCGCGCGATGTCATGGGGCTGCCGGTCCTTTTGGCCCGAGATGATTCGGGGCAGGTGCGCGCCTTTCTCAACGTCTGCCGCCATCGGGGCGCCCGGCTGGAACGGGAGACGTCGGGCTGCAAGCGGGTATTCACCTGCCCCTATCATGGCTGGAGTTGGACAAACGACGGGGATTTGCGCGCCGTCCCGCAAGAGGCACAGGGCTTCCCGGACCTTCCCCGCAGTGAACGCGGGCTGCGCCGCCTGCCGGCGGCCGAGGCGCATGGCTTCATCTGGGTGATCGCAGACCCGGATGCAGGCGGAGATCTGAACGTTGACAATTGGCTCGGAGGCATGGCCGCAGAGTTGGATTGGTTGGCGCTCGCCGATCACCGCATTGCCGTAGAAGAGACAATCGAGATAGCTGCGAATTGGAAGGTTCTCGTCGAAGGCGGGATCGAGGCCTACCATTTTCGCGTCGCCCATGCGGCAACCATTGCGCCGCATTTCCCGGACAACCTGTCGACCTACCAGATGTTTGGATCACACATGCGATCGGTCCTGCCGCGCCGTACGATGACCGCTCTGGGCGACACACCCGAACAGGAGTGGTCCATTCGCAAGGACGCCAACCTTCTTTATTCCCTGATGCCGACAACGCAGATGCTGGTGCAACAGGATCATATTGTCTGGATCAACAGCACGCCTTTGTCGGAGGGCCAAACCCGAATGCGCCTTGCAACGCTGGTGCCAGCGGACACGCCCGATACGCCACAGATGCAGGCGCATTGGGAGAAGAACCACAAGATCACCCATATGACCCTGAGGGAGGATTTTGATCTGGGCGAAGAAATTCAGGCGGGTTTTGCCTCACGCGGGAACCCGAGCCATCTTTTTGGCAGGTTCGAAGGGGCGTTGAACCGGTTTAACCTGCTGGTCGAGGAGTTGATCGCGGGCTGATCGGTCAAGCTTGCCAGGCGCCCAAAGGAAAAGGCGCCCGTGAGAAGATCCAAGGCGCCTTTTGGGTTCCCGTGCAAAAGCTGACAAGCGGGATCAGGCGAGGTCGATATCCTCGACCTCGGGCATCAGGTCCTCCTCTGCCGGGGCGTCCATGCCCGGCTCCAGGCTCAACACGGCCATCAGATCGGACCCGTCGTCCGCGCCGGATGCGGGTGCCAGTATCCCGTCCTCAATCGCCGCATCATAGGCCGCAAGCAGATCATCGGCGCTTTGGAAACCGCCCTCGGGTGCATCCAAGCGGAACTCCTCCACAAGGGAGCCATCCTCGGCGGTCTGATAGAAGACAACGGATTGCAGCGTGGTCACATCACCGCCGACCTCTTCGGACGTGAAATAGTTCAGGTAATTCTCAAAAGTCGGCTCGGTGCCTTCAGGCAGGGCCAGGTTGTTATAGGGGTTCGGGTCGGGTTCTTCATCCAGGATGAAGGTGCCACCCAAGGGATCACCGGCATCCGAGAACTCCTGACCGAAGAACACCTTCTGGTAGGTGGGATCCTCTTCTGGCTCCTCCGGTTCTTCCGGGTCATCGGAAACCGCCTTGATCGACCCCGCATCGGTGGTCGTCGAGGTTGCGCGGATGCCGAAAATATCGACCTCATCCAGGCTTTGCACATCCAGCTCAAGCGTCAGGGTATCGCCCGCCTCAAGGTAGGTTTCCTTGTCTGCACCCTCAGGTCCAAGACCCGGATCACTCAGTTTGATGGCCTCGTCCCATTGAATTGGCTCACCGTCGCTCTCCGCTCCGTTCATGTTGAGCGGGCCGCTCAGTGTCTCGCTGTCGCCGGAAAGGGTATCGTCCCCGAAATAGATGGCGTTCACATCCATGCTCCCTTCGGCGACGGAGATATCCGCAAAAATCTGCCCGTCCTGTTCATAGAGGGTGACCGTGTAAGACAGTCCCTCGACCGAGTAGGAAAAAACCTTTGTGTGATCCGACATCGTGACCCCCTTTACGAAACGAGCAATTGCGGAGGCGTCGCGCCTTGGCGCGCACCCCAACTTGGAACGGGGCGAAATTAGCACAAATTCTCGACAAAAGGGCGGCAGAGCGCGCGCCAAGCGGAAACAGAGTGTTTACGCTTGGGAACCTGCAAACCAGAATGTAGGGGTTCGGCTCAGGGGCAAAAGGTACCCCTGGCCAGCTGCTTTATGCGCCGCGCTTGTAGACCTGGCGCCCGTCCATCCAGGTTTCCAGCACCGCGATGTCCTTGATGGTGTCGGGATCCACTTTGCGCGGGTCCTGATCGAGGATCACCAGATCCGCCAGCTTGCCCGGCTCCAGGCTGCCCACCTCGTGATCCGAGAACAGCTGCCAGGCCGCCTCGGACGTGATCGCGCGGATGGCGGTTTCGACCGAGACCTTTTCATCCGGCGCCAACACATAATCGGGGTCTTTCCAGGTCTTCCGCGTCACCGCCATTTCGATCATGTGCAGCGGGTCCGGGTCGGTCACGGTAAAATCGGAATGGATGGTGAAGCCAACGCCCGCGTCCTCGACACTCTTGCAGCGATCCAAGAGCTGCGCCTTTTCCTCGCCAAAGACCTCGTCGCGCATGGCGACGCCCCAGTAGTGGACGTGGCCGATCAGGAAGCTGGCCGAAACGCCAAGCTCCTTCATGCGGGCGATCTGTTCATCATGCAGGATCGAGCAGTGCTCGATGCGTGCGCGCACCCGGCTCATGTCTATCCCTGCATCGCGCACCGCCTCGCAGGCGTCCAGGACATTGTCGATGGCCGCATCGCCGTTGCCATGGATCGCCAGCTGCCAGCCCTTGCTGGCACGCTCCACCGCCATCTCGACCAGATCATCAGGGGCGATATAGGCAATGCCGTAATTGTCTGAGTTGAGGTAGGGCTCGCGCTGAAGACCCGTGTAGCCCTGGTTCGACCCGTCCGCGACCAGCTTGTAGCCCGATACACGGGCCAGAGCGTTACCCATGTTCGGAGTGATATCGGCGGCGTCCCAGACATCAGCCCCGATGGAATAGAAGGGATAGCCGCGCAGGCGCGCCGCCAGACGGCCCGTCGCCGCCGCTCCCATCAGGATATCCACATCCGCCGGGGACTGCGTGAGGCCACCAAGGGCCAGCTCGCTGACGGTTGTCAGGCCGAGGGCACTCCATTTCGACAAAAGCCCCACCAGCGCATCCACAGGATCGGTCGAGGCCAGCTTGGGATATCCGCTCAGCACCTGCAGGAAGGCCACGTTGTTCTTGATGACGCCAGTTAGGTTGCCATCGGCATCGCGCACGAATTCTGCACCCGGAGGGTTCTGCACATCCATCGGCACATTGGAGGCCTCAAAGGCGGCGAGATTGGCATAGGCCAGATGCCCGGAAGCATTGATCACAAAGATCGGATGCTCGGTGGAGATCGCATCGAAATCGGCAAAGGTCAGCTCGTCCGCACCCTCCTGCACCGCAGGGTCAAAGTTACGGAACACCAGCCATTCCCCTGCGGGCGCATCTGCCGCGCGGGCGGCGATGTGATCCAGCACCTCGGCCACGGTGCCGAAACGCGCCATGCCGACATATTCCATCACCGCATCCATCACGGCGCCGCTGACCACATGGGTATGGGGATCGACAAAACCTGGCAGGACGGTCTTGCCCTCCAGATCGACAACAAGGGCATCCGCCCCGGCAACCGAGCGCACCTCACCCGCAGTGCCCACCGCCAGGATCCGGTTTCCACGAATGGCGATGGCCTCGGCCTCGGAAAAATCCTCATCGACCGTCAGCACCGTGCCGCCGGTAAAGACAAGCGTGGATGTCCCTTGCGCCTTTGCCCCGCTCGGAAGGGCCGCCGCAAGGCCGGCAATGGCCGCGCCACCTTTCAGGAAATCGCGTCGACCAAGGCTGCCGAGGTCCATGCCCCAGCGGCTGGACCAGCTGCCCTCGGCCACCTGCTCTTTCAGGTCCTTAACCCGCTGGTTTGTCTTGAAAATCTGCCCGAAATCGCCACTGCAACAGATGCAGCCATGAATGTGTTTGCTCATCTCCAACTCCTGAAAACAAAACGGTGCAAGTCTCGTTCACCATAAGGCGGATTGCTCATATGTCACCCGCAACTTTTGCCTGCAGGACAAACCGGCGGATCTCTGGGCAAAGGGCAATTGCCCTTCCGGGCGCGATCACCGATAACAGGGCCAAACGGGAGTATCGGCGATGAGCGAGACACAATTCGGCAAGGGATGCCATCTTCATCTGATTGACGGCTCGGCTTTCATTTTTCGTGCCTATCACGCGCTGCCCCCGCTGACTCGCAAATCCGACGGGCTGCCGATCGGGGCCGTCGCGGGCTTTTGCAACATGCTTTATAAGTACATCGAGGCAAACACTGGCCCCGATGCACCGACCCATGTGGCGGTGATCTTCGATCACTCAGGCAAAAGCTTTCGCAACGATCTTTACGATCTTTACAAGGCCAATCGCCCCCCCGCGCCCGAAGACCTGCGCCCGCAGTTTCCGCTGACCCGCGATGCCACCCGCGCCTTCAACATCGCCTGCAAGGAGATCGAAGGGTTCGAGGCCGATGACATCATCGCCACCCTCGCCCATCAGGCGCGAAACGCGGGCGGACGCTGCACCATCATTTCCTCGGACAAGGACCTGATGCAGCTGGTGGGCGGCGGCGTCGAGATGCTGGATGCAATGAAGAACAAGCGCATCGACAGCGACGGCGTGGTGGAGAAATTCGGCGTCGCCCCGGAGCGCGTGGTCGATGTGCAGGCGCTGGCAGGCGACAGTGTGGACAACGTGCCCGGCGCGCCGGGGATCGGGATCAAGACCGCAGCACTGCTGATCAATGAATTCGGCTCGCTCGAAGAGCTTCTGGACCGCGCCGAAGAGATCAAACAGCCCAAGCGCCGCCAGACCCTGATCGAGATGCGCGAGCAGATCGAACTGTCCAAACGGCTGGTGCAGCTGGATTGCAACATGACCCTCGACTTCACGCTGGAGGATCTGGAGCTGCAGGAGCCGGATCCCGATACGCTGCTCGATTTCCTGGCGCAGATGGAGTTCCGCACCCTCAGCACCCGCATGGCCAAGCAGATGGGCCGCGAGGCGCCGGTCATACCCGAACCGAAAGCCCCCGCAGGCACCCCGATCGAGGATACTCCGGCAGAGGCGGCACCTTTTGATGCCGAAAAATACGAATGCGTGCGCGATGCCGACTCCTTGCAAAAGTGGATCGACCGCATCCGCCATCGTGGCTGGGTCGCCTTTGACACCGAAACCACGGGCCTCAATGAAATGACCGCCGATCTGGTCGGTATCTCGCTCTGCGTCGAGCCGGGAGAGGCCTGCTATATCCCCCTCACCCACAAGGCCGAGGCGGGCGGCGACGATCTGTTCGGCTCTGACGCGCTGGCCGAGGGGCAGATGGAGTTCGACACCGCATTGTCGATGCTGAAACCGGTGCTTGAGGATCCCGCGATCCTCAAGATCGGCCAGAACATGAAATATGATGCCAAGATCATGGTGCGCCAGCGTGGCGAAGGGTTCGCCGATGGCATCACCGTCGCGCCCTATGATGACACCATGCTCTTGTCCTATTCCCTTCATGGCGGTGAGCACGGCCACGGCATGGACACGCTCTCTGAACGCTATCTTGATCACACGCCGATCCCCATCAAATCGCTGCTGGGCACCGGCAAATCCGCGATCACATTCGACCGGGTGCCGGTTGCCGACGCGGTGCCCTATGCGGCCGAGGATGCAGACATCACCCTGCGCCTGTGGAAGCTATTCAAACCGCAGCTCCACCGCGAGAAGGTCACCACCGTCTACGAAACGCTGGAACGCCCCCTGTCGCCGGTTCTTGCCCGGATGGAGCGTCACGGCATCAAGGTCGACCGCGACACGCTCAGCCGCATGTCCAACGCCTTCGCCCAAAAGATGGCGGCGCTTGAGGATGAGATCCACACGCTGGCGGGCGAAAGTTTCAACGTGGGCAGCCCGAAACAATTGGGCGAGATCCTGTTTGACAAGATGGGGATCGAGGGCGGCAAGAAGGGTAAGACCGGCGCCTATGCCACCGGCGCCGATATCCTGGAAGAGCTGGCAACCGAACACGAGCTGCCCGCCCGCGTGCTGGACTGGCGGCAGCTGTCGAAACTGAAATCGACCTATACGGACGCGCTGCAGGATCACATCAACCCCGAGACTGGGCGGGTGCATACATCTTATGTGCAGACCGGCGCCAACACCGGGCGGCTGGCCTCGGCGGATCCGAACCTGCAGAACATCCCCGTCCGCTCCGAGGAAGGCCGCCGCATCCGCGAGGCCTTCGTGGCCGAAGAGGGCAACAAGCTGGTCTCGCTCGACTACAGCCAGATTGAACTGCGCATCCTCGCCCATGTGGCCGATATCGGCACGCTGAAACAGGCGTTTGCCGATGGGCTGGACATTCACGCGATGACTGCGTCTGAGGTGTTCGACGTGCCGCTGGACGAGATGACGCCGGACATCCGCCGCAAGGCCAAGGCGATCAACTTTGGTGTGATCTACGGCATCTCGGGCTTTGGTCTGGCGCGCAACCTGCGCATCCCGCGGGGCGAGGCGCAGGGCTTTATCGACCGCTATTTCGAGCGCTTCCCCGGCATCCGCAAATACATGGACAGCACGGTGGAGTTCGCCAAGGAACACGGCCACGTGCAGACCCTGTTCGGCCGCAAGATCCACACGCCCGAGATCAACGCCAAGGGGCCGCGCGCCGGATTTGCCAAACGCGCCGCGATCAACGCGCCCATTCAGGGCACCGCCGCCGACGTGATCCGCCGCGCCATGATCCGTATGCCCGACGCCATCGCCCACCTGCCCGCCAAGATGCTGCTCCAGGTGCACGACGAATTGATCTTCGAAGTGCCCGAGGCGGCGGTCGATGAAACCATCGAAACCGCCCGCCGCGTCATGGAAAGCGCCGCCGACCCGGCGGTGCATCTGGACGTCAAACTGACCGTGGATGCAGGGACAGGCAACAACTGGGCCGAGGCGCACTGATCAGGGGCGGGCGGTAGCTGCCCCATCGCTGAACCGGATCGCGCGTTGCACGCGAAAAGCGGACCTTCGTGCATGACGCAGCGAACGCCTGTTCAGAGCCCAAAGTGATGGTTTTCGCTGCCAGAAATCCAACTCTCTTGCCTCTATGGCTTCAAAAAAATGGTGGCGATTCTCGTCGCAAGCATTATATGTAATAACATAGCGATAGTGGAGAAAATTCCATGAACCCCAAACTAAACATCGCCACGGTGATCATAGCGCTAACCGGCTTTTCGGGAATTGCTTTGGCTTTGGAGCCTACCAACATCCTTGATCTAGAGCCTACAAAGCGGGGCGCTTACACTTTCTATACTCCATATCTTGAAGACGAGGTCGAAGCGATGGCGATCGTCGCTCCCCCTCCTTCAAAGGGCACGGAAGCCTACAATGCAGACATGCGGGCCGCCTTGCAGGAATACGCCCCATCACGTGTCGCACAGGCGACACAAGACGCTAGAATCAGCCCTGACTATTATTCAAAGGTATTCGGTGCGGTTTTGGGTGAGACGATCAGCATCGAAAGCACACCTGCCATCTACGCTTTAATCGCACGCTCAATATCTGACTACGGTCTGTCAACGTATGATGCGAAGGATCACTATCAACGTACACGTCCCTTCGCCAAGTTTGGACTGCCTACATGTACGCCGTATGCAGAAGACTACTTGCGCGATGATGGTGGTTATCCTTCAGGACACACCGCGGCAGGCTATGGCATTTCGCTAGTACTGGCTAAGGTCGCTCCTGAACGTGCTGATGAGTTGATTGAGCGCGGCAAGGACTACGGTCACTCTCGTGTCGTATGTAAGGTTCACTATCTCTCTGACATCGAGGCGGGCATTAAAGTTGCGGAAGCGGTCCTGAGCTATCAGATGGATGTCGAGCAGTTCAATGTGGATCTTGAAGCTGCTCAAAAAGAGTGGAAAGCGCTAGGGAATTAACCTCAATCGAACCAGATAGGCGCTTAGGCTAAATGTCGGCTCAGAACCGCAAGGACGCCCCGCCCAGCTTCCCTCCCCTCACTCCCCCGGAAACAGCGCGTCCATTTTGCGGGCGAGTTTTGCGTCCAACGCGCTGAGGCCGCCCACGTCGTGGGTGGTCAGCACCACCGTCACCCGGTTGTAGACATTGCTCCACTCCGGATGGTGGTTCCATTTCTCGGCCCAGATCGCGGCGCGGGTCATCCAGCCGAAGGCCTCGTCAAAGCCGCCGAAGGTGTAGGTCTTGGTGATGGCATCGCGCCCCTCGACCATGCTCCAGCCCGCCTGAAACAGCGGGTCCAGCAGCGGGCCTCGGGTGGCTTCGGATAGTTTTTCGGTCATTCCTGTTCCTCCACTTGCACCTTTTTGAAAGGGCCATAGTCCGTCAGGATCTCGATCTCTTCTTCCACGGCGGCGCGCTCGGCCTGCAAATAGCGTTTCACCGCATCGGCAAAGCCCGGATCGCCGATCCAGTGCAGGCTGTGGGTCTGCGTGGGCAGGTAGCCGCGCGCCAGCTTGTGCTCGCCCTGTGCGCCCGCCTCGACCCGCGACAGCCCCATGGCGATGGCCTGTTCGATGGCCTGATAGTAGCACAGTTCGAAATGCAGGAAGGGGGGATGTTCGATGCAGCCCCAGTAGCGGCCAAAAAGCGTCTCGCGCCCGATAAAGTTCAGCGCGCCCGCGACGGGGTATCCATCCCGCTCGGCCAGCACCAGAAGCATGTCATCGGCCATGGTCTCATGCACGATGTCAAAGAACTGCCGCGTCAGGTAAGGCGTGCCCCATTTGCGGCTGCCGGTGTCCTGGTAAAAGGCCCAGAAGGCATCCCAGTGTTCAGGCTGGATCTGCGCGCCGGTGTAGCAGCTAATCTCACCGCCAAAGGCTTGCGCCTCGCGCCGTTCCTTGCGCAGGGTTTTGCGCTTGCGCGAGGACAGCGCCGCAAGGAAGTCATCGAAATCGCGATAGCCATCGTTCAGCCAATGGTACTGCTGTGTCGCCCGGCTCATCAGCCCCATCTCTTCGCCGATCTCGGCCTCCGTTTCGGTGCAGAAGGTCACATGCAAAGAGGACAGCCGATTGTCCGCCGCCAGTTGCACCGCGCCCTGCACCAAAGCCGAATGGCCGATCCCCTCATATCCCGGGCGCACAAGAAAGCGCCGCCCGGTGGCAGGCGTGAAGGGCACCGCGATCTGCAGTTTCGGATAATAGCGCCCCCCGGCCCGTTCATAGGCATGGGCCCAGTTGTGATCGAAGATATATTCGCCCTGGCTGTGGGATTTGGCATAAAGCGGCGCGCAGGCAATGAGCGTACCGTCCTGATAGGCCGTAAGGTACTGCGGCTGCCAGCCGGTGCCGCGCCCGACAGAGCCGCTTTGCTCCAGCGCCAGCAGAAACCGATGCGTGGTGAAAGGATCAAGCGGGCGGCCGCCATCCGCCGCCTCGGGGCAGGCGCAAGCGTCCCAGTCGCTCTCCGCAATCTGCGCGAGGCTTTCCAGAACCCGAATTTCGATTTCTGCCTGCTCCATCTGCCCGGTTTGGCCTTTCCCGTTTTGCCTCAGTATCTGGCCTCTTGTGGGCGCGGATCAAGTCGGCAGGGGGGAAAGATAACCCTCAAAGGTCACATTGTCCGCAAGGGCGCGCGCCTCTGCCTCCTCGCTGGGCGAGGTGATGGTCCAGCACAGAACCGGCACACCCGCATCCCGCAAGCCCTGCACGCGGGGACGGGACAAATCGCTGGCCTCGTGGCTGATGAAACAGGCTTCGCTGCGCTCGAAATCGGGGATATTGCGCAGGTCGTGGCAGACCGCGCGGGGCAGTTCGGGCCACTCGTCCGGCACATAGGCGCTGGTGACGATCCCGCGCGCGATGCCGGGCGCCAGCCGGGCCAGTTCGGCAACCGAATGGGGATTGAAGGACATCAGCGCGATATCCCCCTGGTACCCGTCAAGCACCTTGACCGCCGCAGCCTCCAGCGCGCCCACGTTGCGCCCCATCTGCCCGTCCTGGTCTTTCACCTCGATCAACAAAGGCACTTGCCCGGCCACCAGATCAAGCACCTCGGCCAGATCGGGTATGCCTTCGCCATCGCCGCCCTTCAGCGGGATCTGTCTCAGTTCCGCGCAGGTGCGGGCGCGGACCGGGCCCCTTTCATCCGTAAGACGGTCGAGGTCATCGTCATGAAACACCATTGGGCAGCCGTCCGAGGACAGCTGCAGGTCGATCTCGATCGCATAGCCCGCCGCGATGGCCGCGCGGATCGCCGCGCGGCTGTTCTCAGGGCGGCCCCGCGCCACATCATGCAGCGCGCGATGGGCCACCGGCGACCGGAGCAGGGACTGCGGCAGCGGGGGCCTCATTTGATCTGGAACACCGCGTCGATTTCAACGGCAACGCCAAGGGGCAGCGAGGGGCTGCTCACGGCAGAACGTGCATGACGGCCCGCATCGCCCAGAGCCTCGACCAGAAAATCGGAGGCGCCGTTGACCACTTGTGGCTGCTGAGTGAAGTCGGCAGTGGAATTCACAAAGGCGCCCAGCTTCACGACCCGCACCAAGCGCTCCAAATCGCCACCGCAAGCTGCCTTGAGCTGCGCCAGCAGGGAAATCGCACAGCGTTTCGCCGCCGCCTGACCGGCTTCGACATCCATATCATCGCCCAGAGTGCCGGTGATCAGCCCGTTCTCATCCGCCGAGATCTGACCGGACACATAGACCATGTCGCCCGCAATGACGAAGGGCACATAGTTCGCCGCCGGCGCCGGGGCTTCGGGCAGGGTGACCCCCAGTTCTGCGAGTTTGGCTTCGATGCTCATGATCTGTGTCCTTTCAATCTCTGTGTTGTCGGCGACGCTAGCGCCGATACACGCGGTCGAAAAGAGCAAAACCGCCCCAGCACGCGGCCGAGGCGCTGCGGATCATGTTTCCCGGAAGGCCTTGACGAAATAGTCTGTCAGAGGTTTCAGCAGATAGGCCATGGGCGAGCGGTCATTGGTGCGGATGTAGCTTTCCACCGGCATTCCTGGAATGAGCACCGTTCCCTCGGGCAGGCGCTCCAATTCGCCTTCGTCCAGTTCGACCTCGGCGCGATAGTAGGACAGGCCGGTGCCTTCCTGCTCGAAAGCATCGGCCGAAACCTGCGACACCTTTCCGAACAGCTCAGGTGTCTGCCGCTGGTCCAAAGCCGAAAAGCGCAGCGCCGCGGATTGCCCGACAAACAGCTGGTCAATGTCCGTGGGGGCAACCTGAACCGCAATCACCAGAGGTCTGTCCTGCGGCACCAGATACAGCACTGGTTCCGCCGGGCGTATGACCGAGCGGGGCGTGTGAACCTGAAGCCCGTAGATGACTCCCGAAACAGGGGCCGTGATATCCAGCCTGTTCAGCTTTTCCAGGATCGAGCGGCGTGTTTCCGCAAGCTCCAACTCCTGGTAGCGCAGATCGCGCAGGCGAGTGATTGCCTCTTCGCGCTGCTGGGTTTCCAGCGACAGGATCTGGATGTCGATCTCGGTAATCCGGCCCTCGGCCTGCGCCTGATTGGCCAGAAGTTCACCGAGAGAGCCGCTGAGATTGGCCTGCGTTCGGCGCAGGTTCAGTACGGTCCCGGCTTGGGCCAAACCACGTTGCAGCAAAGTTTCCTGATTCTTCAGCTCCTCGCCGATCAGATCCAGCTGAACGCGTATCGAATCCTGCTGCGCCTTGATGCCGACGATCTGGTCCTCAATCTGGGCACCGCGCTTTTCCAGCTGTTCAATCTCACGCGCCCGAGAATCGCGCCGGGCCAGAAACAGCCGCTGCTGTCCCTCCATCAGGTCGCGGACTTCGTCCCGTTCAGCGGCAAGGGCCATCAGTTCGGGGTCGAAACTGATCTCGTCCGTCTCGTCCCGTTCCGCCTCAAGGCGGCCACGACGAGCCATGAGTTCGAACAACTGCCCTTCGGTGATGGTCAAACGCGATTTCAGACCTGTCGCATCAAGGCGAAACAGGACATCGCCCGCAATCACGGTGTCGCCCTCGTCCACCAGGATTTCCGAAACGATCCCACCGTCCAGATGCTGCACCACCTGACGGTTGCGATCCACCTCGATCCGGCCGCTGGCAACAACCGCACCTGCGATTGAGGACATGACAGCCCAGCTGCCAAAACCGCCGACAAGAACCACCAGTCCGATCAGACCGATGATCAGAGGTCGGCGGGCAGACCATTCCTGTTCAACGCTCATTGCACACCTCCGGCCGTCTTGGACTTCTGGATCGTCTGATGGTTGGCCACCATTTCTTTCAGTACCTTGTCCTTCGGACCAAAGGCGGCCTGAACACCCTGATCGATCACAAGAAGCGTGTCGCATTCCTGAATCGCTGCCGGGCGATGAGCCATGATGAGCACGGATTTGCCATCAGCCTTGAGCTGTTTGATCGCGTGATTGAGAGCCACCGAGCCATCGTTATCAAGGTTGGAGTTGGGCTCATCCAGAATGACGATCACCGGATCATCATAAAGCGCGCGCGCCAGCGCAATGCGTTGCATCTGCCCGCCCGAAAGGCGCCCGCCCCCAGCAGAAACAGGCGTGTCATAGCCTTCGGGCAGTTTGACGATCATATCATGGGCGGCAGCTTTCTTGGCGGCGGCCACGACCTTCTCGGCATCAGGCTGCGCACTCAGCCGAGCTATGTTCTGGGCAATCGTGCCATCGAACAGCTGCACGCGCTGCGGCAGGTAGCCGATATGCTTACCCAGAACTTCGGGCGCGTATTGATCGACAGAGGCCCCATCCAGCCGTACGGTACCGGCCGCAGGACGCCAGGCACCTGTCAGGGCTTTGGCAAGGGTCGATTTTCCCGATCCCGACGGGCCGATGACGCCAATGGCCTGCCCGGGTTGAACGCGAAAGCTCACATTGCGCAGAAGGGGCCTTTTGTCGCCGGGCGCAACGACGGCCAATCCCTGCACTTCCAGCAGAGCCTTGGGTTTCGGCAGGGCGGTACGCTCCTGTTCGGGGGGGACCTTGGCCAAAAGCTCACCCAGGTTGTCCCAGCCCTTCATGGCGCGCTGCACCAAAGGCCATTGCCCCAAACCGAGCTCGATCGGAGCGAGGGCCCGGCCCATCAGAATGGAACCGGCAATCATGGCTCCAGGTGTCATCTCTCCTTGCAAGACAAGGTAAGCGCCAAGCCCGAGCATGGCAGACTGTAGGAACAGGCGCAGGGTCTTGGTCAATGTGGTGAACCCGCCACCGGTATCATTGGCAACAAGGTTGTCTCTCAAGGCTGCGCTGCGGGCTGTGGTCCAACGCTGGAACGCGGCATCACGCATGCCCATCGCCTGGATCATCTCTGCTTCCGTACGGATCTCCTCCGACATCAGATTGGCCTTGTGACCGGACGCACTTGCCTTTTGCTGCGGCGTGCGGCTGAACAGCTGATTGAGAAGCGCGATTCCGATCAGAATGGTCCCCCCGGCGAGCGCGAGAATGCCCAGCCAAGGATGGAACAGGGCGATGCCAGCAAGGAAAATGGGCGTCCACGGCAAATCAAAGGCCGCTCCAAGGACCGGAGACGAGATAAACCGCTGGACAGATTCCAGATCGTTCAGGCCGGTCTGCGCAACAGGATCGCGGGCCACGGCCGAGCGCCGTATCATCGCATCAAAAACCCGATGGTCCAAAGCCGACTGGAAACGTGCACCCGCCCGCGCCAGAAGACGCCCCCTGGCATAGTCCAAAAGCCCCATCATCCCATAGAGAAAGACCACCAGAAGCGATAGCGCAACAAGGGTCGCCTCGGACCGGCTGCCCAGCACCCGATCGTAGACTTGCATCATGTAAAGCGGTCCGGTCAGCATCAGCATATTCACGAAAAAGCTGAAAATGCCGGTGGACCAGTAAAGCCCGCGACTGCGGCGCCGAACGGCGCGCAGCTCATCCAATCCGGGTTTAAGTTGTTTTTCCTTCATGTCAGGATCCAATACCTGTTCAATCCGCCCAGTTCATATTAAAGCAGGGATCAAGGCTGGGCGACGCAAACCTGTTCCATATCTGTCACAGTCTGATACTCAAAACGTTTCATGGGTGGGATAGAAGAACATTCCCAATATGTGCCCAGTATGTGCGGCAAATCTGGACCAAGGAAAACCCGGAGCTGATGTCTTATTTTCCCCGATCGATCTTTGTTGTGGTTACCCTGTTTTTTTCAGGGGTCTTGATGAGCGGCTGCGCGACACAGGACCCTGCGGCAAAAGCCGCAGGCGAGATATTCGACCCATATGAGAATACCAACCGGGCCATTCACAAGTTTAACCGTGGCGTAGATCGGCTGGCCTTTCGTCCGGCATCCAAAGGCTATGTCGCGATCGTCCCGGAGCCGATGGTGACCAGTTTTTCGCATTTCGCAGAAAACCTTTCGATGCCCGGGCAGGCCATAAACGCGCTTTTGCAGGGCAACGTCAAAGAATCGGGCATCGCGCTGGCCCGGTTTGCGATCAACACGGTCGTGGGTGTTGGCGGACTGTCCGATCCGGCCAGCGCCTTTGACATTCCAACGGTGGACACCAACTTTGGCGAGACCTTGCATGTTTGGGGCTTCGGCGAGGGCGCCTATGTGGAGTTGCCGGTCTATGGGCCGTCGACCTCTCGGGATGCTGTCGGCGTGATTGCCGACTTTTTCACCAACCCGATCACCTTTGCCCGGCAAAATCCAGCCGACAATATCGGTGTCTACGCTGAGATCGTGCGTCGCCTTGGAGATCGTGGCAGATATTCCGACACAATTGACTCCATTCTTTACGACAGCGCCGATAGCTATGCTCAGGCGCGTCTGATCTACTTGCAAAATCGCCGCTTTGAGTTGGGACAAAGCGCCGAAATCACGGAAATCGATCCGTTCGAATTGGATACTGAAGGGTTTTAACGATGAAACGTCGTATGTTTCTTGCCGCCGCAGGGGCCGCAACTCTGGTCGCACCAGCCGCACTGTCTGCCCTCGATGAGGGATCCGCAGGCCGTCTGATCAATGCTCTCGTGACCGACATCAACAATGTCATCGCCTCGGGCAAATCGGAAACTGCGATGTACCGGGATTTCGAACGTATCTTCGGGCGCTACAGCGATACCTCCTATATTGCGGCCTATGCCATGGGTGTTGACGGCCGCCGCGCAAGCGCCGCGCAGAAAAAAGCCTTTTCAAAGGCTTTCCAGGGCTACATCTCGCGCAAATACGGCCAGCGCTTCCGCGAATTCATTGGCGGGCGACTTGAGGTGACGGGCGTCAAGCGCGTGAAAAAATGGTACGAGGTTTCGACCATCGCTTATCTGCAGGGGCAGTCCCCTTTCGAAGTGACCTTCCTTGTGTCGGACCGCTCTGGCAAGGATCTGTTCTTCAATATGTACATCGAAGGCGTGAACCTGCTGCTGACCGAACGGACCGAGATTGGCGCGATCCTTGACCGGAACCGCGGTGACATCGACAAGATGATCGCGGAGCTGAAGCGCCTGAGCTGACCCAACCGGTCTTTCGTCCATCGGTCAGGGTGCTCCCGCCCGGACATCTGCATTAGAAAATGCCTCTGTCCCGGTAAGCCCTCTGTTCCTTTGAGCATGGTGCCGCGCAGTGAGCGGCGGCGTCATGCTCAGCTGTCTTTTAGATCCGTCAGCACAGCCTAGACGGGCGGGGAGTCCGTTTCTTCCGAGGCGCGATCAGTTGTTCCCGAAAATATCCCGCAGGATGCCATCGACCGCGCGACCAAGTTCTTGTCCCAGACGAGGTCTGTTGCCTGACCCGTTGTTTCGCTGTTCAGTCCGCGCCACCGGCGCCGGTTCCTGCATTGGAAGCGGCTTCGGTTCCAGCCCTTCATGCACACGCACCATGGCCTCGTGCCAGATCTCAGCCGGCAAGCCGCCCCCGGTCACGCCGGTCAGCGGCGTATTGTCATCATAGCCCATCCAGACGCCTGCCACGTAGTCCGCAGTGAAGCCGATGAACCAGGCATCGCGCGCAGCCTGCGTGGTGCCGGATTTCCCAGCCGCCTGCCAGCCGGGGATCTGAGCGCGCTGGCCAGTGCCTTCGGAGATCACCTTTTCCATCATCCAGACCAGTTGCCTTGCTGCCTCCGGGCGGATCACCCTCTCGCCCATGCCGCCACTGGTCCCCATCAGAGGCTCCGTATCCTCCACGAGACTGAGAGACGTCAGCCCGTAAGGCGTTACCGAAGAGCCGCCGTTCAGGATACCGGCATATGCGCCTGTCATCTCCAGAAGCGTGCTCTCCGAAGCGCCCAGGGCCAGAGCCGGCCCTTCCGCCATCTTGTTGTCGATGCCAAAATCTCCCGCCACGCGGCGCACAAGATCACGGCCGACAGCTTCGGAAATCTTGACCGCCGGGACATTCAGAGAGTCCCGCAACGCCTGCGTCAGGGTGATCTCACCATAGTATTTACGCGTGTAGTTCTGCGGGCACCACTCGCCTGACCCCGGAATATTCAGGCAATAGGGTGCATCCAGCACCATATCGAGCGGAGAATAGCCAAGCTCCAGCGCGGTGGCATAGACAAACGGCTTGAAGGCCGAACCGGTCTGCCGCTTGGCCTGTGTGGCCCGGTTGAACACGCCAGAGACGCGCGTTTTGCGCCCACCCACCATGGCCCGCACGGCGCCATCAGCGCTCATCACCACGATGGCGGCCTGCGCTTTCGAGCCTTCGCGCACCTTGGTCGCAAAGACATGCTTCATCGCTTCTTCGACCGCCGCCTGCAGGCGCTGGTCCAGAGTTGTGCGGATCACGACATCCTCGGTCGTCTGATCGCCAAGGAAGCTAGGCACGGTATCCATGACCCAATCGGCAAAATAGCCGCCTGCCCGGGCCTCAGCCGCCTCGCTCAGCTCGGCCGGATTGCTCTGGGCATACCGGGTTTCCTCTGCCGAGAGGTACCCCTGCTCGTTCATCAGGCGCAGCACGGTCGCCGCGCGATCCTGTGAGCGTTTGAGGTTGTTGGTCGGCGCAAGAGAGGACGGCGCCGTCAGCAAGCCGGCAATCATGGCGCCCTCGGCAGCGCTCACCTGGTTTGCGGATTTGCCAAAATAGCGCTGCGCGGCGGCCTCTGCCCCGTAAGCGCCTCCGCCCATATAGGCGCGGTTCATATAGATAGAGAGGATTTCGTCCTTGGTGTACTTAGCCTCCATCGCCATTGCGTAGACCGCCTCGGTCGCTTTGCGCCACAAGGAGCCCTGCCGACAATCCGCCTCATAGGCGCGTTCGCTCTCCCAGACATCGGGGTCATAAACCTGACCGAGGCACAAGAGTTTCGCCGTCTGCTGGGTGATGGTCGAGCCACCATGACCCGAGAGCGGCCCGCGCCCTTCGCTCAGGTTGATGCGCACCGCGCTTGCGATGCCGCGCGGCGAGATGCCGAAATGACGGTAGAACCGCTTGTCCTCGGTGGCGACTATCGCGTTTTTGAGATGCCTTGAAACCGTCTCGGTGGTCACGACCCCGCCGAACTGGTCTCCACGCCATGCAAAGACCTCACCTTTTTCGTCCAAAAGCGTGACAGAGCCGCGGGCCCGCCCGTCCAAAAGAGCCGAAACCTCAGGCAGGTTCACGTATTGATAGCCAACGGCCAGCGCGACCAATGCAGTGCAGATCAGCCCAACACGCCAGGTAAACCCCCAGACGAGTCGAAAGAGCCAGCGAAACGGCAAAAGCAGTGTTCCGATAAAGCCGCGTTTGCGCCGCGCAGCCTGACGGGTGGCTGGCTTCTTTTTCGAAGACCCAAAGAACAGGCGCTTTAACAGGCCCGGAGATTTCCGGCCTTGCGCGGGCTTGCGTGCCGACTTTGCCGTCCTTCGGGATCCACTCTTGGGATAGCGCTTGTCCGCTACCAGTGGCCTGCGCCCTGAACCTTGTGCCATGTCCGTATCCTGCCCAGTATCTACCCGGTGTGCCGTCCAGTATTCCGCCCGGCGCCGAGACCAAAGTTCTGGTTAATGCTTTATTGCTCTGCTGCCCGGTTTGCCCGTTTTGGGAACAATAAACCGATCCATCTGCTTTGTAGAGGGGCAGTTTTGCAGCAAACTCCCTCCTCAAATCGCCCAAAAATACAGCATTGATGCTTTTTTAAGCAAAATAATTAGGCCAATGCCCCCTCCTGCCCCGCCAAACAGGCCCCTTCCTGTTCCCCCGACTCGGGGTGGCCGCTTTTCTGCGGGTGCGAATGGAGCGGACAGAACCGTCCAGAAAAGGGTGTCGAGATGAAAATGATCATAGCAGCCATCAAACCCTTCAAACTCGAGGAGGTCCGCGAAGCGCTGACCAAAATCGGTGTTTCAGGTCTGATGGTGACGGAAATCAAAGGCTTTGGAGCCCAGGCAGGCCACACGGAAATCTACCGTGGTGCCGAATACGAAGTGAACTTCGTACCCAAGGTCAAACTGGAAATCGTAGTGCCGAGCGAGCTGGCAGACCAGGTGGTGGACACCATCTCGTCCACCGCGCGCACGGGCAAGATCGGCGATGGGAAGATCTTTGTCCTGGATGTGGCACAGGCCGTGCGTGTGCGCACCGGCGAAACCAACCTCGAGGCGCTCTAAGCGCTCGTTCTGGAGGAAAATACAGATGCGTAAACTGAAACTTTCACTTGCCACCCTTGGGTTTGCCGCCCTGCCGGGTCTGGCACTGGCCCAGGACGCGGCTGCGCCGGGTTTTGACGAAATCGGTCCCTACATCATGACGACCCTGCTGTTCTGCATGGCAGGCTTCCTGGTGTTCTTCATGGCTGCGGGTTTCGCGATGCTCGAAGGCGGGCTGGTGCGTTCGAAGAACGTCACCATGCAGATGACCAAGAACATCGCGCTCTACTCGATCGCGGCCATCATGTACTGGCTGGTCGGCTTCAACACCATGTATCCGGGCGAGTTCAACGGCTTCTTCTCGCTCGGTGGTCAGACCGTGCTGGATGCGGTTGGCGTATCCGCAGCAGATGCCGCGCTTGACTACGCTTCGGTCGGCTCTGACTTCTTCTTCCAGCTGGTGTTTGTGGCGGCAACCGCGTCCATCGTGTCCGGTGCCCTGGCCGAGCGCATCAAACTGTGGCCTTTCCTGGCCTTTGTCGTTGTCCTGACCGGCTTCATGTACCCGATTTCCGGGTCCTGGCAGTGGGGTGGCGGCTGGCTGTCTGAAATGGGCTTCTCCGATTTCGCAGGCTCCACCGTCGTTCACTCCGTAGGTGGCTGGGCTGCTCTGGCCGGCGCCATCGTCCTCGGCCCGCGTCTGGGCAAGTACAAGGATGGCCGCGTCAACCCGATGCCCGGTTCCAACCTGGCTCTGGCAACGCTCGGCACATTCATCCTGTGGCTCGGCTGGTTCGGCTTCAACGGCGGCTCGCAGCTGGCAATGGGCACCGTGGGTGATGTTTCCGACGTGTCGCGCATCTTTGCCAACACCAACATGGCCGCTGCGGCCGGTGCTGTGACCGCACTGATCCTGACGCAGGTGATGTACAAGAAGGTCGACCTGACCATGGTTCTGAACGGCGCTCTGGCCGGTCTCGTGTCGATCACGGCTGAGCCTCTGGCCCCCACGCTCTTTGGCGCGCTCTGGATCGGTGCCGTCGGTGGTGTAATCGTGGTCTTCACCGTGCCGATGCTGGACAAGTTCAAGATCGACGATGTGGTAGGCGCCATTCCGGTTCACCTGCTGGCAGGCATCTGGGGCACCATCGCGGTCATCTTCTACGGCGACGCCAGCCTCGTGACCCAGCTGACCGGCATCATCGCCTACGGTGTCTTCACCTTCGTGGCCTCGCTGATCGTCTGGTTCATCCTCAAGGCAACCATGGGCATCCGTGTCTCCGAAGAGGATGAGATCAATGGTCTCGACATGTCGGAGCTGGGCATGGAAGCCTATCCGGAGTTCAAGGCAGGCTAAACCCAGCCACCTTACAACGATGCAGGAACGCGGCCTCTCGGGGCCGCGTTTTTCTTTGTCCAACCTTCTTTCACCCAGCATCGGACGCGCCCTCCCGCCCATTCCGGCACAGTCAAAGACTGGGCCTCTACGGTTGGGCCCGGCGCCGCTATCGCGGCACCTGCTGCTCTCCTCTGCCGTCAAAGCCCCGCTCATCAAAGCGCGCCGTGGGTCAAGGGCCGCATAAGCGGCCTCGCGCAAAGCGCGGGGTTCCCTTGAGGCGCGGTGCGCTGTCCTTGACAATGATCAAGGCGCGTTTAAGGGCAGGCCTGCCCTTAAACCGCCTCTCAGCCAAATCCCCAGCGCCGCGTCAGCGGCGCCGGGCCCATGGCCGCAAAGGGGTCTTGCCGCAGGCAAGGCACCTGCGGGCGCGGGAGCCCCCCTTCGTGAAGGTCCCTCATCCAAATGAAAACGCGCCCCCAGTCAGGAGCGCGTTTCGTCGTTCTCATCTCACTTGGCCCAGGTGAATTTGTCCAAGTCAATTTGTTCAGGCGTTCAGACGCCCGCGTCGATGATGGCCTTGGCCAGCAGCGGCACGGTGGTCTTGTTCAGCCCCGCGATGTTCATACGGCTGTCGCCGACCATGTAGATGCCATTGTCAACGCGCATCTTCTCGACAAGGTCCGGCGTGGTCCCCAGCAGCGAGAACATGCCACGGTGCTGCGCGATGAAGCCGAACCGGTCCGAGCCGCTGAGCCGCAGCAACTCATCCGCCAGCTGCTGACGCAGATCAAGCATGCCCAGACGTACTTCTTCCAGCTCAGAAGCCCAATCGGCGCGCAGGGCGTCATCATTGAGGATCATCGTCACCAGGCGCGCGCCATGATCCGGCGGGAAAGAGAAGTTCTGCCGGTTGAGGAACGCCAGCGTGCCCTGGTTCAGCGCCTGGGCGCTGCCATCCTGGCTGACCGCCATCAGAAGGCCGGTGCGCTCACGATAGATGCCGAAGTTCTTGGAGCAGCTCGCCGCGATCAGGCATTCGGGCGTCTGGGCCGCCACCATGCGCACGCCTGCCGCGTCTTCCTCCAAGCCGTCGCCAAAGCCCTGGTAGGCGATGTCGATCATCGGGATCAGGCCGCGGGCGTTCAGAAGGTCGATCACCTCCTGCCACTGGCTCACGTTCAGGTTGGCGCCGGTCGGGTTGTGGCAGCAGCCGTGCAGCAGCACAACATCGCCCTTTTCGGCGCCCTTCAGATCCTCGATCATCCCGCCAAAGTTCACGCCGCGGGTTTCGCGGTCGAAATAGCGATAGGTGACGGTCTCGATGCCAACGTATTTCAGGATCGAAATGTGGTTCGGCCAGGTCGGATCCGACACGAACACGCGCGCCTTGGGGTTGGCCATCTTGATCAGTTCAAAGGCCTGACGCACCGCGCCGGTGCCGCCCGGAGTGGCGGCGGCGGCAATATTTCCGCGCGCGACGCTATCCGCAAGGATCAGCTTGATCATGGCATCGGCGTAGCCAGGATCGCCCGCAAGTCCGGTGTAGGCCTTGGTGGTTTCTTCTTCCCACAGCTTGTGCTCGGCCGCCTTGATCGCGCGCATCACCGGGGTGACGCCCTCGGCGTTCTTGTAGACACCGACGCCAAGGTCGATCTTCTGCTCCCGCGGATCTTCGCGGTACATCTGCATCAGCGCCAGGATCTTGTCGGCTGGCTGGGGTTTGAGGGTCTCGAACATCAGTTCTCTCCGGTTGCAACGGGTAGGGTCGGGAAGGCGCCCCATTCGGACCAGGAGCCGTCATAAAGCGCATGATCGGTTTTGCCGATCCGCTCCAGGGCCAGGCTGAGAACGGCGGCGGTCACGCCCGAGCCGCAGGTGGTGATGGCAGGTTTCTTGAGGTCGACACCGGCGCCTTCGAAGGTGGCGCGGATACCGGCCGCGTCCTTCATGGTGCCATCGGAATTCAGAAGGTCGGTGTAGGGCACGTTTTTCGATCCCGGAATATGGCCTGCCCGCAGCCCTTCGCGGGGTTCGGGCGCTTCGCCGCGGAACCGGGCGGCAGCGCGGGCGTCGATGATCTCGTGATCGCCCAGCTTGGCCGCAGCCGACACCTGCGTCACATCGCGCACCAGGCTGTTTTGCACCCGCACGGTCATGTGGCGATCACGGATCACCGGCGGCAGGTCCTCCACCGGGTGTCCCTCGGCCTGCCATTTCGGCAGACCGCCATCCAGAACGGCTACGTTGGTCTGCCCCATCAGGCGGAACAGCCACCAGACGCGCGCCGCAGATTTCAGACCGGCACCATCATAGACCACCACCTGGTGCCCGTCGCCCACGCCCATCGCCCGCAGGCGCGACATGAACTTTTCCACCGGCGGCGCCATATGCGGCAGATCCGAGCGGTGATCGGCCACATCGTCGATATCGAAAAAGCGCGCGCCGGGTATATGAGCGGCGTCATATTCGGCCTTGGGATCGCGGTTTTCGTTCGGCAAGTACCAGGAGCCGTCCAGAATGCGCAGGTCGGGGTCCTTCAAATGGGCCGCCAGCCAATCGGTCGACACCAGGGTTTTCGGATCATCCATCTTTCGAGGCCTCCCCTTCAGGTTCGCAGGGCCAATACCGCCCAGGCCATATGTGCCGGGCAACAAACGCTCGGGCATGGGTACAACCCACCGCCACAAGGCGCAAGAGAGCGCACCGACGCGGTACAATATTTGCAACTTCACGACACAAATGGCACGCCAAAACGGCCTTTAGCGCGCGTCCTTCAAAAGACGCTGCTTCTGGCGGGACCAGTCACGCTTTGCCTGGGTTTCACGCTTGTCGTGATTCTTCTTGCCCTTGGCGATGCCGATCTTCAGCTTGGCGATGCCGCGATGGTTGAAATACAGGACCAGCGGCACCAGGGTCATCCCCTTGCGCTGGGTCGCATTCCACAGCCGCGCCAGCTCCTTGCGCGAAACCAAAAGCTTGCGGCGGCGACGCTCCTCGTGCTTGAACATCTTGGCCTGCTCATAAGGCGCAATGTAGGAGTTCACGAGCCACAGCTCTCCGTCATCCACGGTCGCGTAGGATTCCGAGATGTTCGAGCCGCCCGCACGCAGGGACTTCACCTCGGAGCCTTCCAGGATGATCCCACACTCCAGATCCTCTTCGATAGCATAGTCGAACCGCGCCCGGCGGTTTTCGGCAATTACCTTGTAGTTCGGATCTGATTTCTGTTTGGCCATGGCAGGCAGATGTAAGCGCGCCCGGCGGCAGACGCAAGATGACTCAGCATAGCCTGTCAGGCACGGTGACTGCGGAGCAGGGTGAATACTCCACTGGCCACGATTACCGCACTGCCGATCAGGGTCAATGCATCGGGCCGTTCGCCAAAAACCAGCACGCCTAGCACCATGGCAAAGACCAGCCGCGTATAGCGGAAGGGTGCCACAACCGAGATTTCGCCCAGTCGCATCGCACCTGTCAGGGCCGTATAGGCCAGAACTCCGATGACCGTGGCACAGGTCAGATCAAGCCATATACGAGGCGACAGATCTGCGGCCTGCATCTCACCGAGCCCAGTCCAACCCAGCATGATGACGCCGGCAATCACCAGCATGGCAAAGCCTAAAAGACCCAGCTGGCTGTTGTGCATGTCCTTTGGCGCAGCGCGGGTTGCCAGATCGCGACCGGCAAAGCCGAGCGTTCCGGCCACGGCAAACAAAGAGGCAGGCTCGAACCCGCTCAACCCGGGGCGCAGGATGATCAAAACGCCAATGAATCCGGCCAGGATTGCCAGCCAGCGCCGCCAGCCGACCGTCTCGCCAAAGAAGACTACCGCGCCAGCCGCCACCACCAGCGGTGTCGCCTGCAGGATTGCCGATGCCGAAGAAAGCGGCGTCAGCGCGATGGCCAGCGTATAGCAAAGCCGCCCCGCCACCTCTGACAAAGAGCGCAACGCCATCGCGCGCGTGCAAAAACCCGGATGCCACAGGGGCTGACCCTGCGCACGCGCCATGGCCGCAAAGATCACCATACCGCCACAGCCGAATATCAAAAGGATCAGCCCCACCGGCAGGCTTTGGGCTGCGGATTTGATAAACATATCCTCCAGCGCGAAGGCGGCCATGGCCAGCACCATCAACAGGCTGCCGCGCAGCGTCTCCATCGGTGCGTCCTCCAATCGGCCTTTGCATCTATGCCCTAGCCCTAGTCAGGCCGCACAGGATGAACAAGCGCTGTCAGCGGGCTTGGCACAATATCGTGATCCACCCGCGGGTGCAGCGTGATCATCTGACCAGTTCAGGCCGTTCGATAGTGATGCATGTTGAGAAAGGCCGCCCCGTCTTTTCCTGCGCGATAACCATGGGACTGATCGGCGGCAAAGCGCAGCCCTTCCCCCACCTCCAGCCGCTTCCATGCCCCGTCGCTCAGCACCTCAAGAGGTCCTTCGAGCACGAAAACTTCTTCGGTGACGCCCGCATCATGGGCTTGGGATTGGTGGCATTGATCCGGCTTCAGGCGCACATGAAAGGTCTCGGCGCCAAGGATGGGATCATAGGGAAAGACGATCTTGACCGCGATGCTGCCGGGGAACTGCACGGTGCGAAACACGCTTTCGCCCAGGATCTTGGGGCGGTTGGCGTCCTCGATCAGGGCAGTCAGAGGCAGGTGAAACCCCTTCGCGATCTTCCAGAGCGTCGCGATGGTCGGGCTTGATTCGCCCCGTTCGATCTGCCCCAACATCGCTTTGGACACGCCAGTGGCCTCCGCCGCGCGCGACAGGCTGAAACCCGCCTCGGCCCTTATCTGCTTCAGATTCTGGGCAATCTTGTCTTCGCTCAAAGGGGATGACGCGGGTGGGGTCGGCATCTGTGTCAGGTCTCTTCAAAAAAGGCTTGTGCGTTATAGCGCACGGCGCATATTGTGCGCTATAACGCACAGGCTGATCCTACAAGAGCCAAAAACCTAGGAAAACCCCTTTCAGAAAGCACCCCGATGCCGCAGCTGAAACTCTCCCATATCACGGCCGGTGCTGTCGCCGTTCTGGTGGGCTACACCAGTTCGGTGGCGATCATCTTTCAGGCCATCGATGCGCTCGGCGCGACACAGGCGCAGGCCAACAGCTGGCTTCTGGCGCTGGGGATTGGCATGGGGGTGACCAGCCTGATCCTGTCGTTTCGGTTCCGCATGCCGGTGCTGACCGCCTGGTCCACGCCCGGCGCAGCTCTGCTTGCGTTGGGCGGCGGCGCGACCACCCTGCCCGAGGCGACCGGCGCCTTCCTGTTCTGCGCAGTCCTGCTGACGCTGACGGGCCTTACCGGCTGGTTTGAACGGCTGGCGTGCCTGATCCCGGACACGCTGGCAAATGCGCTTTTGGCCGGAATCCTGTTCCGCTTTGGGCTAGAGGCGTTCTCATCTATGGAAGAAGACATCTGGCTTGTCGCCGTCATGGGCGCAGCTTTCCTGATGGCAAAGCTATATGCCCCGCGTTATGCGATCCCGCTGGTGCTGCTGGCAGGCATTCTCTGGGCCAGCGCGGCGGGCAGCTTTGGTGACATCGCCCAGTTGAATTTGACTCTTGCCACCCCAGAGGCCGTGAAACCCGAATTCACGCTTTCAGCGTTCATCGGCCTTGGTCTGCCGCTTTATATCGTCACCATGTGCTCGCAGAACATGCCCGGCGTCGTGACCCTGCGCAGCGCGGGCTATGTTCCGCCTGTTTCCGCTGCAATGACGGTGACCGGGCTTGCCTCGCTGATCCTGGCGCCCTTTGGCGGCTATACTTTCAACCTTGCCGCCATAACCGCTGCCATTTGTGCAGGCCCCGAGGCCGATGAAGACCCAAAGACCCGCTATCTGGCCGTGGTCGCCGCCGGGGTGATCTACTGCCTTGTGGGGCTGGGCGGCGCGGCGGTGATCTCACTTTTCCTGATCGCGCCCCATGCTTTGGTGGCCACCGTTGCCGGGCTTGCCTTGCTATCGACAATCGGCAACGGGCTGTCCCATGCGCTGGAGCCGACAGCGGGCCGTGAGGCCGCGCTCCTGTGTTTCATGGGCACGGTTTCCGGCATCAGCTTCCTGGGTATCGGAGCGCCCTTCTGGGCCCTGCTGATTGGCCTTGTCGCGCACATCACCCTCAGCCGCCCTGCACCGGCCCTATTCCGGAAAACAACATGATCCCATCCAGAACAGCTCTACAATGCAGAGCAAAACAACCAAAACCGTTCCTCAGTTATTGCATTTGTTTCGCAAATCATGTCCCTGAGGGTAAAAAAGGGAAATAGCCACATGCCAATGTACCGATCCAGAACCTCCACCCATGGACGCAACATGGCCGGCGCGCGTGGCCTTTGGCGCGCAACCGGCATGAAGGACGATGATTTCGGCAAGCCGATCATCGCCATTGTCAACTCCTTCACCCAATTCGTGCCCGGTCACGTCCACCTCAAGGATCTCGGCCAGATGGTCGCCCGCGAGGTGGAGGCTGCAGGCGGCGTTGCCAAGGAATTCAACACCATCGCGGTGGATGACGGCATCGCCATGGGACATGACGGTATGCTCTACTCGCTGCCCTCGCGCGAGGTGATCGCGGATTCGGTAGAATACATGGTCAACGCCCACTGCGCCGACGCCATGGTCTGCATTTCCAACTGCGACAAGATCACGCCCGGCATGCTCATGGCCGCAATGCGCCTGAATATCCCGGCGATCTTTGTCTCAGGTGGTCCGATGGAAGCGGGCAAGATCGACATCGCTGATCTAGACGCCAAAAAAATCGACCTGGTGGACGCCATGGTCGCCGCAGCCAGCGAGACCTTCACCGACGAGCAGGTCAAGCACATCGAGGAAAACGCCTGCCCCACCTGCGGCTCCTGCTCGGGCATGTTCACGGCAAACTCGATGAACTGCCTGGCCGAGGCGCTGGGGCTCGCCCTGCCCGGAAACGGCTCGACCCTGGCGACCCACGCCGACCGCAAGCAGCTGTTCCTTGAGGCCGGCCGTCGCATCGTCGACATCACCAAGCGTCACTACGTGGGCGAGGAAAAGGGCCTGCTGCCGCGCGAAATTGCCACCTTCGAGGCCTTCGAGAACGCCATGAGCCTCGATATCGCCATGGGCGGCTCGACCAATACCGTGCTGCACCTTCTGGCCATCGCCAACGAAGGCAAGGTTGATTTCAACATGTCCCACATGGACCAGCTCAGCCGCAAGGTGCCGTGCCTGTGCAAGGTCGCGCCCAATATCGAAAACGTCCACATGGAGGACGTGCACCGCGCCGGTGGCATCTTCTCGATCCTGGGCGAGCTTTCGCGCGCGGGCCTTTTGCACAACGACTGCTCGACGGTACATTCCAGCACCATGGGCGAGGCAATCGCCAAATGGGATATCGCCGTTGCCAACAACCCCGAGGCCGAAGAACTGTTCAAGGCCGCCCCGGGCGGCGTGCGCACCACGCAGGCGTTCAGTCAGTCCAACCGCTACAAGGAGTTGGACACCGACCGCAAAGGCGGCGTGATCCGCTCGGCCGAACATGCGTTTTCCAAGGACGGGGGGCTTGCGGTGCTATTCGGCAATATCGCCGAGGACGGCTGCATCGTGAAAACCGCGGGCGTGGATGAAAGCATCCTCAAATTTACCGGCTCGGCCTATGTCTGCGAAAGCCAGGATCAGGCCGTCAGCGACATCCTGACAGGCAAGGTCAAGGAGGGCGACGTGGTGGTGATCCGCTATGAGGGCCCGCGCGGCGGTCCGGGGATGCAGGAAATGCTTTACCCGACCTCATACCTCAAATCCAAAGGTCTGGGCAAAGCCTGCGCGCTTCTGACCGACGGTCGTTTCTCGGGCGGCACCTCGGGGTTGTCGATCGGTCACGTCTCGCCTGAGGCAGCGGAAGGCGGCGCCATCGGCCTGGTGCAGACCGGCGACACCATCGAGATCGACATCCCGAACCGGTCGATCCACCTGGCAGTTTCGGACGAAGAGCTCGCCACCCGCCGCGCCGCGCAGGATGCGGCAGGCTGGAAACCGGCAAAACCGCGCAAGCGCAAGGTCTCGACCGCGCTCAAGGCCTACGCCATGCTGACCACCAGCGCCGCCAAAGGCGCCGTCCGCGCGCTGCCGGACGACGCGTAACCTCTACAAGAACCCATAAAGGCCCCTCGCCAAACCGGCTGAGGGGCCTTTTTCATCAGAGCCTTTTCCCGAATTAGGTAAACCGACGCCCTCCCGCGCCCGCAGGTGCCTTACCTTCGGCAATTCCCCTTTGCGGCCTTGGGCCCGGCGCCGCATACGCGGCGCCGCCCCTCCAGCCGAACCGGATCGCACCGCGGGTCAAGGGCCGCGCCAGCGGCCTCGCGCGAAGCGCGGGGTTCCCTTGAGGCGGGGTGGGGTCCTTTTCACAATCGGCATGGCGCGTTCAGGGCAGACCTGCCCCTGAACCGCTTCTGAGCCAAAACCCTTGGCGCCGCGTCAGCGGCGCCACGCCCAACCATCGGATAGGCATTTTCAATGCCAGAACGATGGGCGGGAGCACCCCGCTTGTCTGAACAGGTCAGTCGCCAAGCTTGGCGTGCACCTCGTCAAGATCAATCTCTCCCACTGGCATCTTGTTGGCGGGGTTTTCGAAATCGTATTTGAACAGCTCGAAATCCCGCTTGTAGATCTCGTAGACCAGATGCATGGACAGATCGTCGAAGTAATCCTCCACCGGGTGCGCGCGTTTGGGGCCGTGGCCTTCGCTTTCGTTGAAGCGCGGGATCGTTGCCAGATCCACCTTGTGCGGCGTCTCGATCGCATCAAGCACCTCTTGCATCCCGTCGTTGAAGGCCTCGGTCCAGATGATCTTGTCGTATTTGCCGCCGTTCACGATGAAGGTCGATACATGGCCCGAAGTCGCCGACCAGTGGATGTCCGGATCCATCGGACGGCGCCAGCGGATGGTGTCACGCGCGAACAAGAGGAACCGTCGAAAGCTCCTGATCTGGTCAAACTCCTGCTTGCCGTCCTCGCCGCCGACCTCGATCCCGTAATCATAGGCCAGCTTGGGTACCAGATTGCCGCGGTATCTCCTGCCATTGCGCTGGATGCCGCAGATCTTGTCAAAGAACGAGCTAAGGATACGCGTGTAGGGGTTACGCACGCAGGTAAAGGCATAGGTCTCATGCCCCTGCACCGCCTGAGTGATACGTTCCTGGCTGTGCTCCTGAGCCCATTTGTGCAGACCCTCGGTGGAATCGTGGATATCCCCGTCAAAGAAGCGGCCGTGATCCGAATAGTAGAGGATCTGCCCAATGGTCGAGCAGGCGCATTTGGGCACCACGCGATAGATCACGCTTTCGCTTTCGGTCATCCAGGTTCCCGGAAACCCCATTTGCCGCCCTCTTTCCGCCTGTAGTTCGCGGCAACAATGCCCATATCGCCTTCAAAAGACAAATAATCTTGTTTCACCCCGGAGCGCGCCGCCTTATCAAGAGTACAATTCACCGAAAACCGGGCATATCGTCGTCAGAATGGCAAAAATCGCGTATCTCCTGCTCTGCCACAAGGACCCAGAGGCCATCATCCAGCAGGCTGAGCGGCTGACCGCGGCTGGCGATTACATGGTTATCCATTTCGACGGACACGCAAGCGATCAGGAATTCGACGAGATCCGCGCAACGCTGAAAGACAACCCCAACGTCTGTTTTACCCGACGCCGCATCAAGTGCGGCTGGGGGGAATGGTCACTGGTTCAGGCAACACTCAAAGCCATTGAAGCAGGGCTCGAAGCCTTCCCGCGGGCAAGCCATTTCTACATGCTCTCTGGCGACTGCATGGCGATCAAGACCGCTCAATACGCGCATCAGTTCCTGGACCGACACGACTGTGATTTCATCGAGAGCGTCGACTTCTTCGAAAGCAACTGGATCAAGACCGGCATGAAAGAGGAGCGGCTGATCTACCGGCACTACTTCAATGAGCGCAAACACAAGCGCCTGTTCGAGATGAGCGTTGCACTCCAGCAAAAGTTGGGACTTGAGCGCAAGATCCCAGCCGATCTACAGATGCAGATCGGCAGCCAATGGTGGTGCCTACGGCGCCGCACGGTCGAATCCATCATTGATCTTGTGAAGAAGCGTCGCGACATCATCCGCTTTTTCCGCACCACATGGATCCCGGATGAGACCTTCTTTCAGACACTGGTGCGCCACCTGGTACCAGAGCCTGAAATACAAAGCCGCACGTTGACCTTCCTGGTGTTCACCGACTACGGGATGCCAGTGAACTTCTACAATGATCACTACGATTTACTGCTAGGCCAGGATTTTCTCTTTGCCCGCAAGATCAGCCCCGAGGCCAAGGATTTGAAACGCCGTCTCGGGCGTCTCTACATGGCAGAGGACGTGGAGTTCCAGATCTCTGACGAGGGGCGGAACCTCTATCAGTTCCTCGCACAGCGCGGCCGCATCGGGCAACGGTTTGCCCCCCGCTTCTGGGAGGCCGAAAGCACTCTGGGGCGCGACCGCGAACTGATCATGGTGGTGTGCAAGAAATGGCATCTGGCCAAACGCCTTGTTCACAGGGTTGAGGAGATGACCGGTACCCCTGCCCTTGGATATCTGTTCCATGAGGAGCAGACGCCTCTGCCCGAACTTGGCGGGATCGAGACCTCTCTGGACAAGCGCAACCGCCATCGCCGTGCGTTGATGCGTATGCTGTTCGATTATTTCGGGGCCAAGCGGATGATCGTTTGTGTCGATCCATCCGGACTTGAGCTGTTGCAGGATTTTTCGTCAGACAGATCGACGACCCGAATCCTGAACCTAGAATGTCGTTTCTCGGACCAGGACCTACTTGATCATGCCCAGCGCAGCGGGCTGCTTGGCCCGCAGACGCCTGCACAGACACGGGACAGGATCCTTCCCACCATACGCAACGACATCAACCACGAAGTCGACCGGATCCGCGAGGCAGGGTTCTCCGATTACCACGCCTTGCGTGAAAGCGATGACAGGGCCCAGATTGCCCAGACGCTGAACGCGGCCTTTGGCCTGTCGGCACAGGAGGTAGAGCGCATGACCTGGGACAAGGGCGTGTTCGCCGACTAGCCGACAGGGAGCTGATCAAGACCCCTTCCGGCCAAACCAGCGGCGCAGGCGGCTCTTCTTTTCGGCGATCGCATCACCAGCCGCATAAAGGCTGTCTTCCACATCCTCGATCATCGGATCCAGCCGGTTTCGCCGGAACCTGCGCCACCGGACGTAGACAGCCCAGAACAAGGCCGCAATCAGCACCAGGATCACCATGCTCACCCAGTTGAGCGGCTTGTCCCCCGGTCCCGCAACCGCACGGATCGCAACAGCGTTGGGAAAAGCCGACAGGAACTCGCTGCGCCAGCCATAGTGCAGCACTGCGACCCATTCGGGGTCCGCCTTGTTGGAGATCGAGTCGTTTGCCTCGGTATAAAGATTGGCCGTGTCGAACTTGAAATAGGGCGGCCAGTTCCAACCTGTATCCTCGTTCCGGTAGACCACCGCATCACCATCGGGTCGCACGGCTTGAATGAACTGCACATCACGGTTGCTGATCGTCGCCGACTGGGTATCCGGGGTAGACCAGAAAATACGGGTCCAGTCGTTCAGCTCGATGCGCTCCTCGTAGGTATTGACGATGCGCACCACGTCGTATTGCGGCAGCGTGTAATGCAGAAAGGCACCGAACAGTACCCAGATGGTGATCAGAAAACCCCATTTGATGTAACCCATTACGGTCTCCTATGCGAAATTGACCATGTAAATCACCAAAGCAATCAGGCTCAGCGGCACGATGTAGACCAGGAGCAGCAGCTTGCGCCGAACAGACCGGTCGAACTGTCTCAGTCCCCGCTGGATGAACGCCGCGCGGTCCCCGGTCAACCCCTTGTCTGCCCAGCGTCGGTTCAGTTTGGCCCGGTGCATTTGTCGTGAATAGAACCACAGGATCCCATAGACCACCGTGAGCACGAACATCAAAAAGAAAACCAGCCGAATAAACGCCAAAGCCTCTGCCCCCTGCACGCGTCAAGCCACGAAAGCATCCGTGGCTGATACTGTGAACATAAGCACTTTAGGAGGGATGCCAATGCCGGGCAGGCATGCCTAGATGTGCGGCGCTTTCCTCAGCATGTTGATTGTCACTGAGAACTGACCCGGTAGCCCTATAAATTGTCACTGAGAATTGACCCATGTGAACACACTTCCCCGACGGTTTTGGTTGGGGGGATTAGGAGTGATCGACATGGGATTTTTGAGTGTCATTCGACGCTGGGCATTGCGTGACAAAATGCCAATCAGGGAGATTGCCCGGCGGACGGGTTTGTCTCGGAACACGATCAAGAAGTATCTGCGTGAAGGTGCGGTGGAACCGCAGTTCAAGACGCCCAAGCGTCCAAGCAAGCTGGACCCCTACGCGGATCGGCTGTCAGCCTGGCTTTTAATCCAGACGCGGAAGTCACGCAAAGAGCGGCGGACAGTGAAGCAAATGCATGCTGATCTTGTGAAGCTGGGATATAATGGTTCCTATGAACGCGTGGCAGCTTTCGCCCGGGCATGGCGTGAAGATCGGCATCGAGCGGAACAGACGACGGGGCGCGGCACCTACGTGCCTTTGGTGTTCGCGCCCGGCGAAGCCTTCCAATTCGATTGGAGCGAGGACTGGGCCAACATCGGCGGTGAGCGCGTCAAACTTCAGGTCGCTCATATCAAGCTATCGCACAGCCGCGCTTTCTTGGTGCGGGCCTACCCGCTGCAAACGCACGAGATGCTGTTTGACGCCCACTGGCATGCATTCCGCGTGTTCGGCGGTGTGCCTGGTCGCGGGATCTATGACAATATGAAGACCGCCGTTGATCGTGTGGGCAAAGGCAAGCAGCGGGACGTCAATGCACGCTTCAAGGCTATGGCCAGCCACTACGTGTTTGAGCCCGAGTTCTGCAATCCGGCGGCCGGTTGGGAGAAAGGCCAGGTTGAGAAGAACGTGCAGGATGCGCGCAACCGCATGTGGCAGGTCATGCCGGTCTGCGCCGATCTGGCAGAGCTGAACCAATGGCTTGAAGATCGCTGTATCGCCCTTTGGACAGAGACGCCGCACAAGGCTTTGCCGGGGTCCATCGCTGACGTGTGGGAGGCCGAGAAGCCTACGCTGATGGCACTGCCGCCGGCATTCGATGGCTTTATCGAACACAGTAAGCGTGTGTCACCCACATGCCTGATCACTTTCGAACGCAATCGCTACAGCGTTCCCGCCAGCTTTGCGAACCGCCGTGTCAGTTTGCATGTCTATCCCGAACGGCTGATCGTGGTCGCTGAAGGGCAAACGGTTTGCAAGCATGCGCGGATCATCGAGCGGTCTCATCGCAAGCCCGGCAAGGTCATCTATGACTGGCGCCACTATCTCGCTGTTATCCAACGCAAACCGGGCGCACTTCGGAATGGTGCGCCGTTCACGGAGATGCCGGATGCCTTCCGTCAATTGCAGGATCACATGCTGCGTAAAGAAGGCGGTGACCGAGAGATGGTCGACATTCTGTCTTTGGTCCTTCAGCACAACGAAGAGGACGTTTTGTGTGCAGTGGAGCTGGCACTTGAAGCAGGCGTCCCCACCAAGACGCACATCCTGAACCTGTTGCATCGATTGATCGACCGCAGACCGACAGATCACCCCGAGGTCGATCCGCCGGACGCACTGGCATTGCAGACAACGCCAGTGGCCAACGTCGGTCGCTATGACGGGTTGCGACAGACTGAGGAGAAGCGCCATGCGTCATGACCCAGCAGGAGCCTCTATCGTCATCATGCTGCGCAGTCTTAAGCTCTATGGCATGGCAAATGCGATTGAAGACTTGGTCGCCCAGGGCGCGCCAGCGTTCGAAGCTGCCACACCAATGCTGTCACAGCTGCTCAAGGCCGAGATCGCCGAACGCGAGGTACGGTCCATCGCCTACCACACGAAGGTCGCCCGCTTCCCCGCATACAAGGATCTGACGGGCTTCGACTTTGCATCGAGTGAGATCAACGAAGCGACAGTGCGGCAGCTACACCGATGCGAGTTTATCGAAGCGGCCGAGAATGTCGTTTTGATCGGCGGTCCCGGAACGGGCAAGAGCCACACAGCCACAGCAATCGGCGTCCAAGCCATCGAACATCACCGGCGTAAGGTGCGCTTCTTCTCGACCGTGGAATTGGTCAACGCGCTGGAGCAGGAGAAGGCGCTTGGTAAGGCAGGGAAACTGGCTGAGATGCTGACGAAGGTCGACTTGGTCATCTTGGACGAACTCGGCTACCTGCCGTTCAGTTCATCTGGCGGGGCGCTGCTCTTCCATCTGCTCAGCAAGCTCTACGAGCGCACCAGCGTCATCATCACCACAAACCTCAGCTTCTCAGAATGGGCGCAGGTCTTCGGGGATGCAAAGATGACAACCGCGCTCCTCGATAGGCTGACTCACCGCTGCCACATCCTCGAAACCGGAAACGACAGCTACCGCTTCAAGGCCAGCGCTGAGGCTGCAAAAAAAACACGAAAGGAGGCCAAAACATTGACCGCGTCATAAACCACGACGCATAACTGAGGGTGGGTCAAATCTCGGTGAAAATACCGGGTCAGTTCTCAGTGACAATCAACACTCAGCACAAGGAACGTCATCATTCCAAGCGGCGGCAGGCTTTCCTGCTCTGTCAGGGCAAGGCTGCCCTCGCTCAGGATCGTTTCGATCTCGAAATCGGAGTGCCAGCCCAGCACATTGGCGAAGGGTGCCGAGATCCTTTCCATCGTCGCCAGCACGCCATCGGTGCTTTTGAAGTGGTTGCTGATTACCACCTCACCCCCCGGTTTCAGCACGCGGGCGATTTCGGCCATCACCTTTTGCGGCTCGGGCACCACCGACAGCACATGCATGGCCGCGACCGTGTCAAAAGAGGCATCCGGAAAATCGAGGCTGCGGGCATCCATCTGGCGCAGGGCCTCAACGTTCTGCAGGTTCATCTCGGCCACGCGTTTCTTGGCCTTGGCCAGCATATCTTGGCTGAAATCGATGCCCGTGACGCGCACATCTGAGCCGTAGTGCGGCAGCGACAGCCCCGTACCCACGCCCACCTCCAGTACCGAGCCGCCACGCTTATTGATATAGCCCACCACGCGCCGTCGCCCGGCGCCAGTCACCGCTCCGAATGTCTTGTCGTAAATCGGCGCCCAGCGCGCATAGGTTGATTGAACCGCTTTCAGTTCCAATCGCCTGCCTCCCCGTTTGTGTTACGAGATCAATCCGGCACCTTACGGATCAACCCCCAGATCACCAGAACCACATAAGCAAGGCACAGAACAACCAGAGTCGTCCAAGCATAGGTCAGAACCGCCGCCCCCGCAAAGGCACAACCTACAAGGAAGTACTTTACATTCTCGCGGCTGATTTTCATCGCTTTCGGCGACCATGTGGGAATGCGGCTGATCATCAAAAAGCCGATCACCACCATGTGGAAACAGATCAACAGACCCGGGATGACCAGCCCCTCGGCAAAGGAAAACGACAAGAACATCGGCAGCATCGCCAGCATCGCCCCGGCGGGCGAGGGGATGCCGGTGAAATAGCCAAGGCGCTCCCCGATCACCGGTTCTTCGGATTTCGCGGCCACGTTGAACCGCGCCAGCCGCACCACGCAGCAAACCGAGAACACCAGGACCGAGATCCACCCGGCACTGCGCATATCCTGCAAGGCCCAGAAATAGATCACCAGCGGCGCGGCAACGCCGAAGTTGAGGAAATCGGCCAGCGAGTCCAGCTCGGACCCCATCTTGCTATCGCTACCCAGCGCCCGCGCCAACCGCCCGTCAAGCCCATCGAGCAGCGCCGCCAGAAGGATCAGCTGCACCGCCAGCACGTAATTGCCCTGCACCCCGAACCGGATCGCCGAAAGCCCCGCACAGATCGCCCCCACCGTCATGATGTTCGGCAGCAGCTGGATCAGGGCGTATTCGTTCTTCGTCTTCTTGGGCAGATCGTCCATGGGGCGGAGGTCAGTCTTGTCAGAGGTCATATGAGGTCATGGCGGGGGAGGCAAAGGTCCAAAGCCCCACCCTCCCCTGCATAGCGCAGCAGAGCCGCCCCCGCTATGCCTGATCACAGGGGGGCGTGCAATGGATACAAAGAACAGAGGCAAGGTTCCTAAAAGCAGTCCGCGGGGAGTCAAAACCGGGTCTTGCGCGCTCTTTGGCTTTGATGTCGTCGGCCCTGAAAGCAGCTAAAGGACCACACAGACACCCGCCCCTGCAAAGCGCATAACGCTGGCCGGACCGGTCTGTCGTTTTTATTTTCAAAGCAAACCAATCTGCCATGATGAGACTGATCTCGGTCAAGGCAACCGGGTTTCAACGCGGCTACATATCCACCGAAGGACCCTGCTCTTAGGCAACACTGCGGCGTTCGTGATTCTGTCACTCGCATGCATCACGGAGACAAAAATGCTTTCAAGACGAGAATTTCTAGGCTCTACTGCAGCCTCAATTGCAATTTCCAGCGTTGGCCGAATGGCGTCGGCGCAAACCGCAGACATCAAGGAGCTTTTCATCAAGACCGATGGCCTTGGCCTTGCCGAACTGGTGAAAGCTGGCGAGGTCACGCCGCTGGAGCTGGCTGAAACGGCGGTTGAGAATGCACTCGCGCTCAATGGAGAGCTGAACGCGATCACCACCCCCATGTATGAGCAGGCGCTGGCAAAAGCGGCCGTTATGCGTCCGCAGGGTCCTTTCGCCGGAGTTCCATTTGCGGTGAAGGACAACCTTGATGTTGCCGGGCAATACACGACGCACGGCTCGAAAGTATACGAGGATTCATATGCGCAACACTCAGCGCCGCTGGCGCTTGTGCAGGACGCTGCAGGTTTCAATCTGATTGGCAAGACCAACATGCCCGAAGTTGGGGCGCTTTCCACGAGCGAGGGTCAATTGCTAGGCCCGTGCAGCAACCCTTGGGACACGGCGTATTCCTCGGGTGGTTCTAGCGGCGGATCGGCTGCCGCCGTTGCTGCCGGCCTTGTGCCAGTTGCTCATGCCAGCGATGGCGGCGGGTCAATCCGGATCCCGGCAGCGCATTGCGGCATCTTCGGGCTGAAGCCGAGCCGCAGACGGATGTTGTGGGGGTCGAGCGATCAGACCACCTACGCGGCGGACAACTGTGTCAGCCGATCAGTCCGAGACGGAGCAATGCTCTTTGCGTTGGGACAGGACCGCTCGCCAACCGCTCCCTTCCGTCCCCTTCCTTTTGTAAGCGGGCCATCGAAAGAGCGTCTCACGATCGGGATCGATTTGAAGAACTACTTCGGTGACATGCCCGACCCGGAAGTTCAGGCTGCGGTTGAAGCGATGGCTGAGGTTTGCGAACAACTGGGTCATACGGTCGTGGAAACCCAGAGCCCGGTTGGCCCAGAGTTCGAGACCCGCTTCAATCAGATCTTCGGGTTCCGAATGGTGGGTCTCGCCGATGCGGCTATGGCAAAATCCGGTCGTCCTCCTGCCGAAACAGGACTGCTTGAAGTCTTTGTGAGCCAATGGGCAGACTACGCGCGCAAATATACGCCAGAGGATGTGGCCGATGCCAACCGCTATATGCAGGAGCTCGGGGTGGCTTATGCACAGTGGTTGACCGAGATTGATGTTTTTCTGTCTCCGGTCACCAAGGCTCCGCCCCCGAAACTGGGCGTGCACTACGATCCTACTGTGCCATTCGAAGAGATGTTTTCGCGCTTGTCCGAGGCGGTTTCGTATACGCCAATCCAGAATGCGCTCGGCCTTCCCGGAATGTCGATTCCTGCAGGATTGAGCACAGCCGGATTGCCCATCGGCAGCCACTTTGTCGCATCGGCAGGTCGCGAGGATCTGCTGCTCTCGCTGGCATACGAGCTTGAAGAGGCTGCGCCTTGGGCGCAAACATGGGCTCCGAATTCGATAGCAAACCTGTAGCCATAGCTACGTGTAATGCATTCGGGACGAAGAGGTTCTGTTATTGCTGCACAGCCGGTGTACGGGGGGTGTACGGATGTCACCCCCCGGATGTCTCCTCAGCCGGGGCTCCGCCCGTTCGGCGCTGAAACGCTCTCCCAGAGCGTTTCCGGGACGCGCCTCACTCGACGATATTGAACTCCGGGCCGTAGGGGTAGCCGGTGATGTTCTCGTTGCCGTCTTCGGTGATCACCAGGATGTCATGTTCGCGGTAGCCACCCGCTCCGGGGTTGCCTTCGGCGATGGTCAGCATCGGCTCCATCGAAATGACCATGCCCGGCTCCAGCACCGTGTCGATGTCCTCGCGCAGCTCCAGCCCAGCCTCGCGCCCGTAGTAGTGGGACAAGACGCCAAACGAGTGCCCATAGCCGAAGGTGCGATATTGCAGAAGGTCGCGCTCTTCAAAGAAGGCGTTGATCTTATGGGTGATTTCGGCGCAGCTTGACCCGGGTTTCAAGAGCGAGATGCCGTATTCATGGGCGGCGACATTGGCCTGCCAGACCTTCAGGCTGTCGGGATCGACCTCTCCGACGAACAGGGTCCGCTCCAGCGCGGTGTAATAGCCCGAGATCATCGGGAAGGTGTTGAGCGACAGGATATCACCGCGCTGTAGCTTGCGTGCAGTCACCGGGTTGTGGGCGCCATCGGTGTTGATGCCCGACTGGAACCAGACCCAGGTGTCGCGGTATTCGGCATCCGGGAAGCGTTTGGCGATCTCCAGCTCCATCGCATCCCGCCCCGCCATCGCCACATCGATCTCACGCACCCCCTCGCGGATCGCATCGCGGATGGCATAGCCGCCCACATCGGCCACCGCGGCACCAGCACGGATCAACTCGATCTCGGCAGGCGATTTATGCATGCGCTGGCGCATGGTCGGCTCGTAAAGGTCAATCATCTCAGCCGGTTGCAGGAAGGATTCGAGTTTGCCCTTTTGCAGCAGGGTCAGGTGGTCGCTCTCGTAACCGACCCGTGCGCCGGAGCCCGCGACCGACAGGATCGCCCGCCAGAAGTTGTCGCGCTGCCAGTCGGTATAGGTGATGTTGTCGCAGAAGCTTCGCCGCCAGGGCTGGCCCGCATCGATACCGGCGCTGATGGTGACGGCACTGTCGGCGGTCACAACAAGGCCATAGGGACGGCCAAAAGCGCAGTAGGTAAAGCCCGAATAATAAGAGATATTATGCATCGAGGTGAAGACGGCGGCGGAAACGCCAAACGCCTCCATGATCTTGCGCAGGCCCGCGATGCGTGCCTCATACTCGGCCACGGGGAATTGCAACGGCGCCTTTTCGCCATTGTGAAAACGGTACATGTCAGGACGTGCAGTCATGCTGGATCCTTCCTTTACAGATAAGAAAGGTCCCGGCGTACAGGACAGATTTTTGGTATGTTCAAGGCCCGTGGAATCGGCTCCACGCGGCGACGCCATCGCCCGGCCCTGAGCCAAGACATGCTGCGGAACCGAGGCTCTGGCAAGTGTTTTCTGCGCAGCTTTTTCAGGAGACCGCGCAGGCTTGGCAAATTGCCTAATTCACGATCAGCGCCACCAAATCGCTTTCGGGATCCGCCAGCGGGTCGATCACGTTGAAATGATGCTTGCCAAAGGCGATGACATGATCCGCGCCCCAAGCGTCCGAGAGCCAGACCGCCTGATCCAGGAAGGCCGGGCGTTCCTCGGCGCCGACCCAGACGGTGACCGGCACGTCATAGCGGTCCTGCATCTCAACCGGGCTTTCGGCACGTGCAGCCTCGGCATCCATCTTGAACTCCTTGTTCATCGAGGTGCGGAGCAGCGGCACCAGATCAGACAGTGGAGAGATCGGGATCACGGTTTTCAGGCGCGCGCCAATATCATCAGGCACAAGCGCCCGGTCCAGCATACGGGCAACCAGATGCCCCCCGGCAGAGTGACCGGCCAGAACGATGGGGCCGTCCACCTCTTCGGCGATATGAACAACAGCCGAGGCCACCTGCCGGGTGATATCGGCGATCGAAACATCGGGGCACAGATCATAGGAGGGCATTGCCACCGCCCAGCCATGCGCCAACGGGCCAACCGCCAGATGCGACCAGCTGCTTTTGTCGAACTTCAGCCAGTATCCACCGTGTACGAAGATGAACAACCCCTTGGGCGTCCCTTCGGGCAGGAACAGATCGAACTTTTGCCGCGCGGCCGGACCATAAGGGATATCCAGCTGCGCGCGCTCGTGCAGACTGTTGCGGAAGTCCTCGGCAGAGGCGAGCCAACGTGGCGGATAATCCTCCGCCCCTTTGATATAGGCGCCGTTGGCATAGGCGTCGTCCAGATCCATGACAGTCTCCCCGATACTTCTTTTGCAACAAAACTGCATCCGGCCCTGAGGCTTGTCAAATCGCTATCCTGTATCGAACACCAGTCCAAGGATCGATAATTTTTTGATCATATTCTGGACTCATCAAATGTTCTGGACATATCAAGGGTCAACTGGTTTGCATGCCTGCAAATCTAGCTGGGGAGACACCAATGCTGACAAAAAACACTGAGCTGAAGTCCCTTCTGAAGGACCCGACCCTGCTTGAACCCCGCGCCTATGTGGGCGGCCAATTCGTGAACGGAGACAAGGGCACCTTTGATGTTCTGAACCCGGCGCGCGGCGACGTGGTGGCACAGGTGGCCGATCTCAGCCGTTCGCAGGTGGCAGGTGCGATTGCACAGGCAGAGGCCGCGCAAAAAGACTGGGCAAAGTGGACCGGCAAGGAACGTGCACAGGTGCTGCGCAAATGGTTCGACCTGATGATGGAGAACCAGGATGATCTCGCCACCATCCTGACTGCGGAAATGGGCAAGCCCCTGGCCGAAGCCAAGGGCGAGATCGCCTATGGCGCTTCCTTCATTGAATTTTTCGGTGAAGAGGCCAAGCGCATCTATGGCGAGACCATACCCGGCCATCAGCGCGACAAGCGCATCACCGTGTTGAAACAGCCCATCGGTGTTGCCGCTTCGATCACGCCGTGGAACTTCCCCAATGCGATGATCACCCGCAAGGCTGGCCCGGCGCTGGCTGCAGGCTGTGCCTTTGTGGCGCGCCCGGCGGATGAAACGCCTCTGTCAGCCACAGCGCTGGCGGTGCTGGCGGAGCGCGCAGGCATCCCGGCGGGCGTGTTCAACGTGGTCACCACTTCGGATGCCCCGGACACAGGCCTTGAGTTCTGCGAGAACCCTGCCGTGCGCAAGCTGACCTTTACAGGTTCGACCCCTGTGGGCCGAATCCTGCTGCGCCAGGCTGCCGATCAGGTGATGAAATGCTCAATGGAACTGGGCGGCAACGCGCCTTTCATCGTCTTTGACGACGCCGATCTGGACGCAGCCGTCGAAGGCGCGATCATGTGCAAGTTCCGCAACAACGGCCAGACCTGTGTCTGCGCCAACCGGATCTACGTGCAGGCTGGTGTCTATGATGAATTCGCAGCCAAGCTGACAGAGGCCGTTGCCAAGATGAAGGTCGGTGACGGTCTTGACGAGGGCGTGCAGTTCGGCCCGCTGATCAATGCCAAGGCGGTTGAAAAGGTCCAAAGCCATCTGGCCGATGCAAAAGCCAAGGGCGCTCAGGTGGTTCTTGGGGGCAACCCATCGGAATTGGGCGGCTTCTTCTTCCAGCCGACCATCGTGACTGGCGCGACCACCGACATGCAGTTCTCGACCGAGGAAACCTTTGGCCCGCTGGCTCCGCTCTTCAAGTTCGAGGATGAGGAAGAAGTCATCGCCATGGCCAATGACACGATCTTTGGCCTTGCCTCATACTTCTACGCCAAGGATCTGAGCCGCGTCTACAAGGTGGCCGAGGCGCTGGAATACGGCATTGTCGGCGTCAACACTGGCATCATCTCGACCGAGGTTGCCCCCTTTGGTGGCGTGAAGCAGTCGGGGCTGGGCCGCGAAGGCAGCCACCACGGCATCGAGGATTATCTTGAGATGAAATACATCTGCATGTCGGTCTGATCCGGTATCAGACCATCAGGATTGGGGTCCGTGGCTACACAGGTCGCGGACCCTTTTCATGATCTGCACGCGAAAGGCATCGACCGCCCCAGCCTGCCCCGGCAGGCGCGGCAAAACCGGCTGCGCCATGGCGAAATAGCTGATTGCCCCCAAGAGGTCGCAAACAGCCGCCAGAGCCTGTTCGGGCGGTGCAGCGTGCCAGGCCGGGGCATCCTGAACCATGGCGACCAGTTCTTGCAGGACCGGGCGCAAGAACCACCGCTCGGCCGCGCGATCCTGCTGGCGATCATCCAGAAGTTCCCGCAACATCAAACGGCTGTCCGAAGCCCCTGCCAGCGCCTGCTCCAAGTAGCTGATAAAAAAGGCCTCAAGGCGCTTTTCGGGCGTCTCCGCGTCTTCCTGCACCTCCATCAGAAGCAGCATCATGCGATCCGCCACGCCCGTAAGCACCCGTTCATAGAGTGCGTCCTTGCTGCCAAAATGATGCAATAGTGCCTGTTTCGTCAGGTCCAGCTCCGCAGCGATCATCGCGATAGAAGCACCGTAGTAGCCCTTCGCTGCAAACAGCCCTGTGGCGGCAGCGATAAAGTCTTCGGGGCCTTTGGTCTCGGGCATGGTCGGTCCTCTCCAGATACTCTTACCAGAAAAGAAGTCGGCCTACCATACGGTCAGCCCATGTAGCTGGGATGTATCCGGCAAAAACCGAAAAGCCCCCGCATCCGGGTGATGGACACGGGGGTAGGTCAGGCCGCCGGTGGTGGGGTGCGGCCTCGGGGAGTGTCAGAACAGGTTGAACCCGTGGGGGGGATCAGTTCACCTGCTGCGCGTCGAGTGCAGCGCGCTGGGGCGTGGCAGAGGCGATCTCGATCCGGCGCGGCTTCAGCGCTTCGGGCACTTCGCGCTGCAGGTCGATATGCAGCATGCCATCCGCATGGCTGGCGCCTTTGACGCGCACATGGTCGGCCAGGGTGAAGCGGCGCTCAAAGGCACGGGTCGCGATGCCACGGTGCAGGAAGGTGCGTTCCTCATCCGTATCAGCCTTGCGGGCGGATACAACGAGCGCGCCTTCCTTGACCTCAACACTGAGGTCGGCCTCGGAAAACCCGGCAACGGCAATCGAGATGCGATAGCTGTCAGCGTCGGTCTTTTCGATGTTGTAAGGGGGGTAGCTGGGCTGGCTGACGTCACTGCTCATGACCCGGTCCATCAGGTCGGCAATCTGGTCAAAGCCCACGGTTGCACGGTGCAACGGTGCAAAATCAAAGGTACGCATAGTGTCATCCTCATCCTAGAGCGATTTTCAAGCGTGCCCGCCCTCATCGGGCCGGGCGGTATTCACCGGGCCCCGCTCGGCGGCGACCCGGACACAACCGACATATGGATTGAAAATGACGTTTCAAGAGGCTGCGCACATAGAGCGCCAGAAGCCCTGAAGTGCTAGTTGCGGATGAACTTTGCCCCGCCCGCGCGTTGGCCATCGCCCACCTGAACACGACCTACGCCCGACGGCATGCGGCTGCCGATATGGGTGCCCGTCAACTGTGCCTGCAAGAGATCCAGTTCCTCACCCAGCGACGCGCCCAAAGACACCCGCTGCCCGTTCACCTCGGCCTTGGCCGAGACGACCGAAACGATACGCGGCACCTGTCCGTCGAATGAAAAAACCGGCGCGCCGGATGAGCCGAAATCCACATCGCAGGACATCACCAGCACTCCCTGCTGCTGCGCGGTGACAGCGCAGACCTCCTGCAAAGACGGTGCCTCGGACCGGTCATGGGCGTATGAAACAACACCAATGCGACTACCCTTGCGGGGGCGCCGGTCGGTCTCGAACGGGATCACGGTGGTATTGCGGATGGGCCGTTGCAGCTGCAACAGCGCGATATCCTTGCGCACACGGCCCGTTGAGACCGCGCCATCGTATACATAGTCCGGGTGGATAACTGCCCGCCGCACCGAACGATAGGCCGAGGCCCGCCCGTTGCGCCACCCGGCCAGAAACTCGATCGTTTCGGGTGCAATCTTTTGCCCGGTGCGTCCGTCGAACAGGCAATGCGCAGCGGTCAGAACCAGATCCGGCGCGATGAGCGAGCCTGTGCAAAAGCCCTCACCGTTGACATCAAGACGGCCAACCGCCTCCCAGTCGCGGCCCGCGTCCGTTGTATCAAGGCGCAAGAGACGACTGTCGCCCGCCAACGCCATCACTGGCAGAAAGGCTGCCAATACCGCAAAAATCCAACCCCGCACCCCGGTTCTCCCTCACAATCCTGCCGCCAGGATAGGTATCGCTTGGGGCGAAAATACGGCAAGGGCCGCGCTAAGACAGCCCGGCCCAATAAAAAAATTACATCTGTGATCACCGAAGGATCGGCACCTGATCTTTTCCGCTCGCGACGTGACCGTTGCCCTTTATCATCGCAGGGGGCTTGGGGCCTCCCGTGGCCCAATCGAGCAGTTCTACCGTGTGGACGATGGGCAGTTTGGTGCCCGATCCGATCTGCATCATGCAGCCGATATTGCCCGCGGCGATCAGGTCGGGATTCTTGGCCTCAAGCGTTCTGACCTTGCGTTCCTTGAGCTGCCCCGAAATCTCGGGCTGCATCAGGTTATAGGTCCCGGCCGAGCCGCAGCAGAGGTGGCTGTCGGCCGGCTCCACCACCTTGAAGCCGGCGCGTTTCAGCAGCGTCTTGGGGTGCGTCTTGATCTGCTGACCATGCTGCAAGGAACAAGCCGCGTGATAGGCCACCGTCAGCCCTTTATCGCCGCCCTCGGGCAGGTCGAGCTGCATCAGGAGTTCCGAGATATCCATCGCCCGCTCCGACACCCGCGCCGCATCCGCTGCAAGGGCATCATTGCGGAACATATGGCCGTAGTCCTTCACCGTGGTGCCGCAGCCCGAGGTGTTGATCACGATGGCATCCAGCCCCTCGCCGTCGATCTCAGCGCACCAGGCGCGGATGTTCTTGGCCGCGGTGGCATGACTTTCGTCTTCGCGGCCCATGTGATGGGTCAGCGCCCCGCAGCAGCCCGCGCCCTTGGCCACGACCACCTCGCAGCCAAGCCGCGTCAGCAGGCGGACTGTGGCATCATTGATATCGGTGTTGAGCGCTTTTTGCGCGCAGCCCGTCATCAACGCCACGCGTTTACGGCGCGGGGCAACGGGGGCAAAGCTTTGCGGATCATCGTTGCGGCTGACCGGCGGGATCTCTTTTGGCGCCATGTCCAGCATCGCGCGCAGGCGGGCATCAGGCATCAACCCCCGAAAGGGCCGCGCCAGTTTCGCACCGAACAGGGCCACGCGGAACCGCATCGGATAGGGCAGGATCCGTGCCAGCACCCAGCGCAGGGCGCGGTCGGTGAAGGGGCGCTTGTAATTCTTGTCGATATAGGCGCGGGCATGGTCGATCAGGTGCATGTAATGCACCCCCGACGGGCAAGTGGTCATGCACGCCAGACAGGACAGGCAGCGATCGATGTGTTTGACTGTCTTCTCATCAGGCACGCGGTTGTTTTCCAGCATGTCCTTGATCAGGTAGATCCGCCCGCGCGGGCTGTCGAGCTCATCGCCGAGCACCTGATAGGTCGGACAGGTCGCGGTGCAGAACCCGCAATGAACGCAGGTGCGCAGGATCTCGTTCGAGCGCTGAATGCCGGGATCCTTGAGCTGGTCTTCTGTAAATACTGTCTGCATGTCAGATCTCCGGAGAGTGTTCTTCGGGGCGCGGAGCGCGCACGTATTGCACCATGGCTGGCTCGCATGCACCGATGTTTCTGTAGTTGGCTTTCGCCTCTGTCAGGGACAGGGGGTTGGCGCCCCCAAGATCCTGCTCAGGTGTCTGGTCCGGGTCATCCTCCCAGAAGCAGACCGGGCATATCTCATGGCGACCCCGGTCAGTAATTGTCAGACCGCCGCAACAATGGCAGGCGATCTTTGGAGCGCTGTCCTGCAGTGCGCGCGCGGTGCGGCGTGCGGCCTGTTTGCGGCGGCCCCGTGTGATCATCCCATCAGTCCCGGGTTCAGAATGCCGCGCGGATCGAACTGGTTACGCAGTCCTTTGGACAGGGCCGCCAAGGGGGCCGGTTGCGGCTCGAAACGCTGCAACCGCGTGCGGGTCTCAGCGCTGGCGCGGATCAGTGTTGCATGGCCAGCGACTGCCTCCATCCCGGTTCCTGCACCGGACATGGCCTTGCGCAGATCGCGCCCCTCGGGCATGAGCGCCCAGACAAGGCCTCCACCCCAGTCGAATTGCAGGGCGGTTGCCCCCAGGCGCGGGGCAAGTGCCACCGCATCCGACGGCTTCACGCTGATCCGCCAGACATCTCCGCTCTGCCCGTGAAAGGCCGAGACATCGCGGATACCCTGCCACAGTTCGGCGGTGTCATCCTGTCGTTCGGCGCTTCCATGTGACCCAAGGATCTTGACCAGTTCCCCGCAGCGGTAGTCGACCGACTCGGCAAACCCTTCGACACGGATATGGGCCGTCATGCTGTCTGGGTCATATGCAGCACCAGTGACGTCAAAAGGCGAGCCCAGCGCCGCCGACATCACCCGAACCGCCCCCGGCAGATCCAGCCCCGAGACCGAGACCGTTGCCATGCTGGCGGCCTGTGGCAGCACCTGGAAGGAAACCTCGCTTAGCACGCCCAGCGTGCCTTGTGCCCCCGACATCAGTTTCACCAGATCATAGCCGGTTACGTTCTTCATCACCCGACCACCGTTCTTGACGATCTGGCCGACACCATCGACGAAGCGCACGCCCAGAAGGAAGTCCCGCGCGGCGCCCGCCTGAATGCGGCGCGGGCCAGAGATATTGCCGGCGAAAACCCCGCCGATCGTGGGCGCGCCTTCCGTCCCCAGCAACCCGCGATAATCGGCTGGCTCGAATGCAAGGCGCTGGTTCTCGCCCGCCAGCAGCTCTTCAATCTCGGACACGGGTGTTCCGGCTTTGGCCACCAGCGTCAGCGCGCCGGGCTCATAGAGTTCAACGCCGCTCAGGGCCGACAGGGACAGGGTCTCTCCCTCGACATCCATGCCACGGGTACCGCCGCCTTCGATGTTGAGCGGCCCCTTGGCCTCGGCGATCATACGGGCCAGATCGGCCTCGCTTTCGGGTCGCATCATGGTCTGTTCCAAACTTATCTAGACTGTTTCTGAGGGCGCCGGGTCATTCCGCCGCCAGGGCGGGCGCGCGGCGGTTTTGTGTCACTGACAGCGGGAAGACCTTGGCCGGATTGAGCAGCCACTGCGGGTCAAAGACATCCTTGACCCTCAACTGTGCCTCCAGATCCTCAGCCGTGTACTGATGCAGCATCAGGTCACGCTTTTCGATGCCGACGCCATGTTCGCCAGTGAGACAGCCACCCACCTCGACACAAAGCTTCAGGATCTCGGCGCCGAACTCTTCACAGAGTTCAAGATCGCCGGGCTTGTTGGCGTCAAACAGGATCAGAGGATGCATGTTACCGTCGCCCGCATGAAAAACATTGGCCACGGCGAGGCCGAATTGCTGGCTCAGCTCACCTATACGGCGCAGCACATAAGGCAGAGAGGACACCGGGATGGTGCCATCCAAACACATGTAGTCGTTGATCTGCCCCATGGCGCCAAAGGCGGATTTGCGGCCCAGCCAGATCCGCGCGGCCTCATCCGCGTCGGTTGCCTCGCGAAGCTCAACCGGGTTGTGGGACTGGGCGATCTCTTTGATCACCGCCAGTTGCGCGTCGATTTCCGCATCGCTGCCTTCGACCTCGATGATCAGCAGGGCCTCGCACATGGGGTAGCCCGCCTTGGCAAAGGCCTCGCAGGCCTCGATGCAAGGACGATCCATGAACTCGATGGCAACGGGCAGGACGCCCGCCTTGATTATGTCGGACACGCAGGCGCCCGCCACCTCGTTGCTGTCATAGCCGATCAGCACCGGGCGCGCGCCTTCGGGTTTGCGCAGGATACGCAGGGTCGCCTCGGTCACCACGCCAAGCTGCCCCTCGCTACCGCAGATCACGCCCAAGAGATCCAAGCCGCCCGCATCAAGGTGCGCGCCGCCAATCTCGACCACGGTGCCGTCCATCATCACCATGGTGACACCCATCAGGTTGTTGGTTGTAACGCCGTATTTGAGGCAATGCGCCCCACCCGAATTCATCGCGATATTGCCGGCAATGGCGCAGGCCAGTTGGCTTGAGGGATCGGGGGCATAGAAGAAATCCTCTTCCTCCACCGCGCCGGAAACGCTGAGGTTGGTGCGCCCGGTCTGCACCCGGATGATGCGGTTCTCGTAATCGGTTTCCAGCACGTCGTTCATGCGAGCCACACCCAGGATCACGCTATCGGCAGTCGGCAGCGCCCCCCCGGCCAGCGACGTTCCCGATCCGCGCGGCACCACGGGGACGCCTTCCTCATGGCAGATGCGCAATACGTCCGAGACTTCTTTGGTGTTTCGCGGCAGCACCGCCAGCAGAGGCGGGCATTTGTAGGCCGTCAGCGCATCGCATTCGTAGGCGCGGGTTTCAGCTTCATCCACGATCAGGGCATCTGCGGGCAGGACCTTTGACAGGCGCGCCGCCAGATGGGCTTTGCGCGAAAGGATGGCGGGATCCGGGGCTGGCATTTCCATGGCGGGCTCTCCTCTTTGGTAAAATTATATTACCAATTCACACCATCTGGCAAGGGACCAGTTGCTCCGCTAGGGTGGCGGCATGAATTGGATAGACCGTATCGCCCTGTTTTCTCCGCTGGATTATGCCGCACTGACACTGATTGTCGCGGGCTGGATCTGGATTGGCTGGCGGATCGAAAATCCACCAGCCGGAAAACCCTCTGTTTCCTATCTGATGGCGGATTTCCGACGCGACTGGATGGTCCAGATGGTGACGCGCCAGCCTCGCATGTTCGATGCGCAGCTGATCAGCGGCTTGCGCCAGGGCACTACGTTCTTTGCCTCTGCTGCAATGATCGCCATGGGTGGCGGGCTGGCACTGATCGGCAACACCGAGGAGTTAGCCGGAGTTGCGGAAGACCTGATCCAAGACAGTGCCCCCGCCTTTGTCTGGGAGGTGAAGATCTTGACGATCCTGCTGTTCCTGGCAAACGCCTTCCTGAAATACGTCTGGGCCCACCGGCTTTTTGGCTACTGCTCGGTGCTGATGGCTGCCGTTCCTAATGATGCAGAGAACCCGCTCGCTCTGCCCCGCGCAGCACAGGCGGCAGATCTATCGATCACGGCAGCCCGGAGCTTCAATCGCGGCATGCGCTGCACCTATTTCGCTCTGGCCTCTGCCGCCTGGCTGGCAGGCGCGATCCCACTGATTCTGGCAACGCTGATCACCATCGCCGTGCTCTACCGGCGCGAATTTGCCTCCCAATCGCGCAGCGTGCTCCTGCGCATTCCGCCGGAGACAAAGCGAACGACCGAAAAAGACACGGCATAGTGATTTCGCCGCTGCCAAGTCTGGGCCTATCCTACGGGCCATGAAAACCGCTTTGTTATTCCTGTATTTCAACCTTTGCACCGCACTGCCCGCTTTTGCAGATGCCCCCCGGGTCGAACAAGCCACCGCGCGGCAAAACGGCGGCACGTGGACCATCAGCGTGACGCTGTCGCATCCCGACACTGGCTGGGATCACTATGCCGACGGTTGGCGGGTCTTGGATAATGACGGGACTGAGCTGGGACTGCGTGTACTGGCCCATCCGCATGTGAACGAGCAGCCTTTTACCCGCAGCCTGGGTGGGATCACGCTGCCCGAAGGCGCCACATCCGTCATGATTCAGGCGCGTTGTAATGTGGATGGCTGGGAGGATGAGCTCTTTCGCCTGACCCTGCCCTAGACCGCCTCAGCTGCGGTGATAGGGGCTTCCAGACAGGATGGTGGCGGCGCGGTAGATCTGCTCGGCCAGCATCACCCGGACCAGCATATGCGGCCAGACCATCTTGCCGAACGAGATGGAGAAATCCGCCTCGGCGCGCAGGCTTGGGTCAATCCCATCCGCACCGCCGATGATCAGCGCCAGATCCTGCCGGCCACTGTCCCGCCAGCCTGCCATCTTGTCTGCAAAATCAGGGGAGGACAGTAGCTTTCCGCGCTCATCCAGCGTGCAGACCACCGCGCCCTTGGGCAGCGCCTTGCGCAGAAGATCCGCTTCGGCCCCCATGCCGAGGTTCTTCTTGTCCTCGACCTCGATCACGCGGGCAGGCCCAAGACCCAGCGCCCGGCCGGTGCGGTCAAAGCGCGTCAGATAATCGTCGATCAGAGACTTTTCCGGGCCAGAGCGGAGTCGCCCGACCGCGTAGATATGGACACGCATGACACTGATCCTGTCCTCCGGGGCCGACGCCCGGAACAGTTGTGGGGCGGCTTACGGAACGCGCCCCGTTTACCGGATCAGTTGCCGGTCGCCGCGCTGGCCGCGCCGGGAACCCACATCTTTTCCAGCTGGTAGAACTCACGCACTTCGGGGCGGAAGATATGGACGATCACGTCGCCCGTATCGATCAACACCCAGTCGCCGGTATCCTTGCCCTCGACCTTGCTGATGATGCCGTACTCCTGCTTGAGCCGGTCTGTCAGCTTTTCCGCCATCGCGGCCACCTGCCGGGTCGAACGGCCCGAAGCGATGACCATGAAATCGCCAATGGCAGACTTGCCGCGCAAATCAATCTGCACAACCTCTTCGGCCTTGTCGTCATCAAGTGAGGAAAGGATCCGCGCCATCAGCACCTCGCTGCTGGGGCGTGTCTTGGTCGCCGTCACGGCGGCCTCGGTGTCAGCGGCAGCGGCCGCCAGGGTTTCGGGTGACAGGACAGTGTCCTCCTTGCAGCGCGCCGACATCCCCGGCGCTGGTGATACTGTTAATGTAGCAAGCCGGAGGGCTGTTTTCAATCAAGCTTCGCTGCGCTGCCGCAGGCGCAAAAGAGGGATCAAAGCCGCCTTTGGTTCAGTCGCTTGGCACTGTCCGAGGTGGTGCAGATGCGCCTTCGGCTACGGTCAAAGGTTCGTTCAGGACACGCATCTCTCGCTGCGGGAAGGGAATCGATATGCCCTCGGCCTGAAAGGCATCCCAAAGCGCCAGATAGACGTTGCCCCGGATATTGGTGAGGCCAGAGGTCGGATCGCCGATCCAGAAGCGCAGCACGTAGTCGACGCTGCTGTCACCAAAGCCAACGATATGGCAAACCGGCGCCTTGCCGGGGGTCGATAGCACCCGGCTGACCGAGCGCGCCGCCGCGATGGCGACCTTACGCACTTTGTGCGGATCGTCTCCATAGGCCGTACCAAAATTGATATCGAGCCGCACATAGCGGTCGGAGTGGGACCAGTTCACCACCTGCGAGGTGATGAGATCCTCGTTCGGAATCAGGTACTCGCGCCCATCCCGCGTCACCACCGAGACATAGCGTGCGCCCAGTGCATTGATCCAGCCAAAGGTCTCTCCTAGGGAAATCACATCCCCCGGTTTGATCGACCGGTCCATCAGGATGATGATCCCGGACACGAGGTTCGAAACGACCTTCTGCAGGCCGAAACCGATGCCGACGCCCACCGCACCGGACAGGACTGCCAGCCCCGTCAGGTCAAACCCGATCGCGCGGATGCTAACTACGATCGCAAGACCATAAAGAGCCAGCTGAATCCCCTTGCCAATCAACACTTGCATCGAAGGGGAAATATCGCTGTTGCCTTTGAGCCCCCGCGTGGCCGCATTGGACCCAAGCCGCGCCAGAGTGAGCAAGACCGCCGCCAGCATCAGTGCCTTGAGAACCGCCAACACCGAAAGGTGCATCTGGCCAAAGGTGATGGCGATGCTGTCGAGCGCCGCAGCCACATCGTCGACCAGGTTCAGCGCAAAAAGCGTCGCATAGATCCAGAGGCTCCAGGTAAAAATCCGCCGCAGCGTGTGATTGCGCACCAGCCGGGCCAGAAACCCTATCAGCAGCCAGGCCGTCGCCACCGTGGCCGCGATTCCGATCAGGTAGCTACGTGAGGGCCAGGTGACCTCTTGCATCACCCAATAAAGGCTCCAGGAAAACACAACGAAGTAGATTAGCGTCAGCCGCCGCAGCACATGAAGCAGCACCCGCAGCCGCCATTTGGGCCAGCCCGCGCGCCGGTGCGCCCAGCGATCCCAACCGCCGCGCGTGACCAGCTTTACCAGATAGGCCGACAGAGCAAGACCGAGGATCAGGAACAGCTGATATTGCCGCCAGCCCGGAGTCACAAACAGGGTCACCATTGATTGCGCTTCGGCCAGAAGCCAACCCAGAAGATGCGAGAGGCTGTCCGGCAAGCTATCTGGCAGATTCTCTGGCAAATCCTCAGTCAGGGTCTCGGGCTGCGTGTCTTGAACGGTCTCTTGCTCCATTGGGCCAGCATGCCGGTGGCCAAGGGAAATATGCAAGAACAATGGCACAACGCCTTTGCGTGGAACCTTGATTGTCGCGCAGCCCGGTTGTATCTGACAGGCATGACCTTCGTATTGGCCCAGAATATCGAACTGCAAGACCGCGCTCGTCTGCGCGAGCGGTTCTATGGCGCCGCCCGCACGGTCCTGGCGCGCCTATAAGGCTGCAGCCCAGCCCAAAGCCAGCTTATCCAATACAGAACGGGAGAGGACCCATGTCCCCCAAAACACTCTATGACAAAATCTGGGATGCGCATGTTGCGCATGAAGCAGAGGACGGCACCTGCCTGCTTTATATCGACCGCCACCTGGTCCACGAAGTGACCAGCCCGCAGGCCTTTGAAGGTCTGCGCATGGCAGGCCGCAAAGTGCATTCGCCGGATAAAACCATCGCCGTGCCGGACCACAACGTGCCCACAACGACAGGCCGCGAAGACCCAAAGCAGATGACCGAGGAAAGCCGCATCCAGGTCGAGGCGCTCGACAAGAACGCCAAGGAATTCGGCGTGCATTATTACCCGGTCAGCGACATTCGCCAGGGCATCGTGCATATCGTCGGCCCTGAACAGGGCTGGACCCTGCCCGGCATGACCGTGGTCTGCGGCGACAGCCACACCGCGACTCATGGCGCATTCGGCGCGCTGGCGCACGGCATCGGCACCTCCGAGGTGGAGCATGTGCTGGCCACCCAGACGCTAATCCAGAAGAAATCCAAAAACATGAAGGTGGAGATCACCGGCAAGCTGAAGCCGGGCGTGACCGCCAAGGACATCACTCTTGCGGTGATCGGCGAGACCGGCACAGCCGGCGGCACCGGCTATGTGATCGAATACTGCGGTGAAGCGATCCGCGATCTGTCGATGGAAGGGCGCATGACCGTCTGCAACATGGCCATCGAAGGCGGCGCACGCGCGGGCCTGATCGCGCCGGATGAAACCACGTTCGAATACGTCAAAGGCCGCCCGCATGCCCCCAAGGGCGCTCAGTGGGAAGCCGCGATGAACTGGTGGAAAACGCTTTACACCGACGAAGGCGCTCACTTCGACAAGGTCGTGACCCTCAAAGGCGAAGACATCCAGCCCGTCGTGACCTGGGGCACTTCCCCCGAGGATGTTTTGCCGATCACTGCGACCGTTCCCGCGCCTGAGGACTTCGAAGGCGGCAAGGTCGAGGCGGCCCGCCGTGCGCTCGATTACATGGGTCTGACCCCCGGTCAGAAACTGACCGATATCGAGATCGACACCGTCTTTATCGGCTCCTGCACCAATGGCCGGATCGAGGATCTGCGCGCAGTGGCCGAAGTGGTCAAGGGCAAGAAGATCAAGGATGGTCTGCGCGCCATGATCGTGCCCGGCTCAGGCCTGGTGCGTGCTCAGGCCGAAGAAGAGGGCCTGGCAGATATCTTCAAAGAGGCAGGTTTCGAATGGCGCCTTGCGGGCTGCTCCATGTGTCTGGCGATGAACCCCGACCAGTTGAGCGAGGGTGAGCGCTGCGCCGCCACCTCGAACCGCAACTTCGAGGGGCGTCAGGGCTACAAGGGCCGCACCCACCTGGTCAGCCCGGCCATGGCCGCCGCTGCCGCCATCACCGGTCACCTGACCGATGTCCGCGAGCTGATGTAAGGAGCCAGCGATATGGAAAAGTTCAAAAAACTGCACGGTATCGCGGCGCCCATGCCGCTGGTCAATATCGACACCGATATGATCATCCCCAAGGTCTTCCTGAAGACGATCAAACGTTCGGGCCTTGGCGTGAATCTCTTTGACGAGATGCGCTATGACCGTCAGGGCAACGAGATCGAGGATTTCGTTCTGAACAAGCCCCAGTACCGCAAGGCCGAGATCCTGGTGGCGGGAGACAACTTTGGCTGCGGCTCCTCCCGCGAACACGCCCCTTGGGCGATTGCGGATTTCGGCATCAAATGCGTGATCTCCACCTCCTTTGCCGACATCTTCTTCAACAACTGCTTCAAGAACGGCATCCTGCCCATCGTGCTGCCACAAGAGCAGGTGGACCTGTTGATGAAGGACGCGGAAAAGGGTGAGAACGCCCGTATGACCGTGGATCTGGAAGCACAGGAAATCACCACCTCGGACGGGGAAGTGATCAAGTTCGAGGTCGATGCCTTCAAGAAGCACTGCCTGCTGAACGGCCTTGATGATATCGGCCTCACCTTGGAGAAAGCCGACGCAATCCAGAGCTTTGAGACCAAGATGGCTCAGGAACGCCCCTGGGTGTGATTGGCCTCGCCTTAAAGGTTCGAGCACTTTCGAAAGCCGCCCTTTTGGGCGGCTTTTTTGCTCTGTAACGACTGTCGGCCGGGCTATACTCTAGGGATATTCCATCTGCTTTTCAGATTTTGGTCCATTAGAACGATTGGAGAATACGATGTCGGAAGCAAACAAATGGCTTCTTCTTGGGCTGGTCTCGGTTCTGTTCGGCATTCTGGTGCTCGGGAACACAGTCATTGCAACATTGGCGGTGACAACGCTGACCGGCGCGGCCCTGCTGATCGCTGGCGTCCTGCAGATCATTGGCGGCCTGTCCGGAGACCGTCAGACAGGAAGCAGGATCTTCGCGGTTCTGATGGGTATCCTGATGAGCTCCCTTGGTGTCAACTTCCTGTTCAATCCGCTGGCCGGGGCCATTTCGCTGACCATGCTCATAATGATCCTGTTGGCCACCAGCGGTATCCTCAGGATCGTTTTCGCATGGCGTGTGCGTGAAGCTCCCCTGTTTTTCCCGCTTCTTCTTTCAGGTGCTTTGTCCGTCCTGCTGGCCGGGTACATCTGGGTTAATTTTGCAGCGGCAACGCTGTCCCTTCTTGGAATTCTGATGGGCATTGAATTGGTCTTGAACGGTGCGGGGCTGATCCTATGGAGCCTGATCCTTCGCTCTGGCGGGCGGCAATGAGTCGGTAAGCCCGCACATTCCGCCATATTTGAGACATATTTACTAAAGCTTGATTCACTTCATATGCGCCCACCAGGACCAGCCGAAAACGACTTGCGCAGAAGCAACCCCAACACCCAAGATGTTGTGCCCCCATCAATAAGGCGCTGAAACACTGGGCATCTGCTGATGTAAACCGGCATCAGTTTCGCTGCGAAAGCCGGTTTCATTCAGGCTGGGAGAGCCAAGCCACTTGAGTGCTGCCCCTCCGCCATGTTGAAATAAGGCACAATTGAGGCAGACTCTTTGGCCTACGCCAAAGAACACAAGTTGGAAAAATGGCACGGCAAAGTACCGGCCGGTCCAGGTTGAAGGGAACAGATCGTAGTGTTTGCACGCATCATAGGCGCGGCAATCCGCGGCGTATTGGTGGCATTGCTGATCGCGATGCCGTCTTTGCTGCTGCCGGTATCGGCCACGGAATCCCCGGAAATCGTCGTGTTCATGGCGCTCTTAGGCGCTGCACTGACCTTTGCGGAGTACTTCTCGAACTTCCCAAGCTTTGTGGAGTTCCGCCAGGCGCCCCCGCTGAACCGCATCCGGTTCGTGTCCTTGTTTACAGCAGTGGGCCTGTTGACCCTTCTGGCCCGCCATCCTTTGGATCCGACCAGTCTGACAGCACTGATCCATGAATTGGGAGCGCGCCTTGGGGCGATCATGGATTTCGCCTACTCGCCCGTGCGTCTTACAACCCTGATGATGCCCGCCGAAGTCCCCGATGCGCTGGTGCTCGCCGTACGCTCGGCCGCCGGCCTCAGCTATGTTCTGGCGATTTTGACCATTGCCGGCTTCGCCGTGGCAATCCGTGTTGGAAACTGGCCTCTTGGCAATGGGGCGTTCAATGTCTGGGTCAACCTGCCGCTGTTCGATCCCACCACCGGCGGTGACGTTGTCCTGCGTCTGCAGCGGGACGGGCGGATCAACATGGTAATCGGAGTGCTGTTGCCCTTTGCGATCCCGGCGCTGGTCAAACTGGGTCAGGGGCTTTTCGACCCTGCTATTCTTGCGACACCACAGACACTGATCTGGACGATCAGCGCCTGGGCCTTTGTGCCAGCCTCGATGATCATGCGGGGGCTGGCGCTGTTGCGCGTGGCCGAGCTGATAGCCCAAAGGCGCCGGGCCGCCTATGCCGATCCTGACGTTCTGCAAACCGCATGAGGCGGTTGGCCGTCTTCATTGCGGCCTTGCTCTCAACCTTTCTACTCGCCTGCCTGCCTGCGCGATCCGACACTCTGCGGATCGCGACCTACAACATCGAACTGTCCCGCAAAGGGCCAGGATTGATGCTGCGTGACATCGAAAAAGGCGAAGATGCGCAGATTGCAGCCGTTATCAAGGTCATCGCGGCGGCAGATCCAGATATCATCGCCCTTCAGGGCATCGACTGGGACTATGAGAACCGCGGCCTCGAGGCGCTGGAGCGCCGTCTGGCCCTTGCAGGCGCTCCCTATCCTTACATCTTCGCTCGGCAGCCGAACGCAGGGCTTTCCTCAGGGGTGGATCTCGATGGGGACGGCCGCATTGGCGGGCCCGGGGACGCCCAGGGGTTCGGCGACTTCACCGGCAAAGGCGGGATCGCCGTGCTGTCCCGGTTTCCAATCTTGGCAACCGAGGCGCTGGACCTGTCAGCGCTCTTGTGGCGAGATCTGCCCGGTTCCCTCCTGCCCCGTCATCCGGACGGGCGTCCCTACCCCTCTGCCGAAGCCCAGCAGGTCCAGCGTCTTTCATCTACTGCCCATTGGGTTGTTCCGATCCAACTTCCGCAGGGTGCCCAGCTCGACCTGATGACCTTCCAGGCCGGACCGCCTGTGTTCGATGGCCCCGAAGACCGCAACGGCCGTCGCAATCACGATGAGATCCGCTTGTGGCAGATCCTGCTGGATAACGGCCTTCCTGAGCCCTATCGGCGAAAGATAGGTCGGCTCTTTGTGATTGTGGGAGGCGCTAATCTTGACCCGGAAAAAGGAGAGGGCCTGCACCATGCAATTGCAGATCTCCTTGGTGACCCAAGAGTGGTGGATCCACGCCCCGCGAGCCGAGCAGGCAGCCTCGACACAGTGGAGTGGAGCAGGCCAGGGCGCATGCGGGTCGATTATGTGTTGCCCTCTGCAGCTCTCAAAATTGAAAAAGCGGGTGTCGGCTGGTCCTTGCCGGATACGGAGACCGCCGCCCGCGCCAGCCGACACAGGCTGGTCTGGGTAGACATCAAATTGCCGACACCAAACCCTACTCACGGGACCGAGTAACCGAAGGGGTCGCCCCCCCCACTCGTCATTGCCTCTGGTCATACGCCCAACGCTACCAAAGAGATCTGGCAACAGCCAGGTCACCTGCGGGGGGGCGGGAGAGCATGTTTTTCCGATCCTCTATCTCAGCAAATCGCTTGGCAGGACCTTCTTGATGGCCTCTGAGAGCGGTGTCGCTTTGAAATTCGGCAGCAATCTATGGATCAGGCTTCCATCAAGGCTATGCCCCGTGTTCCAAAGGTAGCGCATCTCCAGAAGGCCGCGGCCCATCGGCCAGAACGGACGTGCAAACTGGAGGGGCAGCCAGGACATGGGCTTGAGCTCAACAGGAACGGCAAGTCCGGCGTTCACGGCAGCATGCAACTCGCGCCCGCTCAACGTGTATCCAGGAAAGGGAATATCCGAGAAGACCGCCAGGCTATCTGCCTGATCTGCCAAGGCCACTGCCGCCCGCGCCATGTCGGGAAGGTAGGCCCAGGCATGGGGAACATCAGGATCGCCGGGATAGACAAACTTCCCCTTGGACAGCTTGGCCGTCATCACTGCATCGAACCAGTTGCCTGATGCTTCGGTATCGAGAAAATCTCCGGCTCGTAGAAGGATCGTTCGCACACCGGAAGCGCGATAGGCCTCCTCCATCGCAATCCGAATGCGCCCCAGTGGATTCTGCGCCTGGTGCGGCGAGTGCTCGGACCAGGGCGTCGGCGTCTGAGGGCCAAAGACATAAACATTGCCGGGAACGATCACGGTGGAGCCACTGGCCCGCGCCGCCGCGATCACCTTCGCATGGAGCCGCGGGACCTGCTCGGCCCATTCCGGGTAGGCCGGGTTCCAGCCCACAACAATGATATGCTTGCCCACCGCTGATCGCATCAGATCGTCTTTTTTGCGGTCAAAGGCCGTAACGTGATCGCCTGCCGCGCGAAACGCGTGAGAGGCAGCGCGGCCGAACCGGCCTGTGGCACCAAGGATAAGCACATTGCGGGGCATGACCGGTTCCTTTCATCCTGAACGGCCCCAGAATATGCCCTAACAGCCACTATTCATATTGCATGGATGTGCAGACCTGCCATTCATTACTGAATGGACAAGCCACACCTGACCGACTGGACCCTGATCCAGAGCTTTCTTGCCGTTGCAGAGACCGGCTCTCTGTCGGCGGCGGCCAAACGGTTGCGGCGCAGCCAGCCCACCCTTGGCCGCCACATCCAGACGCTTGAGCGTGAGCTGGACCAACGCCTGTTTCATCGTCATCCGCGCGGCCTGACCCTGGCTCCCGAAGGCGAGAAGTTGCTGCCGCTGGCACAAGAGATCAACGCGCGTATGAATGCGATTAGCCTGACCGCAGCTGGCCAATCTCAGGATCTGACGGGCACGGTGCGCATTACCGCCAGCGTCTTTGCCTCGCATTACGTTCTGCCTCGCATCCTGGCCGAGATCCGCCGCGCCCAGCCGGGGATCGAACTGGAATTGGTGCCCAGCGATGCTTCGGAAAACCTGGTATTCCGCGCAGCCGACATCGCGGTGCGCATGTATCGCCCGGCGCAGCTCGATATCGTGGCGCGCCATGTCGCCGATCTGCCGCTTGGGGTCTTTGCCGCCAAGACCTACCTTGCGCAACGCGGGCGCCCGAAGACGATAGCGGAACTCTGGGAACACGACCTGATCGGGTATGATGCGGACGATCTGATCCTCAAGACAATGGCGGCCATGGGATTTCAGGCCGACCGGCACAGCTTTGCGGTCCGCTGCGACAATCAATCGGCCTATTGGCAACTGCTGCGCGCGGGCTGCGGGATAGGTTTTTCGCAGCGCGGTCCGGCCCTGCTGGACCCCGAGATAGAGGAACTGGATCTGGACTTGGCGCTGCCCCCCCTGCACGTCTGGCTGGCGGCCCACGGCATCATGCGGCACACCCCGCGCATCCGCGCTGTATGGGACCTGCTGGCGCAGGGCCTCGAAAGGGCTGCGAAACAGGCCACAGCCCCTTAAAAGCAAAGGGCATGTTATTGACGCTGGCCGTTCCGAAGAGTACCCCATCCCCAGCTATTTCAAGGAGGAAGTGCATGTCCAACCCATCGATCCTGATTCTGCCCGGTGACGGCATCGGCCCCGAAGTCATGGCAGAGGTCCGCAAGGTCATCGGCTGGTACGGCGAGAAGCGTGACCTTCAGTTCGATGTGAGCGAGGATCTGGTCGGCGGCGCCGCCTATGACGCGCACGGGACCCCGCTGCATGACGATACCATGGCCAAGGCGCAAGACGTCGACGCCGTGCTTCTGGGCGCCGTGGGCGGCCCCAAGTATGACGTGCTGGATTTCTCGGTGAAACCCGAGCGCGGCCTGTTGCGCCTGCGCAAGGAGATGGACCTTTACGCCAACCTGCGCCCGGCGCAGTGCTTTGACGCGCTGGCGGATTTCTCCTCGCTGAAAAAGGACGTAGTCGCGGGCCTCGACATCATGATCGTGCGCGAGCTGACCTCTGGCATCTACTTTGGTGAGCCCCGCGGCATCATCGAAGAAGGCAATGAACGCGTCGGCATCAACACCCAGCGCTACACCGAAAGCGAGATCGACCGCGTTGCCCGATCGGCTTTCGAGCTAGCCATGCGCCGGAACAAGAAGCTGTGCTCGATGGAAAAGGCCAACGTCATGGAGTCGGGCATCCTGTGGCGCGAAGTCGTCACCGAAGTGGCCAAGGACTACCCCGAGGTCGAGCTGTCCCACATGTATGCAGACGCAGGCGCCATGCAGCTGTGCCGCTGGCCCAAGCAGTTCGACGTGATCGTGACCGACAACCTGTTTGGCGATCTGCTGTCCGATGCTGCAGCCATGCTGACCGGCTCGCTTGGCATGCTACCCTCTGCGAGCCTTGGCAAGCCGATGGCCAATGGCCGACCCAAGGCTCTGTACGAACCCGTGCACGGCTCGGCCCCCGACATTGCCGGTCAGGGCAAGGCGAACCCGATTGCCTGTATCCTCAGCTTTGCCATGGCGCTGCGCTATTCCTTCGACATGGGTGCTGAGGCAGACCGCCTCGAAGCGGCTGTCGAAAAGGTTCTGGCAGATGGCGTACGCACCGCGGACCTTCTGGGTGAAGAGGGTGTCGATCCCGTCTCCACCAGCGAAATGGGCGATGCCGTCGTCGCCGCGCTTGAAGCGAGCCTCTAAACCACCTCAACAGGATCGGCTGCGGCAGCAGGTTTTGCCGCAGCCAAAGCTTCGTGCGCGACATGCCCATAGTGCGCGATACGCTCTGCGTGATGCAGACTGCGCTGGAGCCACCGCATCGCATCCGTATGGGCAAATACCTCGGACAACTTGTACATCCCAGCATGCTCACCCAGCATCAGCGCCCGCCGGTGACGTCTGGTGCGCCGCTCCACCAGCGCCGTAAGCCGCTGCAGGCGAACGGCCGCCTTATCCAGATCTGCACTTTCATCCGCGATAGATGCCAGGGCCATGGCAAAGGCCTGCGCCGGACGGCGCAGTAGAGGATCGTCCAAAAGGTCCGAGATTTGGCTTGTCTGTTTGCACCGCTCCATCAGGCGAAGTAGGTGATCCGTCTCATGCAAAAGGGCGCCATAGGCGGCTTCCTGATCCTCTCTCCCCTCTGGCAGGCGGATATCGGCAAGGAACTCCGTCAATTGCGGCAGAGCCTCCCGCAGAGGGCCCAGCGCCGCCAAAGGCCGATAGTCTGGAGGCGCGATCAAGGCCGCGGACAGTGCCTCGGCCATACGCTGAAAAGTGCTGGTCGCTGCAGCCGCTGCTGCCATGATGGCAAGCCCCGAATCCTGCACGAGGGCACGGTCAAGATCGATTGCAGGCGCTGCGGGCTTGTCCGGCACCAATCGGGCTATGAGCGTGGCAAAAGCCCCGGTCACCGGCAGGAACAACGCGGTCCCCAGAATGTTGAACCCCATATGAAACAGAAGAACCGTCGTCACTGCGCCAACGGCGGCCTCCAGATCAGACAGCAATGTTGCACCTAGGAAAAGAATTCCGAAGGCCACGAGCGAAGTCACGATATTGAACACGAGGTTTGCGAGGGCTGTCTGCCGCATCGGCCGTGATCCGCCAACAGCTGCCAGAATGGCCGTAAATGTGGTTCCGACATTCATGCCAATCACGATCGCCAGCGCCTGCAGCATGGTCAGCGCCCCGCCCTGCAGCATCACGAGCGCCAGCGCCATGGCCGCAGACGAAGACTGCATAAGGATCGTGATCCCAGCACCCAGCCCAACCAGTAGCACCATGCCCCAGAGAGTTTGCGTTGGCAGCATCTCGGGAGTGATCAGACCAGTGACATCCGACATGCCCGATTGCATCAGGTCCAGCCCGATCAACAACAGGCAAAGCCCGGACATGATCCGTCCCGTTCGGGCAACAACACCGCGCCCCAGAAGGTCGGCAAGGCCAGACAGCAAGAGCCCCGCCATGGCTAGGCTGCCAAGCTTCAGCTTGAAACCAAGGATGGACACCAGCCAGCCTGTCGCCGTTGTTCCAATATTGGCGCCATAGATCACTCCTAGAGCCTGGGGCATGGTCAGAAGCCCTGCCCCAACGAACCCAACTGTCATCACGGTCGTAGCACTGGAGGATTGGATTACGGCGGTCGAGACGGTTCCTGTCACCGCCCCCTTCAGCGGTGTCGTAGTGAAGCGGGTCAGAATCGCCCGCAGGTTTGGCCCCGCCGCATCGCGCAGTGCCGTTGTCATGATCTTCATGCCCACAAGGAACATGCCGATCCCACCCAGAACCGAAAGATAGTCTGCTGTCATTGCAACGCCATTTTTCGATCAGGATGGCTTTGCCCTTCGGCAGGAGCAAGCATTTCTATTTGGCAGGTGCCACAAAAACCATGACAAATGCGCTTGCAAAACCAGACGACCGGGTATAATTCCGCGCCACGGTCGGAGTGTAGCTCAGCCTGGTAGAGCACTGTCTTCGGGAGGCAGGGGCCGGAGGTTCGAATCCTCTCACTCCGACCAGATATCACGTCACATTCATGCGAGTTGCCTTTAATCCCACTTACATGGGGACGGCTTGTTGCCACCTTGGTGGTGATCTACCGCAGGCACCGGGGCAGCCCCCCGATGCCCACCGGCGCCATCCCTAGGCCAGCACCTTATCCACAACGGGTTTGACAGCAAAATCACTGAGGGTGAGTTGCCCTTTCATCGCACCTCCCCGAGATACAACCAAGTCCAGCAAAGACCGGTCGGAGGGGATTTCGTTGAGAGTCAGGGTTACGACCTGACCATCGGTCACATCGCTCCGCCAGCGCAGAACCTCGTCGGCACCACCGCCCATGGCGCGTCCCACCAAACGCAGCTGTGTACTGTCCGCACCATCAAGCGAAACCTTGAAGCTGACTTCATAGCGCCCCTGCGGCGTCACTTGGATCGGCGCCTTCAGAGACAGGAAGTCCTGCTGCCCCTCTGCAACACTTGCCTGTCCATCATCGGACATCACCCATTTGTCCCCTCCGTTCCAAACGGCGGACGTAAGCGCAACACCCTCTGTCCCGGTCATACCATCATCCCCAATCGGAGGCTCAGGATCCGGCCCCGTATCACCACTTGCGCTGAGGTTGATCTTGAAATCGGAAATGGTCAGCGATCCGGCCGCTTGTCCGCCGCGCATCATAACCACATCCAGAAGGCGCCGATCCGATGGAATCTCGCTCATGTCAAGCGTAACAACCTGCCCGTCGGTAACATCACCGCGCCAGCGTAGGACCTCGTCGGCACCGCCACCCATCGCGCGCCCAACCAAACGCAGCTGCGTGCTGTCCGCACCATCAAGCGAAACCTTGAAGCTGACTTGGTACTTGGAGCCCGCGACCACAGGCAACAATTCGGACAGGGACAACTTTCCCGAAGTGTCAGATACCGACGTTGCAATCCCGGCATCGGAAATGGCCCATCCCGCGCCGGGCTGCCAGCAGTCATCGGCCAGGGTACAGATTACGCCCTCTTCTGTAGGCACATCGACTTGCCCCTGGTCATCGGCGCGCACCTCTTCAACATCGGCGTTCTCGATGGTGAGGCTGCCAGAGCGATCCTGACCGACGCGCTGCACCACCACGTAAAGAGAAGACAGCTCTTCCGGGATGGTCCCGAGATCAAATTCCAATGCCTCTCCATCGGAAACCATGCCGCGCCATGTCAGAAGGTCGGCACTCCCGCCGCCCATCGCACGTGCGACGACCCGAATTTCGGTTTCATCCACGTCCTCCAGACCAACGTCGAACGACAGATTGTAGGCAGAGCCACCCGCAACAGGGAGCAAGTCCTTGAGAAGCAGCTGTTTGATGGATCCGCTGTTTTCGGTCGCTGATCCGTCACTGTTGATGTGCCAGACGTCATTTCCGTCCCAGACCACTGGCAGATCTACAACAAGCCCACCCGTTGCGGTCGTTCTGACGCTTTCTGCAGTCGCCAGCGCTCCGGAGGCCGTGGTCTGGTGGTTTGGATCATAGGCCTCGATCGCCTTGCGCAATACGATCGCTTCAGGTTCGGAGGAGATATCCTGTCCCACATAATCCTGAACTCCCCACCAGTCGTTCCTATTCGTCCGGTCATGCGACATGAAGTGAACGTATTCGTCGAGGCCACTCTCGCTCATGATTTCCAGCCAGCGGGCAAAGACCTGCGCTCCTGAGACGCTGTTGTTATAGGCGTCATACATGTCAAAGGCGCCTTCCACCGGGTAGGAGACATGGCCGCCCCCTTCATAAGCGGTGAAGTTCAGACCAAGCGCCTTCGCATATCCTGCATGGGCGTCCAGACGCATCGTGGCACTGTTCACAAGGCTGGAATAGATGCCGCTATGAATGACGCCCTTCATCTTGCCGCCATATCCGACGAGATCCACGTCGTTGATCATTTCAGCAAGGGTCTTGCCCGGGGTGCTGTTAAAAACGATTACATCCGTCCAGTCCTGCGCCTTAACCCCACGGTATTGCAGAACATTGTCCTCAAGGCGCAGGATATGATCCAGTTCAGTCAGAGGATCAAGCCCGGCTTGGATATCCTCCCAGATGAGCGGGGTAACACCGATATCCAGCTTTTCGCTCCAGGCCACCCCAGTCATCGGAGCGCCCAGGTGGTCACTGGTCAGCTGTTTGTAATGCTCAGCATAGGCGCCGAACATCAGCCATTTCGCCAGCATGTCAGCCTGAGTTTCGACCCCCTCAACGGTTTCCATGATGTGATACACCACCGAAGAATCCGGGTGCCGTCCGGCAAGGGTACCGCCATAGTACATGGCGACGGAGTAATCGGTCACAACCTCGAGCGGCAGCGGAGTGCCATCGTCCATCTTCCGCGACTCTTCGGCTGCGAAGTATCTCACGAGGTAAGAGTTCTCTACCAGTGAGCCGGTGGTCTTGAGAGACCCGGAGAATGCCCAGCCAGGTGCGACAAAGCGAGCTTCGTTGCCGTCCTCCTCAAACACGTCCTTGATGATACTGTAGACCTGTGTGCCCCTATAGGCCGCCCATTCGGCCACGGCGCCGGCACCGACCTCATTGAAGTTCTCAAAGGTCTTGCCTGCCATGGCAAGGGAATAGCGATAGCTTTCAAATCCAATCGCATCGTTGAAGATTTCGTTGCCATACTCCCATCGCGCGGTCAGGCCATCATCGAGATTTAGTGAGACATAGTCAGCCAGTTGGGCAGCGCGGGAATCGGTGATGTCGACCGGAACCGCGATCCAAGGGTCCGCACCGACCTCATTGGCCAGCTGAACAAGGTATTCAACCGGCACAGAGACTTCAAAGCGCCCTTCGTTCTTCTTGCCTCCCGCATTGTTGTTGAACGTGTAGTAGTCAGTTCCGATGTAGCGCTGTTCCGGCTGCGGTGAGGTCCAGTTCGATCCTTCTTCTCCCCAGCCGTTACCGTCTTCCTGAATCTGGTTCGCCCGCATCCAATTCATCAGGCGCAGGGTTTCATAGCCTTTCAGGTCGTTTACGATTTCCGGCGTAAACACCTCACCCTCACGGTGCAGATCAAGATGTGTCTCATGTACCAAGGCCAGATCACGAATATGGTCACTCTGGTCGATGTCGTGAATGAGCATGATCAGCTGGGCGAGATCCTCGCCCATCGTGCTGAAGTTGAGGTCCACATACCAGTAGCTCTCGCCGTCGATGACCTCGCGGTCGAAAGAGTCCGTATCGGCGCGCTCGTACAATACGCCCTGTGCACTGCCTTTGAGAGAGATAAGACCACTGCCCTGACCATAAAGACGGAACTCGCCAGTGTGGGGCGGGATGCCCTCAACATCGACTGAGCGGATCAGCAGGGACGAGACGACATAATGGCTGGGAACCGAGGTCGGGTAGCCGTTCTCATCATATGTGATCTGCCCCGAGTTCGAGGGGTCGTCGAACGGGCGCGCGCCCTTCAATTGGTTGATGAACGGCACAAGGTCGTTCGCGGCACTGCCCGAGAACCAGGAGACGTTTATCCCGATTTCGGTGCCGGAGGGGTGATCCTCAAAAACCTCAATCTGCTCTGACTGCTGTAGGGCAAGGTAGAGTTCTGGATCCATATCGTCCTGCGTTTCCAAATGGGTTGTCTGCTCGGGGATGAGCCCAACACCATTTGTAAAAACTATTTCGTCATTTGTAACGACATCTGTATCGTTCCAGTCCATTCCACTACTCCACCCGGCATTGCTCCGCCGATAAGAAAGGTTGCGACCCTAGACCCCGTCGCCCCGCCTGCTTTTCTTCAGTCAATTATTGGCCTGCTCACCGGAGCCATTTCTGCTCGCGGTGGGGCGCACCCACCCACCCGGAGGCAGGACGGTTTTCGTCCCACTGCCTTTGGCGTCTGGGCGGCACGGTAGTCACCGTGGATTTCGGGATAAGGATGGCAAAAAGGTCTTATCAAAAGCGCAATCAGAAAGAGACTTCTGCCCGCTTTTTACCGAAGAAGCTCAATGAAATTTAATCAACTTGAGGGGCACTCAGGCCAACCGCACAGCTATGACCGACGTCGCCTGGATCTCTTTGCACTGATCTTCACGCACGGAAAAGGCGCGACCAATCAAGCCCACGGACGGCAAGCGCATCCCTTGTCGCCCAACGTCAAAGGAAAGCGCGCGTTATGGATGCGATGATTGATGCGGTTGGGCTGAGCGCGAAGCCTCTGCGAAGATTGGCCAAAAATTCGGGACGACAGCTGCACACCTCAACAGCCAACGCGCTAAACAGGTTCCCTGTCTACTCAGGGATATATCGCGGCAGGATGTTCAGGACGCGAGACATCAGCGCTTCAAGACGCCGAGTTGCATCATCCACTGTCTCATTCGGATCGATACGGGTCACGAAGCGCACCATGGCACCGTCGCTGCGCCCACGGATCATCGTATCCCTGAGAACCGACAGTTTCGCGACCACATCATTGGTCATCCGCGCGCCACGTTGTTCGAACCAGTAGTAGACGAGCTGCCGGTCAAAACCCTTTTCCACAATAGCCCGGTTGACGGTGAAGGTTCCGTAGACGGTGTCCGGCATCGAAACCTCGTACGGGTCAAGCGAAAAGATCTCCCAACCGCCGTTCGGCAGACATACTTCGGGGGAATGGATGCCCTCTCCCTCGGTCTGACTATGATACCAGGCCGCGAAGAATTCGACCGGAATATCGGAGTCCGGTCCAACGAAAGCCGAGTTGGCATAGTCGGTTGCACCAAGCACCTCTTCCACGTCCGGCTCGAGAGTCCGGAAGTAGCCTGACCACCCGTCAATGCGACTGGGGAACAGTGAAAAGGAATCACGAAGAGGCGGTTCGTTGTTCGCCTGTGGCGTCAGCACGAAGGCGGCGGAAACCGCAAAGCAAAGTGCAACTGACGCAACCAGTGCGCGGCTTGCAGGAAACGAGAGCACCCTGGCCGCTTCGGTGCCGAGACCATTGAAATCCATATCAATAGTCTCAGCCAGTGAAAGATGACTGCCACTCAGTCTCTGCAATAGAACGGCCGTGAGGAACAGAATGGCGACACATGCGCCAAAGATCACCCAACCTTCGAAAAAGTGCAGGAACCCTTCGGCATGTTCGATGCCATAGGAGTTCACCAAGACCCCGATCACGCCAATGCGGAAGGCATTCATGAAAACCGTAAGAGGTGCGGCAAAGAGAAAGAGCAGCGCCTTGTGCCAAAAGGGACCGCGATAGAGGATCGCTGTCAGGTAGGAAAAGCTGAGGATCGGGAACAGATAACGCTGATCCTCCCCCACTGAAGTGGTCCGCCGTTATGTTTAGGAAAACGGAGGATCAGAATGGCTACGAAGAGACACAAGCCGGAAGAGATTGTCACGAAGCTGCGGCAGGTTGAAGTGCTTGTCGGGCAAGGCATGGCGCGGGCGGATGCGATCCGCGAGGTTCGCATTACTGAGCAGACCTATTATCGCTGGCGCAAGAAATACGGCGGTATGGGAACCGACCAACTCAGGGAACTGAAGCGCCTCCAGAAAGAGAACGAACGGTTGAGAAAAGCCGTCTCGGATCTGACTTTGGACAAGCTGATCCTGGCGGAGGCGGCAAAGGGAAACTTTTGAGCCCCGCTCGCCGCCGTGCCTGCATCGATCACGTTCGCACCCGGTTCCATCTGTCCGAGAGACGCGCCTGCCGTGTCTTGGGTCAGCACCGATCCACGCAGAGGAAGGTGCCGCATGGCCGTGCCGATGAGGAGCGTCTGGTCGCGGACATGGTCGAACTGGCGCGGCAGTATGGCCGTTACGGCTATCGTCGGATCGCGGCTTTGCTGAGAGATGCGGGCTGGGAGGTGAACGACAAGCGGGTCGAGCGCCTATGGCGACGAGAGGGGCTGAAAGTGCCAATGAAGCAACCGAAGAAGGGACGGCTCTGGCTTTATGACGGATCCTGTGTCCGGCTGCGCCCTGAGTATCGCAACCACGTCTGGAGCTATGACTTTGTCCACTGCCGGACGGAGGACGGAAAGGTCTTCCGGACGCTCAACATCTTGGACGAGCACAGTCGGGAATGCTTGGCGATCAAGGTGAAGCGCAAGCTGAACTCGGGTGACGTGATCGATGCCTTGAGCGACCTGTTCATCATGCGGGGTGTGCCGGATTACATCCGGTCTGACAACGGCCCGGAGTTCGTGGCTCAGGCCGTTCAAGATTGGATCAGGGCCGTCGGCGCCAAGACCGCCTACATCGCGCCCGGGTCACCTTGGGAGAACGGCTACTGCGAAAGCCTCAATGCCAGGTTCCGCGATGAACTGCTCAACGGAGAAGTCTTCTACAGCCTTCGGGAAGCGGAAATCCTGATCGAACAATGGAGGAAACACTACAATACCAAACGACCACATAGTGCCTTGGGCTATCGCCCTCCCGCCCCGGAAACCATCATCCCGATGGACCCGAGACCGGTCATGCACTAACAATCAAAACGGACCACTCAGGTGGGGCTGATCAGGGGTTCACCTGCCCACCATCCTCGCCAGCAAACGCAGGACGTTGGGCAGTTTTCATAGGGAGTTTGCAACGGCCAAGCCGTTCATCTTGGACGCTGTGTCCTGCGCGCTGGGGCAGATCGACTCTGTCAGCCTCTCAGAGGCCCCCAGAATGGCCGACTTCGCTAAATGGGTGGTAGCCGCCGAGAATGCTTTGGGGTGGCCTCAAGGGGCGTTTCTGGATTCCTACGCGGCCAATCGCGCCAAAAGCGACCAGGCTGCTATTGAAGCCAACCCGGTGGCCCTGGCGATCCTATCGTTGAAGGAGGGCTGCAAGCATTGGAGCGGCACGGATACGGAGTTGAAGCTGACCCTGCGAGACCGTTTTCCCAGCCTCACTGAAGACAGCCAGAGCTTTCCCCGCTCCGAAGCGCGCTTTGGCGCGGCCCTGCGCCGGATTCAGCCGATACTGCGCCGCTAGGGGTTGACCATAGATTTCAGCCGCGAAGGTAAGGCGGGAATGAGGGTGATTGAGCAGACCAACGGGTAGCCCGTCCTTTCAACACAATGACTGTACAAGCGTTCGACCTTTTTCGGGTCGGGCGCTTTTTGGTTTCTGATCGGGATGGCTGACAGTGCTGACAGCACTGACGGTGACCAGGCGTTATTCTTGTAGTGAGGCCTCGCCGGAGGGAGGGCTGGCAGCGGGTTTTGGTGTTTTCGGCGCCTGCTTTATGATGCTGTTGTTTGCTGCGGGGCGTAGCACCGCTGTAGCACTGCTCAAATGTTACAAACGCCGGAAGCCACCCGGTTGTGGCGTTAAGTATCTTATTTTGTTCGGATATTTGGTTGCGGGAGCAGGATTTGAACCTGCGACCTTCAGGTTATGAGCCTGACGAGCTACCTGGCTGCTCCATCCCGCGGCAGTTTGTCTGTCCTACCGCTTTGCTACTTGAGGACTTTGTTTTGTCGTTGAACCGATGTTTTTTCGGATCAAGTAGCGTGCGTTTTTTTTCGGTTAGAGAGTTTTTTGTTTTGGTATTTACTAGGTTTGGCGGTGACCTACTCTCCCAGGGCTTAAGCCCAAGTACCATTGGCGCGACGGCACTTAACTTCCGGGTTCGGGATGGGACCGGGTGTTTTGCTCGTGCTATGACCACCAAACCGAGTAAATACCAAAAGCCTTCGGCTTTTGGTATTGGCGGCAGGCAGGGTATTTGCAAAGCAAATGCCCGTTGCCGCACCCCCGTTATGTCACGGGGCGGTTTTCCAAAAGCGGAAGGTCAATCAACGTGTTGTCCAAGTGTTTGTGTATGCGTTTTTGGTTTTTGGCTGTCTTTTACTGGATCAGATCAAGCCAATCGGGCGATTAGTACCGGTCAACTGAATGCATTGCTGCACTTACATCTCCGGCCTATTGACGTGGTGGTCTTCCACGGCCCTCAGGGATACCTTGTTTTGAGGGGGGCTTCCCGCTTAGATGCCTTCAGCGGTTATCCTGTCCGATCATAGCTACCCTGCACTACCGTTGGCACGATAACAGGTCCACCAGTGGATCGTTCACCCCGGTCCTCTCGTACTAGGGGCAACTCCTCTCAAGTATCCTACACCCACGGCAGATAGGGACCGAACTGTCTCACGACGTTCTAAACCCAGCTCACGTACCTCTTTAAACGGCGAACAGCCGTACCCTTGGGACCTGCTCCAGCCCCAGGATGAGATGAGCCGACATCGAGGTGCCAAACACTGCCGTCGATATGGACTCTTGGGCAGTATCAGCCTGTTATCCCCGGCGTACCTTTTATCCGTTGAGCGATGGCCCTTCCACTCGGGACCACCGGATCACTATGGCCGACTTTCGTCTCTGCTCGACTTGTCAGTCTCGCAGTCAGGCTGGCTTCTGCCATTGCACTCAACGAGCGATTTCCGACCGCTCTGAGCCAACCTTCGCGCGCCTCCGTTACGCTTTAGGAGGCGACCGCCCCAGTCAAACTACCCGCCACGCAGGGTCCCGGATCCGGATAACGGACCGCGGTTAGACATCAAGAGTGCGAAGGGTGGTATCTCAAGGGAGGCTCCACCGGAACTGGCGTTCCGGTTTCGATGCCTACCACCTATCCTGCACATCACAATCCTGATGCCAGTGCGAAGCTGTAGTAAAGGTGCACGGGGTCTTTCCGTCTAACCGCGGGAAGCCTGCATCTTGACAGGCAATTCAATTTCGCTGAGTCGATGTTGGAGACAGCGGGGAAGTCGTTACGCCATTCGTGCAGGTCGGAACTTACCCGACAAGGAATTTCGCTACCTTAGGACCGTTATAGTTACGGCCGCCGTTTACCTGGGCTTCAATTCGGAGCTCTCACCCCTCCTTTTAACCTTCAGGCACCGGGCAGGCGTCAGACCCTATACGTCGTCTTGCGACTTCGCAGAGCCCTGTGTTTTTAATAAACAGTCGCCACCCCCTGGTTTGTGCCCCCGGATCCAAGTTGCCTTGAACCCGGGCCTCCTTCTCGCGAACTTACGGAGGTATTTTGCCGAGTTCCTTCAACATCGTTCTCTCAAGCGCCTTGGTATTCTCTACCAGTCCACCTGTGTCGGTTTAGGGTACGGTCTGATGGAGGGCTATTTCCAGGGACTGCTCAGCAGCCCAACCAATCCGATAAGGCTGAACTACAGTCGCAATCCGTCACATCCTCCTGGCCCAGGAATATTAACCTGGTTCCCATCGCCTACGCCTTTCGGCCTCGGCTTAGGGGCCGGCTTACCCTGCTCAGATTAGCTTTAAGCAGGAACCCTTGGACTTTCGGCGAGAGTGTCTCTCACACTCTTTGTCGCTACTCATGTCATCATTCTCGCTAGTGATCTCTCCACGGGATCGCTCACGCGCCCGCTTCATCGAAAGCCTCTTGTCTCCAATCTTCCCGAAGGAAGTAAGGAGACATGAGACTATGTCACACTACGCTCTGCTACCATGCACAAAGTGCATCCTCGGCTTCGGCTCATGGCTTGAGCCCCGTTACATCTTCGCCGCAGGACAACTTATTTAGACCAGTGAGCTGTTACGCTATCTTTAAAGGATGGCTGCTTCTAAGCCAACCTCCTGGTTGTTTTGGTCGTCCCACCTGCTTTCCCACTTAGCCATGAATTAGGGGCCTTAGCCGGAGGTCAGGGTTGTTTCCCTCTCCACTACGGACGTTAGCATCCGCAGTGTGTCTGCCATCTAGTACTCCCGGGTATTCGGAGTTTGGTTAGGATCAGTAAGCCTGTGGG